>JACIYN010000017.1:0-27500 GCA_014359885.1 Desulfacinum sp.
ATCCTTGGGGGATAAGCTCTCTGCCCAATAGGACTGTATTGCTCTTCCACACTGGATGTGTCGAGCATCTGAAAAATATCATCAAAAACAAAACATGGGTGATCCTTGGGCAGCAGGTCGAATATATAAGTCGGAAAAAGTTGCCGTTGCCGGAACTGAATCGGATCAATCTTGAATGGAATCATAGTGCCGCTCCCCCAAATGAGTCTAACGCTCATAGGAACAACATATCAACGTGGCACTATACTGTCAAGTACAAATAACGTATGCACATGAGATTAACATCTCATGTGTATCAATTCTCGGACAAGCTCCTAGGGCATAGAGCGGGCTACGCCTCCAATGCGCAGGGAACACCGGTTTATAGAGCCAGGTCGTAGCGACAGTTGCGGCGTTGATGTCACCCCCCATACCCCAGCACCTCCAGGTTCTTTTTGATCTCGGCTTCCAGGCGATGGGCTTCCTCGAACTGCTCGTAGAGCGTGGCGGTCAGCTCGGCCATCTTCTCCTCGAAGGGCACGCCGTCGTCTTCCTGCGCCTCCACACCCACGTAGCGCCCCGGAGTGAGCACGTAGCCGTGCTGGCGGATGTCCTCGATGGTGGCCGACTTCCACCAGCCGGGTTTATCCTCGTACCCCTCGCCCTTCTTCCAGGCGTGGTACACACCGGCGATCTGGCGGATTTCCTCCTGGGTCAGCTCCCGGTGTACGCGGTCCACCAGGCGCCCCATGCGGCGGGCGTCGATGAAGAGCGTTTCGCCGGTGCGGTCGCGGAAGCAGCGTCTGGGGTCGGCCTTCTTGTTGCGGGTGACGAACCAGAGGCAGACCGGGATCTGCGTGGTGTAGAAAAGCTGGCCCGGCAGCGCCACGATGCAGTCCACCAGGTCGTCCTCGATTAGCCCAGAGCGGATGGCGAGCTCCGCGTTGGTGGAGGTGGAGAGCGAGCCGTTGGCCATCACAAAGCCGGCGATGCCGTTGGGCGCCAGGTGGTGGATGAAGTGCTGGATCCAGGCGTAGTTGGCGTTCCCCGCAGGCGGCACGCCGAATTTCCAGCGCGGGTCGTCGGTGAGGCGCTCGCCGCCCCAATCGGTCATGTTGAAGGGCGGATTGGCCAGCAGGTAGTCGGCCTTGAGGTCTTTGTGCAGGTCGTTGTGGAACGTGTCGGCATGGTGCGGGCCAAGGTCGGCGTCAATGCGGCGGATGGCCAGGTTCATCTTGGCAAGCCGCCAGGTGGTGGGGTTCGACTCCTGGCCGTAGATGGCGATGTCGCCGAGCTTGCCGCCGTGGGCTTCCACAAACTTTTCCGACTGCACGAACATGCCGCCCGAGCCGCAGCAGGGGTCGTACACGCGCCCGCGGTAGGGCTCGATCATCTCCACGAGGAGCTGCACCACGCACTGCGGTGTGTAGAACTCGCCGCCGCCCTTGCCCTCGGCCGCGGCGAAGCGGGCCAGGAAATATTCGTACACGCGGCCGAGTGGATCCTTGACGCCGGATTCTTTGGCCTTGAGGTCGATGTCGCCCACGAGCTTCACCAGCTCGCCCAGGCGCACCTTGTCCAGCGTTGGGCGGGAGTAATCCTTGGGCAGCACGCCCTTGAGGGAGGGGTTTTCCCGCTCGATGGCGGCCATGGCCTCGTCGATCACGCGGCCGATGGTGGGCTGGGGCGCGGCGGCCTGAATCTTTTCCCAGCGCGCCTCCGGGGGCACCCAGAAGATGTTGGCGGCTAGGTACTCGTCGCGGTCTTCGGGGTCGGTGTATTCCGTTTCCTGTTTGGCTTCGAGCTCCCGATACTTTTCCTCGAAGGAGTCGGAAATGTATTTGAGGAAAATCAGGCCCAGCACCACATGCTTGTACTCGGCCGCGTCCATGTGGCCACGGAGTTTGTCGGCCATCTCCCAGAGCTTGTTCTCAAATCCCAGGTTGGCTCCGTTTGGTTTGCCCATCGCCATGCCGCCTCCTTGTGGTGGAAGTGATTGCGGAACCTATTGGCGCCATCCGTGACACCCCGCAGCCTCAACAGCGGAAACGCCAGCCTGCGGCAAAGGGCGACGGATGGCGAAAACCTGATGGGGTTAAGGCCTCATGGCCCCTTTGGTGCCGTTGTGCGTCATCCAAGGGATTTAAATTGCAGGTGGTGCGAAGGGTGTCAATCCTTTTGCGGATCGTGCGTTCCGCAATGTGCGGGAAGAGCGCACGCGGGCATGAAAGAATGACGTCAAAATTTAAAATTAATAACCGCTTGGGATTGCGCGGTTCCGGGTTGTCGGGAGGAGGTGGAGGGGCCGAGGGGTTTTAAGGAGATTGGCAAAAGACGGGCTTTTCTTTTCGAGCGCTTGAGAACTTATCGGGATGTTTTTCTTGGTAGCGGAGCTGGGTCTTGCGCCGGGCCATGCGGTGTTCCAACTGGGGAGTGATACCAGTGTGGAGCCCCTCCGGCGACGGTAGATGCGGGCGAACCGCAGGGGACATTCTAACAAATAAAAAAGCTCGATCGCAGCGGATCGAGCTTTGCTTTCGTGGCTCCCCGGGACGGACTCGAACCGCCAACCTAGTGGTTAACAGCCACCCGCTCTGCCGATTGAGCTACCGGGGAACAAGTTCAGGCGCGCCTTCGATGCTCTCGAAAACGCCGCGATTGAGTAGCAAACGGCGTGGGCTTTGTCAAGGAAAAAGCAGGGATTGGAATTGCCCGGCTCCGGCGCGCCGCTCCCGGGACGGCCGGATCCGCCATGGTTGCCTCGATTCCCGGGATGGCTTAGTCTGGAAGGGTCGACAAAGACGCTCTGCCGGGCAGGAAGGACAATGCGCACCCAATGAAGGAGGGAAGCAATCATGGCGGAAAACATGGAAGCCGCGCTGGAAAGGCTGCAGCAGAACGCGCCGCGCCTGATGGAAAGCTTTTTCCGACTCCACGACACGGTGATCGAGGATGGGGTCTTGAGCGCCAAGACCAAGCGGCTGATCCAGGTGGGGATTGCCACGGCCTTACGCTGCGAGCCCTGTATCCGCCGGAGCGTGCAGGGGGCCATGGAACAAGGGGCGAGCCGGGAGGAAATCCTGGAAGCGGCCGGCGTGGCGGTGCTCATGGGCGGAGCACCCTCCATGGCCTATTGCGCCCGGTACGTCATGGACGAAGTGGAGGCCTTCGAAAAGGCGAAGGCCCAAGGATGACCGGCGGGGAAGGGCCGGTCTTTTTTCCGGATAGAATGCCAGGATGGCCGGGCGGGCCCCGGCGGCGGGAAAGAGGGGGTTGCATGGCGCCGAAGAAGTGGACCGTCCTTTCCAGTGAGCGCTGGAATGGAACGCGGATTGTGGGGTTTCGAAAAGATCGGGTGGTGTCCCCCCGCACGGGTCGGGAACACGACGTGTTCGTGCTGGAATCCCCCGCCTGGGTGAACGTCATTCCCATCACGGCCGACAGCCAGGTGGTGCTGGTCCGCCAGTACCGGCACGGTATCCGGGACGTGACCCTAGAAATCCCGGGCGGCGTGGTGGAGGACGGGGACACCCCGGAGGAAGCCGCCCGGCGCGAGCTTCGCGAAGAGACGGGCTATGAGGCGGAATCCCTTGTTTCCCTGGGGTACGTGCAGCCCAACCCGGCCATCCAAAGCAACCTGTGCCACACCTTCGTGGCGCTCCGGGTGCGCCGCACGGGCGATCCGTCCCCGGACGACATGGAGGACATCGAGGTGGTCACCCGCCCCCTGGCCCAGATCCCGGCCCTGATCGACCGGGGGGAAATCAACCACGCGCTCATCGTGGCGGCCTTCTGCCGGTTCTTCCTTCGCTACCGGGATGAGGGCCTCCACGAAATCCTGACGGCCGTCTGATCCCGAAGACCGCCGGGCGGCCCTTCCGAGAACCCCTTTGGCCCTTTGGCGGATCATGTTCCCATGGAGGGGCGGTTCGCGAACCGCCCCTACGGCTGCTTGCAGGGCACTGCCCCGCAATCTGTTGATCCGGGGCTCCGCCTCATCATCAAGCCATCCAGGAGGCTTTCTGACAATCGGTCTGAAAGCACTTTCCCCTGGGAGTGCGGGCCTCCGGACAGCACGAGAAGCGGGCGAGACGCCCGCGCTCCCAGGAAAAGGCCCTTCTCGGGCAGGCTCCTACGGCCTCCGGCAGCCGACCCCTTCCGTTTCCAGCTCTTCGAAGCGGTTGGCTTCCCGGTTCTTCCGCACCTTCCGGGGATCGAAGATTCGTCCGTTCATGGCGATGTAGACCCCGGGCGGCAGGGTCTGGACGGCGGCCACGGCCGCGCCCACGTTGAAGGGGGCGTCGCTCGACTTGATGCGCGCGGGTTCGATGGCCCCCGTGAGCACGATCACCTTGCCCGGGATGCCCCGGAGCTTCTCGGCCGTTTCCTTCATGGTGTCGGTTCCGTGGGTGATGACGATCCGGCTGGAGGCGCATTCTTCCACGGCCCGGCGGATCAGGGCCCGGTCCGCATCGGTCAGATCCAGGCTGTCCTTTCTCAGGAGAGGCCGGATTTCGTAGTCCACCGTCACGTTGGCTTCCTTCAGGATCACTTCCACCTGGGGTTCCCCCACTTCGTAGCGGCTCATCTGGTCGAAGTAGACCTTGTCGATGGTCCCGCCGGTCGTGAAAATGCAGATCTTTTCCATGATGATGCTCCCCGCCAATGGGCATTCCGATTGTTGAGGTGCTCCAAGATAGACGAAGGGGCCTTGGGATGGCAAACAGGAGGGGCTTCTTGCCGCGGAACTTGAAAGAGGAGCGGAAAACCGATAAAGAGCGTACAATTTGAGAAGACCGGCCGGCGCTCGAAAAGGGCGCCCGGCGGCGCACCGGGGCCGAGGGAGGACGAAGACGCCTTATGAATACGGAAAAAGAGACTTTCACGCCGCCCAACTTCATCAAGGACATCATCGAAGAAGACCTCAAGACCGGCAAGTACGGCGGCCGGGTCCACACGCGGTTTCCTCCGGAACCCAACGGATACCTGCACATCGGCCATGCCAAGTCCATCTGCCTCAACTTCGGCCTGGCCCTGGAATACGGCGGCCTGTGCAACCTGCGCTTCGACGATACCAACCCCGCCAAGGAAGACGTGGAATACGTGGAGTCCATCCAGGAGGATGTGCGCTGGCTGGGCTTCGACTGGGGAGAGCGCCTCTTCTATGCGTCCGACTACTTCGACCGGCTCTACCAGTACGCCGTGGAGCTCATCAAGAAGGGCAAGGCGTATGTGGACAGCCTGAGCCCGGAAGAAATCCGCCAGTACCGGGGCACGCTCACCGAACCCGGCAAGGAAAGCCCCTACCGGAACCGTTCGGTGGAGGAAAACCTGGATCTTTTCGAGAGGATGCGAGCGGGAGAATTCGAGGAAGGCCAGTGCGTGCTCCGGGCCAAGATCGACATGGCCTCCCCCAATCTCAACCTGCGGGACCCGGTGATCTACCGCATCAAAAAGGCGACTCACCACCGCACGGGGGACAAGTGGTGCATCTATCCCATGTACGACTTCGCCCACTGCCTGTCCGATTCCATCGAGGGGATCACCCACTCCATCTGCACCCTGGAATTCGAGGACCATCGGCCTCTCTACGACTGGTTCCTGGACGAACTGGAGGTCTACCATCCCCGGCAGATCGAGTTCGCCCGGTTGAACCTGAGCTACACGGTGCTGAGCAAGCGAAAGCTCATCCAGCTGGTGGAGGAAGGCCTGGTTTCCGGATGGGACGACCCGCGCATGCCCACCATCTCCGGGTTCCGCCGGCGGGGCTACACGCCCGAGTCCATCCGCACCTTCTGCGAACGGATCGGGGTGGCCAAGCGCGACAGCGTGGTGGACATCGCGCTCCTGGAACACTGCATCCGCGAGGACCTGAACAAGCGGGCTCCGCGGGTCATGGGGGTCCTTAGGCCCCTCAAGGTGGTCATCGTGAACTATCCCGAAGACCAGGTGGAAGAGCTGGAGGCGGTGAACAACCCGGAAGACCCGTCCATGGGAACACGCAAGGTCCCCTTCTGCCGCGAGCTCTACATCGAACGGGACGATTTCCGCGAGGATCCCCCGAAAAAATACTTCCGGCTCGCCCCCGGCCGGGAGGTGCGCCTGCGCTACGGCTACTACGTCCAGTGCGTGGACGTGGTCAAAGACCCGGCCACGGGAGAGATCTCGGAAATCCATTGCACCTACGATCCCGCCACCCGCGGGGGCTGGTCGCCGGACGGGCGCAAAGTCAAGGGAACCATCCACTGGGTGTCGGCCCGCCATGCCGTCCCCGCCCGGGTGCGCCTCTACGACCGGCTGTTCACCCGGGAAAATCCCAACGACGTGGAAGAAGGAAAGACCTTCCTGGATTACATCAACCCCGAATCCCTGGTGGAACTCGACCACTGTCTGGTGGAGCCGAGCCTCCAGGGGGCCCGGCCCGGGTCCCGCTACCAGTTCGAGCGGCTGGGCTACTTCTGCGTGGACATCCGGGACAGCGCTCCGGACCGGCTGGTCTTCAACCGGACGGTTTCCCTGCGCGATTCCTGGGCCAAGATCGAAAAGGCCATGGGGCGATGACGGAAAAGTGTGAAAACAGCCGGCGGGAAGCCCCCCAGAGGATTCTCGTCTTTCAGCAGAAAGGAAGCGGCGAGGCCAAGATCGCGGGCCTTCGCCGGTACGGCGGGGATCGCTTCCGGATCCGGGTCCACTCCATCGACGAGCCCCTGCCGCCTGTCCTGGACGATACGGACGGGTATCTGCCGGAAAAGATCGAAGCGGACCTGGTCCTGGACTTTCTCAAACACCCGGATTTGTCCGAAGACCTTGCCAAGCGGTGCGCGGCCCAGGGGGTTCCCGTGGTGGCGTCGGGAAAGAAGGTCAAGGGTCCCGGCGTCTTCATCCCCCCCACCTGATGCGGCCTTCCCAGGCCGGGCCGCCTGGGCGACTATGAACAGATGTTTGGGGCACCCGAGGTGAAGGTGACCGTGAAAGACGGACGGATCGCCGCCGTGGAGGTGCTGAGGGGGGCTCCCTGCGGCGCCACGTGGGAGGCGGCGCAGCGCATTGTGGGATGCCCCGCGGACGAGGCTCCGGTGCGCTACAGCCTGGAAACCCAATACTTCTGCTCGGCGGACCCGTCCAACTGGGATCCGCTCTACGGCAAAAGCCCGGTACACTTCGCCGCCGACGTGCACAAACACGCCCTGCGAAAGGCCCTGGAATCCCTGGGCGTGGAACCGGGTCCCGACCCGGAGGACGAGGCCCGGTAGGAGGCTGTCTGACAATGTGTCCGAAAGCCCTTTCCCCCGGGAGCGCGGGCGTCTCGCCCGCTTCTCGTGCGGGCCGGAGGCCCGCACTCCCAGGAACCCCGCATTCTCGGGCAGCCTCCGGTAGGGGCTTGTGCGGAAAGGAGCACACGGGCTTTTTCATTGTAGCGCAGCCCTTCAGGGCTGCGAAAAGATCCGAGGAAGACGGATGGGCTTTCGGGTGTTTCCCGCAAGTCCAAGGAGTTGCAAGAATCCCTTTCCGCGGGGCTGAAGCCCCGCGGCTGAAGAGAGTCTGAATTCCCGGATTCCCGGGCGGCTGTGCCGCTGACGCACAATCCCCCGGGAGTCGGGGCTGTTTTCTTTAAGCGGAACGTGTTAAGAAGACATTGTTAGCGATCGCCAGGGGGCGTCCTTTCCCCGTGGAAAGGGCTGAGAAGTCACCCCTCGAACCTGATCCAGGTCATGCTGGCGGAGGGATTGGCGAGCGGATCGAGAAGAGATGACCCCCCGGCCGCTTTCCAGGCGGCCTTTTTCGTGCCTCTCTTGAGACCTTTGCTCACCCCGTCCCTCCTCCGCGAACAAGGGGAGGAGAGAACCCATGAAGACCCAACTGGATTTTGCCAAGGCCGGCATCGTGACCCCGGAGATGGAGGCGGCCGCCCGGAACGAACCCGTGGATGCAGAAACCCTGCGGGACCTCATCGCGTCGGGCCATGCCGTCCTTCCCCGGAACCGAAACCATTCCTTCCCAACCGTCCGGGCTATCGGCCGGGGGCTCAGGACCAAGGTGAACGCCAACCTGGGCACCAGCGGTGAATGCGCCGACATGGATCTGGAGCGCCGCAAGCTGGAGGCTGCCATCCGGGCTCGGGCCGATTCCGTCATGGACCTTTCCACCGGCGGCGACCTCCAGGCCCTCCGTTCCATGTACCTGGAAGAGGCCGGCACCATGGTGGGAACGGTGCCCATCTACGGCATCGCCACCGAAATGGTCCGGAAAAGCGTGCCGCTGGAAAAGATGGACGGCGACGCCCTCCTTCGGGGGATCGAGGAGCAGTGCCGGCAGGGGGTGGACTACATCACCGTCCATTGCGGGGTGACGCTGGCGTCGGTCCGGAAGCTGGAGCACTTCCAGCGGATCATGCCGTGCGTGAGCCGCGGAGGCTCCATCCACATGTATTGGATGCGAAGGAACCGCAAGGAAAACCCGCTTTACGAAAACTTCGACGACCTGCTGGCCATCGCCCATGAACATGACGTGACCCTGAGCCTGGGGGACGGGTTCCGGCCGGGGACCATCGCCGATGCCATCGACGGGGCCCAGATCGAGGAGTTGATGATCCTGGCCGAGCTGGCCCGGAGGGCCAGGGAGCGTGGCGTTCAGGTCATGATCGAGGGGCCGGGTCATGTGCCGCTGGAACACATCCAGTCCCACGTGCAGCTCCAGAAGAAGCTCTGCGACGGCGCGCCCTTTTACGTGCTCGGGCCCCTGCCCACCGACATCGCGGCGGGCTACGACCACATCACGGCCGCCATCGGGGGAGCCCTGGCCGGGGCCGCCGGAGCGGACTTCCTCTGCTACGTGACCCCGGCGGAGCACCTGGGGCTTCCCACGGAAGACGACGTGTATCAGGGGGTCATGGCCGCCCGCATCGCCGCCCACGTGGCAGATCTCGCCAAGGGGATTGGCGGAGCGAGGCAGCGGGATGAGGCCATGTCTCGATGCCGGCAGGCGTTGGACTGGGACGGGGTGGTGGCGGCGGCCCTGGATCCGGACCTGGTCCGGCGGCGCCTCCAGGTGGCGGAAGACCGGGAGGCCTGCACCATGTGCGGCAAACTGTGTGCGGTCAAGATCGTTCGCCAAGCCATCGCGTAAAGGGAGGGATAAAGCATGGGACTGGATGAAAGGATCATCACCCGGGCCATCGTGGATCGCTATTTCCACAAACTCAAGGCGGCCATCGATTTGGATGTGGCCATCGTGGGGGCGGGCCCGTCGGGGCTCGTGGCCGGAATGCTTCTGGCCGAAGCGGGGACACGGGTGGCTCTTTTCGAGAGAAAACTCAGCGTGGGCGGGGGCATGTGGGGCGGTGGCATGCTCTTCAACGAGATCGTGGTGCAGGAAGAAGCCAAGGCCGTCCTGGACCGGGTGGGCATCACCGCTCAGCTTTACCAGGAAGGATACTATACGGCGGACGCCGTGGAAGCCGTTTCCACCCTCACCAGTCGATGTGTCAAGGCGGGTGCCCGGATCTTCAACGGCGTGAGCGTCGAAGACGTCCTGATGCGGCCGGAACGGATCATGGGCTTGGTGCTCAACTGGTCGGCCGTGGAAATGGCCGGGCTGCACGTGGATCCCTTGGCCGTGCGGTGTCGGGTTGTTGTGGACGCCACGGGGCACGACACGGAAGTGGTGAAGGTGGTGGAGCGGAAGGTTCCGGGATCCCTTTTGACGCCCAGCGGCAAGCGGGAGGGGGAGCGTTCCATGTGGGCCGAGGAGGCGGAGCGGCTGACCCTGGAAAACACCCGCGAGGTCTACCCGGGCTTGTACGTGGCGGGGATGGCGGCCAATGCCACCTTCGGAGGGCCGCGCATGGGCCCTGTCTTCGGAGGCATGCTGCTTTCCGGCCGGAAGGTGGCCCGGCTGATCCTCGAGCAGCTCAAGTCGTGACGGCAGCGAGGCCGGGGAGGAAACACCCCGGTCTCAGTTCAGTTCCCCGATGCGAAGGCGCCGGATGTGGGGAGGGCACCGCTGCCAGATCCTTTCCAGGAAGGCGTCTTCTTCTTCCTCGGGGAAGTCCGGCGGAAAGCCCACCCAGGCCTGCCGGGACGTGTCCGGAAACTCGCCGGAAGATTCCCCTTCCGCTTCGATCGGATGGGGGCGGAGCGGGATGCGAAGGAGAACGTGTCTTCCCCCCGGTGCGGCGAAACGCACCAGGAGCTGCACCGATCGGAGCGGGTCCAGCGTCGAAAAATACTCCCGATCCATCACGTGGCTTCGCCCGGACAGCAAACGGGCCGCCCAGGCGTGAATCTTTTCCCAGTCCAGGTGGTTTTCATCCACCACCAGGGTCAGCAGAGTGTGAGGGTTCCTTTCCAGGGCCTCCGCCAGGGCATGCCCGCCGGGGCCCGAAAGGTCGTCGGCGGTTTCCAGGTGGACGGTGAGGGTGTTTCCCGGGTGTTCGGTCCCCGGGAAAGCCCTGCGCCGGGAATGGCTGGGAGCTTCCGGCCTCAGGGCGGCTTGCGGCACCTCCACCGGAAAGAAGTCGATGCCGGTGGCCCGTTCCGCATATTCGAACGCATGGCGGATGTCGTCCGAACTCATGTGGGGGGTGCTCAGGACGTAATAGGGCGGCTCGGGAAGGTAACGGATCCCCAGTTCCCGGGCCTTCTGGCGGAGGCTGGTGCCGGGCAGAACGCTCAGCGGGTAGAGACTCAATTCGTCGAAAAGATCCTTTTCCGCCACGAAATCCACCGCCCGCTTCACGTCCTCCACCGTGTCGTGGGGAAGGCCCACCATGATGTCCACCATGACCGACATGCCTTCCCGGCGCATGCGGCGAACCGAATGAACGAACCGATCCCGGTCGAACCGGCGCCCCACGGCCGCAAGAGCCCTGGGGTTGATGGACTGAAGCCCCACCTCCACCTGCTGGAGGCCCGCACGGGCCAGGCGCCCGATGCGGTCGTCCGTACAGTCTTCCGCGTTGAGTTCCGCCTGGAATCGCAGGGGAAAGAGGGCGCGGGCCTCCTCCATCGCCCGAATGAGCGCCTCCAGGTTCGGCCGGCGCGCAAAGCAGGGATCGAGGAAATAGACCTCCTCCACGCCCTGTTCGGCGGCCCAGAAAAGCTCGCGGCGGACCCGTTCCAGGGCGAAGGGGCGAGGGCGGGGATAGCTCTTGTGGTAGTAGCAGTAGGCGCACCGGTAGGGGCAGCCCCGGACCGTTTCCAGGATGACCGTGCCCGCGGCCGAGGGCCCCAGGGTTCCTTCCAGATAAGGCGAGGGGATGGCATCCAGGGAGGCGAGAAGGGGGCGGGGCGCCGTGGCGATCCACCGGCCCTCGTGGCGCAGCAGGAGCCCCGCAATGGCGGTCATGTCCGCTCCCGGGGCGGAAAGCGCTTGCATGAGTTCCGCGAAGGTCTGCTCCCCTTCCCCCACCACGCCGTAGTCGAAAAAGGGATGGCCCAGGAGGAAATCGTTGTCCCGGTTGACTTCCGGGCCTCCGAAGACCACGACCGTTTCCGGATGCCTTTCCTTGATGCGGCGGGCCAGGTGGATCGAGCGTTCCACGTTCCACACGTAGCAGCCGAACCCGACCACATGGGGCCGCAGGCCTTCCAGCCAGTCCAGGAGGCCCGCGTCTCCCGCCTCGTTGAGCACGTCCCCCGGTGGGAGCTCCACGGCAACGGATTGTGGCAATGTCCGGGCATATCCGGCAAGATAGGCCGGTCCCAGCGGGATGTTTTCCGACGGGTAGTCCGTCTGGTGGGATGGAACGGGCAGTTGGAGCAAGGCGATTTTCATGGGACCTCCCGAGTGGTTTCTCTTGCCCTCGGCGTCGTCGTGTCGGGCTCCGGCGGCAAGCCGATTCGCTTTCTTATTTTCATTCCGGACGCCCGGCCGTGTCCACACAAACTTGGTGCATACAAACCCGTTGCAGATCACGAGGTGAAATGATAGGAAGTCATGACCTGTTTCGACTCCACACAGAGAGGGAAGCCTTATGTTCCTGAACCGCGTTCTGGGCTGGTTTTCAAACGATCTGGCTATCGATCTGGGCACGGCTAATACCTTGGTCTATGTCAGGGGGAAAGGCATCGTGCTTTGCGAACCCTCGGTGGTGGCCGTACGCCGCACCAACGGCCAGAACACCCAGGTGGTCGCCGTGGGCAAAGACGCCAAGCTGATGCTCGGGAAAACTCCGGGCAACATCGTGGCCATCCGGCCCATGAAGGATGGCGTCATCGCGGATTTCGAAGTGGCCGAGGCCATGCTCCGCTACTTCATTCGCAAAGTGCATAACCGCCGGAGCCTGGTCCGCCCGCGGATCATCGTCTGTGTTCCCTCGGGAGTCACTCAGGTGGAGCGAAGGGCCGTGCGCGAGTCTGCCGAATCGGCCGGGGCGCGGGAAGTCTATCTGATCGAAGAGCCCATGGCGGCTGCCATCGGCGCGGGGCTCCCCATCACGGAGCCGGTCTGCAACATGATTGTGGACATCGGAGGCGGGACCACCGAGGTGGCCGTCATCAGCCTGGCGGGCATCGTCTACAGCCGCTCCGTTCGCGTCGGTGGAGACAAGATGGATCTGGCGATCCTGCAACACATCAAGCGCAAGTACAACCTGCTCATCGGGGAGCGGACGGCGGAACTGATCAAGGTGACCATCGGCAACGCCTATCCCACCGAAGAGGTGGAGACCATGCACATCAAGGGGCGCGACCTGGTCAGCGGCATTCCCAAGACCATCGAGATCAACTCGGAGGAAGTGCGGGAATCCATCCAGGAGCAGGTGGACAGCATCGTGGAGACCATCAAGATCGCCCTGGAGCAGACGCCTCCCGAGCTGGCGGCGGACATCGTGGACCGCGGGATCGTGCTGACCGGCGGCGGAGCGCTGCTCCGCAACCTGGACCATCTGCTTCGCCTGGAAACGGGCTTGCCCGTGACCCTCACCGAGGATCCCATGTCCACGGTGGTGTTGGGGTCGGGCAAGGCCTTGGAAGATATCGAGGTGCTGAAAGAGGTTCTCAGCTGAGGTCCGCCCTGGGCCGACCATATAATCCGTCCACTTGGGCCCTCCCAGGAAGAAGTCCGGTGACGCCTCCACAGGAAGTTTCGGTAAAGGTGACTGGAAAATGCCGGATTGGCTGCGCAAGCTGCGCGTTGTCCTCTTTGCCCTGCTGATCGGCGGGGTTTTCTTCTACGTCTTGTCTCTTAGCTTCAAGGTTCCCGAACGAATGGATCCTTTGCAACGGGGAGTGGTGGAAACCCTGGGGCCCCTTTTGCGGCTGACCCAAGCGGTGGGAAACACCGTGGACGGCTGGCTCAAGCACTACGTCTTCCTGCGGCAGGTGCAGCGCCAGAACGAAATGCTCAGGAAAGAGCTGGCCCGGTTGGAAAGTGAGCTGGTCCGCTACCGGGAGGCGTTCCTTGAGAACCAGAGGCTCCGACGCCTCCTGGATTTTCGGGAGGGCCTGAGCTTGCAGACGGTGCCGGCTAGAATCGTGGTCCACGATGCCACTGGCTGGTTCCAGACGGTCATGATCGACAAGGGTTTGAATGACGGAATTCGTGCAGATATGCCCGTGGTCAACGAGGAGGGCGTGGTGGGTCATGTCCTGCAGGTCTCGGACAACTATTCCAGGGTTCTGCTGGTAACGGACAGGGAAAGTGCGGTGGACGCGCTGATCCAGCGGAATCGAGTGCGCGGAATACTCAGCGGCAGGGATGAGGAGAGTTGCGTTCTGCGCTATGTCCGGGCCAATCAGGATGTGCGCACCGGAGACCTGGTGGTGACCTCCGGCAAGGACGGCATCTTCCCGGGAGGACTGCGACTGGGGGTGGTCCAGCAAGTGAGCAAGGATCCCGCCGCTCTCTTCCAACAGGTTGTGGTTGTTCCCGTGGTCAACCTCACCTCCGTGGAAGAGGTTTTGGTTATTACGTCCTCACCCCACCCCAAGGCCCCGTTGGTCCCCCCGGGACCGCATGTGGAGAAGTAGGCGACGTCTATGGCACTCATGATTTCGAAAGAGAAAGGCCAAGTTCCCTGGGTGAGCCTGGCCGCGGTCGGTGTGGGCTATACGCTCATCGTTTTTCTCGTCCAGGTGAAGGTCATTGCGCCATTGGATTCTCCTCACTTTCGCCTCAATCTGATGGTGCCCGTCTGCGTGGAGATCGCGTCCCTGGTTCCCACAAGCGGTGCCTTGGCGTGGGCGTTCCTGTGGGGATATGTGGTGGACGCTTTCAGTGGGCGGTTCTGGGGCGGACATGTGGGATCGTATCTATTTGCCGTCGGTCTTCAGGGCTTTGCGGCCCGCCACCTGGACATGGGTCGGCTCCAGTACAGGGTCTTGGTGGTGGGGGTGTGTGTCGTCGCCCAGGGACTGCTGTTGGCTGGTGCGGCCCTGGGAGCGGGCCGGCTGGCTTCGACCTTCATGACGATTCTTGCCCAGGGGGGGCTGTCCCTGCTGGTGGCACCGCTGGTCATGGTGCCCGTTCGAGCCATCTTGGGTGTGGACGAGGCATGAGGAGGCGGGGCACGGTGTTTCGTTCGCGGGCACGCGGCCGAGCAGGGGGGCGATCCAAGCGCTTGGTTCGCCCCGACGCCAAAGGCCTCCAATTGATTCAATGGGAGACCAACGAGAGGGCCCTGTTCGAACGGCAGTGCCGCATCATCCTCGCCTTTTTCCTTCTGGTCCTGGCCGGGTACGTATTGCGGCTGTGGTACCTCCAAGTGCTCAACGGAGCTCATTTTCGAGAGATCTCCGAAAGCAATCGCATCCGGATCACGGCCGTTCGTGCGCCGCGAGGGCTCATCTTCGATCGAAACGGCACCCCCTTGGTGGAGAATCGTCCCGCTTATCACCTCATGCTGGTCCGGGAGGATATCAAGGCACCCGAAGAGGTGGAGCGGATCCTGGAGGAGCTGGCCCGTATCTGCCGGAGGCCCCTGCGCGAGCTCCTCGACGCCCTCGAAGCCAACAAGGACAAAAGGCCCTTCGAGCCGATCCGGCTGCTGGAAGATTTGGATCGGGACGCGCTGGCGAGGCTGGAAGCCCGCCGGTTGCGACTTCCCGGAGTGTATATCGAGGTGGAGCCGAAACGCAGCTACCGGTGGAACGGAACGGCGGCTCACCTCATCGGATACCTCGGTGAAATCTCGGAAGACGAGCTGAAGGATGAAGCCTTTCGCGGCTATCAGGCGGGCGAGTTTATCGGCAAGGGCGGGGTGGAGAAGACCTTCGAAGCGCTCCTCCATGGCGAGGCGGGATGGAGACAGGTGGAGGTGGACGCCCTTGGACGTCAGATACGATCCCTGGACGAGAAGCTCTCCATTCCGGGCCGCAACGTGTGGCTGACCATTGATCTGGATGTTCAGCGCACGGCGGAGGAATGTCTGCGCGATCAGATCGGGGCCATCGTCGCCGTGGACCCGCGCACCGGTGAAGTGCTGGCGATGGCCAGCAGTCCCGCCTACGACCAGGAAAAGTTCGTCAGAGGCATGTCGACCGACGAATGGAAGGCCCTGATCAACGACATTTCCCACCCGCTGTTGAATCGGGCCATCGCATCATCCTATCCCCCCGGCTCCACCCATAAGCCGTTCGTGGCCCTTGCGGCCCTCGAAGAGGGCGTGGTGGATCCGACAACGGAAATCTTCTGCCCCGGCTGGATGCAACTGGGAACAAGAAAGTTCCGATGCTGGCGTGATTGGGGGCATGGGCACATGAACCTGTACCACGCCGTCGTCCAGTCGTGCGATGTCTACTTCTACCAGGTGGGCCTCAAACTCGGAGTTGACACAATAGCAAAATACGTCAAGATGTTCGGGTTTGGTCAAAAGACCGGTATTGATTTACCGGGAGAGCGGTCCGGGCTGGTGCCCACTCGGGAGTGGAAGAAGACGACCAAAGGCATCGGCTGGCAAAAAGGAGAGACGCTTGCCATCGCCATCGGACAGGGCTTCAATCTGGTGACGCCGTTGCAGGCGGCCATGGCTTATGCGGCCTTGGCCAACGGGGGCGTGCTCATGGAGCCTCGCATTGTGACCCGCATCGAAGCCTCCTCCACCGCTGACGACCACTTCCTGCCCTCGGCGTCCCCTCGACGCAAGCTCCCCGTCCACAGGAAGAATCTGGACTTGATCAGCAAAGCCCTCGAAGGGGTCGTCGGTCATGAACGTGGAACGGCCCACCGCATCCATGTGAAAGGGATCCGGATAGCCGGTAAGACGGGCACGGCACAGGTCGTGCGTATGCCCGAGGGGGTGAGCCGTAAGCTTCTGGAAAAGGTCGTCAAGGATATGCACAGGGATCATGCATGGTTCGTGGGCTACGCCCCCGCTGATAATCCGGAGATAGTCGTGTCGGTCCTTGTGGAGCATGGAGGACACGGATCTTCGGCTGCCGCCCCGCTGGCGCAGAAAGTGATACTGTCCTATCTGGGAAAAAGGGGATTGGCGGGGTCCGTGGAAGGCAACGACCAGAAGGAAACCGTCGCAGAGGGGCCGTGGGCAGGTGATTGACAGAAGGCTTGTTGAAAACTTCGATTGGTCGATCCTGCTGCTTTTTTCGATCATAGGCTGTCTGGGGCTCGTGGGGCTCTACAGTGCCCTTTACCTGCAGATTCAGGTCAACCCGTCCCACAATCTTTTCGTCAAGCAGCTTGTGTGGTTTGCCATGGGATGCTGTTGTCTGGTGGCGGCTTTGCTGGTGGACTATCAGAAGCTTCGGGAGTGGGGCCCCTGGATCTACGCTGTGGGGGTGGCAGCGCTGGTGCTCGTCCTGTTCGTGGGCGGGGAGGTGAAAGGATCACGCCGATGGCTGGATCTGGGGGGCGTCAATGTGCAGCCTTCCGAATTCATGAAAATCGCGCTCATCATCCAGCTGGCCCGCTATTTTTCGTCCCAGGACATTCCGCCTTACCCCGGGCTCGGACGACTGGTGCCGGCCATGGTCTTTGCCTTTGTGCCCGCCTTGCTCATTTTGTTGGAGCCGGATCTGGGAACCTCCTTGTGCCTCCTCATCGTCGCCGGTACCATGGTGTTTTTTATTGGTCTGCGCTGGCGGTACCTTGTTGCTGCGGCTGTCATCGGCCTGGTGAGCCTTTATCCCATCTGGCATTACGTGCTCAAAGATTATCAGAGGCAGAGGGTCCTCATGGTGCTTTCCCCTGAAAAGGACCCAACGGGCAAAGGCTATCACATCATCCAGTCCAAAGTGGCGGTGGGTTCGGGCATGCTTTGGGGCAAGGGTTTCCTCAATGGGACCCAAAACAAGCTGAAGTTCCTCCCGGAAAAGCACACCGACTTCATCTTTTCGGTCTGGGCGGAGGAGTGGGGGTTTCTGGGATGCGTCGTTCTGATCTGCCTTTTTGCGCTGCTGATCGTGGCCTGTATCCGAGTGGCCCTGCGGTCCAAGGACCGGTTCGGATCCTTTCTGGTGGTAGGCCTGACTTCGCTCATCACGTGGCAGTTGCTCATCAACATAGGAATGGTCCTGGGCCTTCTGCCCGTGGTGGGAATCACCCTTCCGTTCGTGAGCTACGGAGGGTCCTCTTTGTTGATGCTTTGCGTGGCCGTGGGCCTCATTGAAAATGTGTCTATGAGACGCTACGTTTTTCACCCGCCCTGACGTCGCAACACCCCGGATTTGAACCAAAAGGGGCATTGTGATTTTTTTTACTTTTTTCCTTGCCAACCCCCGGAAGATGTGCTAAGCACTGGCGCTATCTGGGCCTTTTGCCCAATGCGCGGCTTGGGAAAGAGCCTAGGCGATCCAAAGATTGTACGAGTGAATGCGTGTACATGGGCGAGGCGCCCGCCAGAACACATCACATGGGAAGTGAGGGTGACGGGAAATGATCAATGTTGATGTGACCTTGTTGATCCAGATGGCCAATTTCCTGGTTCTCCTGTTCCTGATGAACCTGGTCCTCTATCGGCCCATCCGGCGTCTGGTGGCTCAGCGCAATGAGCTGGTGGCTCAGCAGAGGGAGAGTATCGACAAGGCCGATCAGGCCGCTCAGGCGGCGGTGCAGGAATTTGAGGAGAAGCTGCGGGCCGCCCGGGAGGCGGGTCGCCGGAAGGTTCAGGAGCTCAAAGAAAACGCCTACCAGTACGAAAAAGAGTTGCTGGAAAGGGCGGGCCGGGAAGCCGCCCAGGAAGTGCAGGCTGTCCGGGAGAAGGTGCGGCAGGAAATCGGGGCTGTTCGGGCTGAGCTGGAGCGGCAGATCCAGGAATTTTCCCGGGAAATGGCCCAGAGAATACTGGGGCGGAGTCTCTAGGCGATCACCATGGGTCCTAACTGCGTTGAGGGGCGTTCAATGAGAAGGTGCCGTGCGACGGGGCTGTTTGTTCTTGTTTCAAGTGTGTTGACTGCTACGGCCGTGCTTGCGGCCGAGGGGGGAGGTCATGGGGGTGGGCTCCCTTGGAAGGACTTTTTCCTGCGGCTCATGAACTTTGCTATCATGCTGGCGATCTTGGTAAAGCTTTTGAAAAAGCCCGTGACGAACTTCTTCGCCTCGCGCAGGGAAAACATCCAGCGTCTCCTGGCGGAACTGGAACAGCAAAAGAAGGAAGCTGAAAGCAAGGCGGCCGAGTACAAGGCCAAGCTGGCGGCCTTGGACAAGGAAACCGAAAAGATTCTGGCCGAGTACATCCAGGAGGGCGAAGCGGAAAAGCGCAAGATCGTGGAAGCCGCCGAAAAGCAGGCGGCCTATATTAAGGAGCAGGCCAAGCTGGCGATTCAGCAGGAGATCAAGGCGGCCAAGGAGAGCTTGCAAGAGGAGATCGCCGAGCTGTCCGTCAATGCGGCGGAGGATCTCCTCAAGAAAAATATTCGGCCCGAGGATCAGGATCGCTTGGTGGATGAATTCATGACAAAGGCGGTGGAGGCAAAGTGAAGAACCTAATCGTTGCCAAAAGATACGCCAAGGCCCTTTTCGGTCTCGCCCTGGAGGACGGGAAGCTGGAGGAGTACGGCAAAGAGCTGAGCGATCTGACACAGCTCCTCGAACAGAATCCCGACCTGATGGACGCCCTTGCCAACCCCCTGTATCCGGAAGATGCCAAGAAGGCCGTCTTTCGCGCCATTGCGGAAAAGGCCGAGATGAGCGCGGTCATGAAGAGTTTTGGGGATCTTCTGGTGGCCAAGGATCGGGTGCGGCACCTCCCGGAGATTCGAGACTACTTCCAGAAACTGGTGGACGATCACAACAACGTGGCCCGTGCTCGGGTGAGTGCGGCGGTCAAGCTGGACGAAGATTCCGTCAAGAAGATCGCCGACACGCTCAGCAAAGTGACGGGTAAAAAAGTCGTCGTGGAGTTTCAGCAAGACCCTGGTCTGATCGGGGGTGTTGTGGCTCAGATCGGCGACTTGGTGATAGACGGGAGTGTGAGGTCGCAGTTGCAGGCAATCAAAGAATCTTTGAAAAGGGGTGAGCTGGGTTAATGGAGATCAGAGCAGAAGAAATAAGCCAGATTATTCGCGAGCAGATCAAGGACTACGAGAAGAAGGTTGAGCTCAGCGAGACCGGACGTGTGCTGTCCGTGGGTGACGGTATCGCCCGCGTATACGGCGTGGAAAAGTGCATGTCCATGGAATTGCTTGAGTTCCCTACGGAGCATGGTTCCATCTACGGCCTGGCCCTGAACCTGGAAGAAGACAACGTGGGTGTCGCCATCATGGGTGAAGACATCCACATCAAGGAGGGTTCGGAGGTCCGCAGGACGGGGCGCATCGCCGAAGTGCCGGTGGGTGACGCGGTCATCGGCCGCATCATCGACCCGGTGGGCAATCCGCTGGACGGCAAGGGCCCCATCGAGGCCAAGGAGTTCTCCCGTATCGAGCGGATCGCGCCGGGCGTCATCGCGCGTCAGCCGGTTCATGAGCCCATGTATACCGGGCTCAAGGCCATCGATGCCATGACGCCGGTGGGCCGCGGCCAGCGTGAGCTGATCATCGGCGACCGCCAGATCGGTAAGACCGCCATCGCGGTGGACGCCATCCTGAACCAGAAGGACAGCGGTGTCATCTGTATCTACGTGGCGGTGGGCCAGAAGAAATCCACGGTGGCCCAGGTGGTGGAGACGCTCCGCCGTCATGGTGCCATGGAGTACACGGTGGTCGTATCGGCCTGTGCCAGCGACCCGGCGCCGCTTCAATACATCGCCCCTTACGCCGGATGCGCCATGGGCGAGTACTATCGCGACAACGGTCGCCACGCCCTGATCATCTACGACGACCTGTCCAAGCAGGCGGCCGCCTACCGCCAGGTGTCGCTGCTCCTGCGTCGGCCCCCCGCGCGCGAGGCCTATCCCGGCGACATCTTCTACAACCACTCCCGCTTGCTGGAGCGCGCGGCCAAGCTCAACGATGAATTGGGCGGCGGGTCCCTCACGGCCCTTCCCATCATCGAGACCCAGGCCGGCGACGTTTCGGCCTACATCCCCACCAACGTGATCTCGATTACCGACGGCCAGATCTACCTGGAGCCGGGCCTCTTCTTCGCCGGTGTCCGTCCGGCCATCAACGTCGGTTTGTCGGTTTCCCGCGTGGGTGGCGCGGCCCAGACCAAGGCCATGAAGAAGGTGGCCGGACGCCTGCGCCTCGACCTGGCCCAGTACCGTGAACTGGAAGCCTTCGCCAAGTTCGGAAGTGACCTGGACAAGTCCACGCAGCAACAGCTCAATCGCGGTATGCGCCTGGTGGAACTGCTCAAGCAGCCCCAGTACCAGCCCATGCCGGCCGAGAAGATGGTCATGTCCCTCTACTCGGGTACCCGCGGATATCTGGACAAGATTCCCGTGGACAAGGTGAGTGAGTACGAGGCTCAGATGCTGTCGTTCGTCGAGCGCAAGTACCCTGAGATCTTTGCGGAGCTCAAGGAAAAGAACGACATCGACGATGAGCTGGACAAGAAGATGGCCAAGGCGCTGGAAGAGTTTGCAGGGGTCTTTCAAGCTTAAATCGCGCACGGGGCAGAGAGGCTGATATGGCAACCCTACGGGACATCAAGAGAAAAATTGATGCCGTAAAGAAGACCTCGCAAATCACCAAGGCCATGAACATGGTGGCGGCCGCTAAATTGCGCGGCGCCCAGGAAAACATGGAGCGCTTCCGGGTCTACGCGGAGAAGTTCCGCGAGGTGATTGGAAGGCTTGCAGCCGGCGTGGAGCAGGATGGCACCTTCGAGCTCATGACGCCTCGCGAAGAGGTGAAGAAGGTCGAACTGGTGTTGTTGACTGCGGACCGGGGTCTCTGCGGCAGCTTCAACAACAACCTGATAGTCACGGCGGAGCGGTTCATCGACCGCAAGCAGTCCGAGGGGGTCGAAGTCTCCATGACGGCCGCCGGGCGCAAAGGCCGGGACTATTTCAAGCGGCGTCGCTATCCCATCCGCCGAGAGCTGACCGGGCTGCTGAACAAGCCCAATTACGACGATGCTTTTCAGCTCGGCCGACAGCTCATCGAGCTCTTTCTGGATGGTGACGCGGACGAAGTCTATGTGATCTACAGTCATTTCCGCAGCATGGTTAAGCAGGAACCTACCGTGATTCGGCTCCTGCCCATCGTGCCGGAACAGCAGGACGAGTTGGAAGGTGGCCGCGAGTATATCTTTGAACCATCGCATCATGAGCTGCTCAACGACCTGCTTCCCAACTACGTGTACAACCAGTTGCTGGATTGCTTCTATATGACGGCGGTCAGCGAGCACGCGGCGCGAATGACGGCGATGGAAAACGCCACCAACAACTGCAAGGACATGGTGAGGGACCTGACGCTCACGTACAACAAGGCGCGGCAGGCGTCCATCACCAAGGAACTGATGGACATCGTTGGTGGCGCGGAGGCGCTCAAGAAGTAGTCGATGGTTCGGACAGACGAAGGAGGTATCGGGCCACATGAATATCGGAAGGATTGTACAGGTTATCGGTAACGTCGTTGACGTGGAGTTCGAAGAAGGGAAGCTCCCAGCCATCCTCACAGCTCTGCTGGTGAGCAACCCGGGCCTCAGCGACGAGGAAGACAATCTTGTTCTCGAAGTTGCCCAGCATCTGGGGGATAACGTGGTGCGCACCATCGCCATGGACCTGACCGACGGTCTGGTGCGTGGCATGCCGGTGAAGGACACCGGAAAGCCCATCCAGATGCCCGTGGGCAAGAAGGTCCTCGGCCGCGTGCTCAACGTGGTGGGCCGCCCGGTGGACGGCGTGGGCCCGGTGGACGCCGACGAGTATTTTCCCATTCACCGGCCGGCGCCCAGCTTCACGGAGCAGGATACCTCGGTGAACGTCTTGGAAACGGGTGTCAAGGTGATCGACCTCTTGGTGCCCTTTCCCCGCGGTGGCAAGATGGGCATGTTCGGCGGCGCCGGCGTGGGCAAGACGGTTATCATGATGGAAATGATCCACAACATCGCCATGCAGCACGGCGGTATCTCGGTGTTCGCCGGCGTGGGTGAGCGCACCCGCGAGGGGAACGACCTGTACCTGGAAATGAAGGAATCCGGCGTTCTTCCTCGCGCCGGCCTGGTCTACGGCCAGATGACGGAGCCTCCCGGAGCGCGTGCTCGAGTGGCGCTGTCGGCCCTTACCGTGGCCGAGTACTTCCGCGATGTGGAAGGCCAAGACGTGCTGCTCTTCATCGACAACATCTTCCGGTTCACCCAGGCGGGTGCCGAGGTGTCCGCACTGCTCGGCCGCATGCCTTCCGCAGTGGGCTACCAGCCCACTCTGGGGACCGACCTGGGCGAATTGCAGGAACGGATCACCTCCACCACGAAGGGATCCATCACCTCGGTCCAGTGCGTGTACGTGCCCGCCGACGACTTGACCGACCCGGCTCCGGCCACCACGTTCGCCCACTTGGACGGCACCGTGGTGCTCTCCCGTCAGATTGCCGAGCTGGGTATCTACCCGGCGGTGGACCCCCTGGACTCCACGTCCCGAATCCTGGACCCCAATGTGCTGGGTGAGGAACATTACTCGACGGCGCGCCAGGTGCAGCAGATTCTGCAGAAGTACAAGGACCTGCAGGACATCATTGCCATCCTGGGTATGGACGAACTGTCCGAAGAGGACAAGATCATCGTGGGGCGTGCTCGGAAGATCCAGAGGTTCCTGTCCCAGCCGTTCCACGTGGCCGCCCAGTTCACGGGTGTCGAGGGCAAGTATGTGAAGCTCGAGGACACCATCCGCGGGTTCAAGGAGATCGTCGAAGGCAAGTACGACGACCTGCCGGAACAGGCCTTCTACATGGTGGGCGGCATCGAAGAGGCGGTTGAAAAGGCCAAGCAGATGGCAGCCGCTTAAACCAGCTAGCGAGTGGTGATGAATATGGCCGAAAAACTGCTATTGGAGATTGTTACGCCCGTTCGGAAGGTGCTGAGCGAAGAGGTGGACATGGTGGTGGCCCCCGGGGAGATGGGCGAATTCGGGGTGTTGCACAACCACATCCCCTTTTTGACCAAGCTCAAGGTGGGTGAGCTGCGCTTCAAGGTCGGGAACAGCACCCGTTATGTGGCCATCATGGGCGGTTATGCGGAAGTGTTGCCGGACAAGGTGACCATTCTGGCGACCGCAGCGGAAGAAGCCACCGACATCGACGTCATTCGGGCGCAGGCCGCTAAGGAACGGGCCGAGCGGCGTCTTCGCGAGGCCAAGGACCGGGTTGAGTTTGCCCGGGCACAGGCTGCCTTGCAACGCGCCTTGGCACGGCTTAAGGTGGCCGAAAAGCGCGGATAGATCCGCCGACTCTTGGAACAAGCGGGCCCCCTTCGCACCGTGCGGTGCGGAGGGGGCTTCTTTTTTGGGTTGCGGGTCCGGATGGGCTGGCCCATATTGACGGAAGGTGCAGGAACCATTGGGGTAGCTCGGAAAACCGATGAGAGGGAAACCAATGTGCGGCATCGTAGGCTATATCGGCAAGTCGGACGGAACGGACGTGATCGTGGAAGGCCTGAAGCGCCTGGAATACCGCGGCTACGACAGCGCCGGCGTCGCCATGATCGGAAGGGACGGCAAGATTTCGGTGGTGCGCTGCGAGGGAAAGATCAAGGAGCTGGAGGCGCGGCTGGCTGCGAGCCCTTTGGCGGGCACCATCGGGATCGGCCACACCCGGTGGGCGACCCACGGCGCGCCCAGCGATCGCAACGCCCACCCGCACCGGTCCGGCCCCTTTGCCGTGGTCCACAACGGCATCATCGAAAACTATGCGGACCTCAAGGAGGAGCTGCTGGCCAAGGGGTACGAATTCACCTCGGAGACGGATACCGAGGTCATTGTGCGACTCCTGGAAGACGAGAGGAAGCAATGTGGGTCGTATGAAGAAAGCGTGCGGCGCACCTTGCGCCGGTTGCGGGGAAGTTATGCGCTGGTGTTCCTGAACGAAGAGTCTCCGGACCTTCTGGTGGGCGCGCGGCAGGAAAGTCCGCTGATCTTGGGAATTGGGAAAGACGCCTTCTATTTTGCCTCGGATATCCCCGCCATTCTCCACCACACCAGAGATGTGGTGTTGTTGGACGACGGCGATGTGGTTTTCGCCAATCGGACCGGCTACCGAGTGGAATCTCTCGATGGGACGGAGCGCCAACCCGATGTGACCGTGATTGACTGGAATCCCATCGCCGCCGAAAAGGCCGGGTACAAGCATTTCATGCAAAAGGAGATCTTCGAGCAGCCGAGGGCGATTGTGGACACGCTGCGCAGCGTCCTGGATGTGAACCGGGAGGTTCTTCGCTTTTCGGACCTCAATCTGGATGCAAGTCTTGTTCACAAGGTTAGGAAGGTTTTTCTGGTTGCCTGCGGGACCTCCTACCATGCCTGCTTGGTGGGCAAATATCTACTGGAGGGCCTCTGCAGGATTCCTGTGGAGGTGGATCTTGGGTCGGAATTTCGCTACAGGAAGCCGCTATTGGACGGCGAATCCTTGCTGATCGTGGTCAGCCAGTCGGGCGAGACCGCCGATACGCGTGCGGCCCTTAAGGAAGGGCTGGAAAGAGGGGCCCACTGCCGCGCCATCGTGAACGTGGTGGGAAGCAGCCTGGCTCGAATGGCCCATGGCGTTCTGTACACCCATGCGGGTCCGGAAATCGGGGTCGCATCCACCAAGGCGTTCACCACGCAGGTGGTCGCCTTTTACCTGCTGGCGCTTCACTGGGCGAGGACCTCCGGGACGATCAGCGATCCGGAATTCTCGGAACACCTGAGGGAGCTTCTAGCGCTGCCCAGAAAACTGGAAGAGGTGTTGGACAGAGCGGACGTTTTGCGCGATTGGGCCCGGGAGTTTCTGAAGGTGGAACACTTCCTCTATTTGGGCCGTGGCATTCTCTATCCCATCGCCCTGGAGGGCGCGCTTAAGTTGAAAGAAATTTCGTATATCCACGCGGAGGGGTATGCGGCGGGAGAGATGAAGCACGGGCCCATTGCCCTGATCGATGAAAACATGCCGGTGGTGGTCCTGGCGCAAAAGGGCGAGCTGTACGAAAAGATGCTCTCCAACGTCCAGGAGGTCCGGGCACGCGGCGGGCGGGTTTTGGCCATTGTGGAGGGGGAGCAGGACCCTCGCTTGGGGGAAAGCACCTGGCAGTTTCCCGTGCCGGAAACGTCACCTTGGCTCGCTCCGGTTGTCTTTTCGATCCCTTTGCAGCTTTTGGCCTACCATGTGGCGGACCTTCGGGGTACGGACGTGGATCAGCCGAGAAACCTGGCCAAGAGCGTGACCGTGGAGTAGCGAGGTGTGCGGTCCGGAGGGTGTTTCTAGCGGAGGCGGGCTACGGCCGGGCCAAGCGCCGCAACTCAGGAGGCTGCGTCAGTCCGGGAGATTCGGCTTGACTTTCTAAGGAGTTTAAGAATACAATCTCCATGCGCAGAAAAAGATAGTTATTTAGAAGGCTTGCGCAGCGCTGGGCCCGCCCCTCCGAAGTTGTGGGTAGTTTTGGGCGCTGCAGCGCAGGGAAAAGCGAGACAAGCACTGGATGCGGCCTCCACCGTAGGTATTCAAGGTGCGTGGGCGCCCTCTTAGGTCTCGCCCATCAGACTCCACTTGCCCGGTTTGGGACGGCAAGTTGAGATATAGAGGTGGCGAAAAATCCAGGTCGCGGGGTGTGAGCCGGGCCCCGTCATATCGGTGCGGCGCGAAGGTTCATGGAGAAAGGTTGCGAATTGGAGGCCTGGAAGAAATACCGGATGCGCCCCTGCGGTGTACGTGATTGGTAGAGCGTTCCTGAGCCAACACAAACAAACGGGGAGCTCCCTCTCGCTCTGGTGCGCAGGTCGGCCTTGCCGAACTGCCTAAAGGGGCGACGGAGCGCCCACCTTGCTGAATCGGTTCAAGACCGACTGCCAACACGGCATCTTGCGGGGGCACCTGGTTTCGATCATATTCTCCCAAGGATCATCCCGGTGGCCCTCGCCCTTTTCGCCCCCGCCCCCCTTTCCCTGCCTGCCCCATTTTCCGCTGCGCACAAACCATTGGTGATGTCAGGAAGGCCCGTTGGGTGTCTTTGGGCACATTCGTCATGTCTTTTGGCCGGAAGAACCGGGCACCTCCAAGTGGCGAGACCGGTGCCCGCACGGCCCGATCCGATCAATAGGCGCAGGAAAGGATAATGCATATGGGGACCATGGGAATCATACTATTGACCGTGGGAGCGCTTGCGGCAGGTGCGGCGGCCGGAGCCTCGGCGTGGAAGTATCTGGTTGAGAGACGGAGGCTCCAGGAGAAGGAGCTCGCGGCGGACGTCGTCGAGGAAGCCCGCAAGGAAGCAGAAACCATCAAGAAGGAGGCCATTCTTCAGGCGAAGGACAACATCTTTCGCATGAAGGCCGATTTCGAAAAGGAAAGCAAGGAGATCAGAAAAGAGCTCCAGAGCCTGGAAAAGCGACTGCTCCAAAAAGAGGAGAACCTCGAAAAGAAATCGGAGGCCTTGGACAAGCGGGAAGGCAGCATTGCCAAGAAAGAGAAGCTGCTGGCCGACAAGGAGAGGGATCTGGAGGAGCGCTCGTTGGAGCTCAACCGTCTGATCGAGCAGCAGCGCCTCAAGCTGGAGGAGTTGTCCGGGGTGTCCGCCCAGGAGGCCAAGGAGATGCTGATCAGGAGCATCGAGGAGGAGGCCCGACATGAGGCGGCGCTCATGGTCAAGCGCATTGAAACGGAGGCTCGTGAGCAGGCGGACAAGAAGGCCAAAGAGATCATCGCATTGGCCATCCAGCGCTACGCGGGAGACTACGTGGTGGAAAAGACGGTGTCGGTGGTCAATCTGCCCAACGATGAAATGAAGGGTCGGATCATCGGCCGTGAAGGGCGTAACATTCGGGCTTTGGAGGCCACCACCGGAGTGGACCTCATCATCGACGATACCCCGGAAGCGGTCATCCTTTCGGGCTTCAATCCCATCCGGCGCGAAGTGGCCAGGCTCTCCTTGGAGCGTCTCATCTCGGATGGCCGAATTCACCCTGCCCGCATCGAAGAGATCGTGGACAAGGTGACCCAGGAGATCGACACCGCCATTCGCGATGCGGGAGAACAGGCCGCTTTCGACGTGGGGGT
>JACIYN010000017.1:35000-164652 GCA_014359885.1 Desulfacinum sp.
ACTGGGCAGATGTTTCGGCACCCGTAGCACTTGATGCAGCGCTGAAAGTTGTCCTTGAGAAACTGCATGTCCCTCACGAGATTCTTGGGCGTGGCGGTGACCACCTTGGGGCTGGGTGGGACATCCGGCTTTTCCCCGGCCACCAGTTCGTCCGGCCAGGGCTTTAGACAACCGCACCGGTCGGCCAGATCCTGCGAGCAGGAAAAACCCACCAGGGTCACCCGGTTGGGATTGATCTGGCTTGCCTGCACGAGCTTATGAAAGGCGCGCTCCTCGCACCCTCGGACCATGACCGCCAGCTTTTGGGTGGGCTGGAGCCTGGTGAGGCGAAGGAGAACCTTGATGAGCGGATAGCGGGCCTGGCCGGGCTTTTCCAGATCACCCAGGGAGAGGCTGTCCAACTCCTGCGCCTGGGTGAACAGATGGGGATGGATGTGTTCCCCGTCCCGCCTGAGGGCCAGGAAACCGTCCACGGTGCCGTCCTGCAGAAGTTTTTTCGCGTAGTCCCGGATTTGGTCTTTCATAACGATTCCCTGTATTGGTAGATTTTAGTACTGGGTTTCCAGTGATCCGTCACGATCTGATCTTCGCGCTCCCAAGGAGGTTCTCATGCTCACAGAACAAGGTGTGGTTCAGGGTGTTCGGAATCAATCCGCTTTCGTGAAAGTGGAACGCACGGAGGCGTGCCACAGCTGCGAATCCCAGGGCGTCTGCAAGATGCTCAGCAGCAAGGAGATGGTGGTGGAAGCCGCCAACGACCTGGGCGCCCGGGTGGGGGATCGCGTGGAGATCGGCCTTCCCACCGGGTCCTTCCTCACCATGTCCCTGGTGGTCTATTTCGTTCCCGTGGTGGCCCTGGTGGTGGGGGCCGCCGTGGGGTGGTCCCAAGCGGCCGCCCTGGGCATGGAGCCCACGGCCGCTTCCGTGCTGCTGGGGGTGGGAGCCATGGCGGCGGCCTTCCTGGGAGCCAAGGCCTTCGACCGTCGGGCCGGTGCGGGGGAACGGTACCGGCCCCGCATCATGCGGATTTTGCCAGGCTCTCCGGTTCCTGAACGGTCCGACGGTAGCAAATAAGCCCGCAGCGAAGACATCGCTGCGCCTCCCGCCGCACCTGCTCTTCCGTAAATCCCAGCTCCACCTCCGCCTGGGGGTTGGCCAACTGCTCCGCCGGAGACAGCGTGGGCATCTTTTCCCGCGGCTGGGGCGACAGGGGTTCCAGACGATCCACATTGAGTACGCGCGTGGTGCGCCGGATCATGCCAGGAGGTGCGGCCACCTCTTCTCCCATGAGCTGCTTGTGGACCGAGACGGCGCCTCGCCGGCCGGCTCCGATGGCCTCCACCACCGCCTTGTAGTCGCTGGTGGCTTCCCCGGGTCGGAAGATTCCCACATCCTCCTCGGCGAAGGGGCCCGCGTAGGGCACCACCGTTTGCCAACGGTCGGTGCGGACGGCTTGCTGTTCGTCTCCTTCTCCTTGCAATTCGTAGACAGGTGCGTAGATGAGTTCCGGAAACCGGCCCGATCCCGTCACAAGGGTCTGCACGGGAATCTCCTGCAGGGCGGCCTTTTCGTGGAGCTGACGGAGGGTCTCTCCTGGGACGTATTCTTCTAACGATGCCACTTCCACGTGGGTGAGGTCGCCGCCCTGGCCGAACATGCGGGTGATGGCGGATCGGAAGTGGAAGGTGATTCCCTGGCCTTCGGCGGCCTGAAGTTCGTCTTCCTGGAAGGGGGCTTCTTCCCGCGAGCCTCGAAAGACCACGTGCACGCGCTGGGCTCCCAGTTCCTTGAGAAGCAGGGCGGCATCGATGGACGCGTTCCCGCCGCCCACGATCATGGCATCGCTTCGCACCTGGGGGGCGTTGCCGGCCATGTGGGCGAAGGTGAGGTTCACCAGAAGATGGACGCCGGGTAGCACCTGGAGCGGCTCCGTGGGGAGCCCTTCGCTCATCTGACTGTCCCAACCGCCGGTGGCCACGAAGACGGCATCGTGGCCCTCTTGCAAAAGGCCCGCAATGGAGATGTCCCGGCCGAGTCTTTTATTGGTATGTGCCGTGACGCCTGCTTCCAGGATCCCCTGGATTTCCCAGTCCAGCACATCCTTGGGAAGACGCGCATCGGGAATGATGGTTCGCAACAGGCCGCCCAGATGGGACTTTCCTTCGAAAACGGTGGGCTCGTGTCCAAGCCGCGCCAGGAAGAAGGCGGCGGTGAGGCCTTCCGCGCCGCCGCCGATCACGGCAACCCGCTTACCCGTGGCCGGAGCCTTGTCGATGGGAATGCGGCTGCCGCTTTTCATTTCGTAGTCGGCCACAAACCGCTTGATGGGATTGATGGCCACCGGCTCATCCAGCAGGTTTCGCCGGCACTCGTTTTCGCACGGATGCACGCAGATGCGCCCGCAGACCAAGGGAAAGGGGTTCTTTTCCTTGATGATGCGCACCGCCTCCAGGTAATCACCCCGGCCGGCGGCATCGATGTAGGCCGGGATGTCGATGCCCGCCGGGCAGGTGCGCTGGCACGGGGCGGAACATTGATCCAGGGTGTATTCCTGGCTGACCCGCCGGGAATTGGAAGTAAGGGTGATGATGTGTTTGGGACACACGCGTTCGCAGGTGCCGCATCCGGTGCAAAGGGAGGCGTTCACCACCGGAAGGCCGTCGTCTCCCATGGAAAGGGCACCGAAGGGACAGGCCTTGACGCAGGACCCGAGCCCCAGGCAGCCCACGGGGCACACCTTGGCGCCGCCGTTCAGGAGCATGGCGGCGCGGCAGTCGTTCAGGCCGTCGTAAATGTATTTCAGGTCGGCTTCCCGGGGTCCGTAGTAGCAGCCGGGTCGGGCGATCTCAGGCTCCACTTCCTTGACCTCGATGCCCAAGATGGCCGCCACGGCGGCGTGGGTGTCGGGACCTCCTCCCACGCAGATGGTGGGATCCGCTTTTCCCATGGCAATGGCCTCCGCAGCACCGGAACAACCCGGAAATCCGCAGCCGCCGCAGTTGGCACCGGGAAGAGCTTCCTCCACGGCCACGATTTTAGGATCTACGTATACGTAAAAGACCTTGGATGCCACGGCCAATCCGATTCCCGCAAACAGGCCCAGGCCGCCGATGGCAAGAATGGCTGAGAGCATGATGGGTGTCCTCCTTATGGTTTCGATGGGCACCGAATGAAAACGGGTTTTTCGGCCCCGCTTGACAAGCGGTTAGTGGACCATGCCGATGAAGCCCAGAAAGGCAAGGGCCAACAGGCCGGCCGTGGCCAGACCCACAGGCATCCCCTGCAGGTGTTTGGGAATGGGGGCCACGGCGCACCGCTCGCGGATCCCCGTAAGAAGAACCAGCGCCAGTGAGAAACCGACCCCGGACGCGAAGGCGAATACGAGGCCCTCTATGAAATTGAAGTCCTCATTCTCGACGGCCAACACCGCGGTACCCAGGACGGCGCAGTTGGTGGTGATCAAAGGCAGGAAGATGCCCAAAGCGCGGTAGAGAGCCGGAATGGACTTTTGCAGAAACATTTCCACCAGCTGCACAAGAGTGGCGATGACCAGGATGAAGGCGATGGTCTGCAGGTACTCCAAGCCCATGGGCTCCAAGAGGCTCTTGCGTACGAACCAGGTGATGGCGGTGGCCAAGGTGGTCACGAAGATGACCGCCATGCCCATGCCGGTGGCAGTATCCATGCGGGTGGAAACCCCCAGAAAGGGACAGTTGCCCAGATACCGCGCCAGGATGATGTTGTTGACGAAGACGGCGCTAACGATCAAAAGCCAGTATTCGCTCATGATGTCCTCTCACCGATCCCGTTAGGATTTTCGTGCACTGATCAAGTTCATGGTGGCCAGAATGAGCCCCAGGCAGATGAAGGCTCCGGGGGGCTTGAGCATGATGGCGAAGGGCTCGAAAGACGGACCGAAGACGGCGTGTTTGAAAATGGTCCCGCTTCCCAAAAGCTCCCGTAACGCCCCCAGGAAAGTCAGGGAGAGAGTGAAGCCGAGGCCCATGCCCAAGCCGTCGGCGATGGAAAGGACGGGACCGTTCTTGGATGCGAAGGCTTCGGCTCGGCCCAAGATGATGCAGTTGACCACAATGAGCGGGATAAAGATCCCGAGCACCTTATAAAGAGGGTAGAAGTACGCCTGCATGGTGAGTTCCACGATGACCACGAACGAAGCGATCACCACGATGTAGGCGGCGATGCGGACCTTGGACGGGATGATGGAGCGGAGCAAGGAAACGATGAAATTGGAGCAGACCAGCACGAAGGTGGTGGCCAACCCCATTCCCAGGCCGTTTTCCGCCGCCGTGGTGACGGCCAAAGTGGGGCACAACCCCAGGACCAGGCGGAACGGCGGAACCTCTTTCCACAAACCTTTCGTGAATTCCTTGGCCACACCCATGATTTAGAGGACCTCCTCTTTGATCTTCGGAAACTGCTCCAGGGCCTGGCGGACGGCGTTTACCACTCCGTTGCTGGACAAGGTGGCGCCGCTGATGCCGTCGATGCGCCCTCCGCGCGTGGAAAGATCCAGTTCCTCGGAGAGGCTTAGACCGGCGAACTGCTGAGTGAACTGCGGTTCCACCACGCGGGCACCGAGGCCGGGAGTCTCCGTATGGGTCATGATGCTCACCCCCGTCAGTTTGCCCTCCAAGTCCACACCGATCATGACGGCGATGTTCCCGTGATAGCCCGGGGCGGCGCTGTCATAGGCCAAGGCCACGATCTTGCCCCCCTTCTTGGCCGGAAAAATCGTCTTTTCCACGGGATGTCCCTTCTCGTCCGTGCCCATCTTGAGAACGATCTTATCGGTGATGGGATCGTTCTCATAGCCTTCCGGGAGCACGGCCTTGATGGAGGGCCCCTTCACGTACTTGAGCAGTTGGTATTCGCGCGGCTCCTTGGTCGCCTCGTTCACATAGGAGAGCACGAGGCCCGAAGCGCTGCATATCACCGTAAGGACGACGACCATTTTGACCAGATCACGCAATTTGCTCCACCCTCCCTACGACTTTGGGTCGAATCCGATCCAGAAGGGGCGTCAGACTGTTCATGAGAAGGATCGCGAACGCCGCCCCTTCCATATACGTTCCCCAGATGCGGATGGTCATGAGGAGGCATCCGCATCCCAGCCCATACAAGATCATTCCGGGCAGGGTGACCGGGCAGGTGCCCACTTCCGTCGCCAGGAAGAACGCGCTGAAAAAGGTCCAGCCGGCCAACACGTAGAAGAGCGGCGCGGCGTAGTTCTGCGGGCTGACGACCTTACAGATGGCGGCGAAGACGAAGGTGCCGAGGAGGCAGAAGAGGGGGATCTGCCAGCGGATCGTTCCGCGGGCCACCAGGTAAAGCCCTCCCAGGAGAACCGCCAAAACCGACACGGTACCGGCCGTGCCCGGCACGTTCCCGAGGAAAAGGTCCATCCACGGAATATCTCGGACCACCTCCACTCCGTCCATCTTGAGGACATCCATGGGCGGATACTCGATGAACCCGCCGGGCTCAAGCAGGAAGGCCGGTTGAGGCATGGGAAAGGACTCCAGCAGATGCTGGTACGAGATGAAGAGAAAGGTGTACCCCACCAGGGCCGAGTTGAAAGGGTGATTGCCCAAGCCCCCGAAGAGTTGTTTTCCGATGAGGATCGCGACAATGGCGCCGAGGACGGGAATCCACCACGGAACTTCGGGAGAGAGAAGAAGCCCCAGGATCACCCCGGTCAGGGCGGCCGAGCCGTCGGAAACAGTGAGGGGCCTTCCCAGGGCTTTCTGCCAGGCCGCTTCCACCGCGACGGCCGTCAGGGCAGAGATGATCACCACCTGGAGCGCAGCAAACCCGAAGAAGAACCACCCGGCCAGAATGCATGGAACCAGAGCGACAAGCCAATCACGCATCATGGCGTCCACGCTCTTTCCGGAATGGATATGGGGCGAAACGGAGACGATCAGGTCGGGACGCGTCATGACTCCTTCCTCATTTCAAGAAGCTCTTGTTTCCCATGGCGAAGCAGCTGGACCATGGGGCGGTTGGCCGGACATACATAGGCGCACAGACCGCATTCGATGCAGTGGGCCAGGTAATGAGCTTCGGCGTCTTCGAATTTGCCGAACTCGCAATATTTCCCCAATTCGTTGGGCAGCAGCCTCATGGGACAGGCGGGAACGCAGTATCCGCAGTTGATGCAGGCCCGATAGTTGTAAGTGTGCACTTCGGAAGAATCCTGAAGGAAGATGTAGTCCGAAGCCTGCAGGGGCGCTTCCCGGTCGAATTGGGCATGGCCCAGAAGCGGTCCGCCCACCACGATCTTGCTCAACCGCTCCGGTACGGCGGCCGCATCCAGCACATGGGCGAGCGGCGTTCCCACGGGGACTCGATAACACGCCTGAAAGCCCGCCTTCCACGCGGACACCTGGACCACGACGTCCAGGGGCAGCGTGCCGTCTGCGAGAAAACGGCCCACCTGCCAGGCGGTGACCACATCCATGACCGCCACACCCACCAGGCGCGGATCCGATGCCGGCTGGGGTACCTGCTTGCCCGTCACGAGCTCCACCAGGATGGGGGTGAGCGCCGAGGGATAGATGTTGTCCATGGCCCGGCATTCGGCCCCCTGGCCCTGGAGGGCCCGAAGGGTCTCATCACCCGGAGGCGCACTGCGATCATAGGCGAGAATTACCTCTTCGGCCTGGGAAAGCGCTTTGAGGGCCGGGACGGCCTGGGCCACGAAGGATCCCAGGTGCGCCAGTACCGTCCGGCGGATCATCTCCCCGGGCTGGCGGTCCAGGGCGTTGATGATGAGGGTTTTGATGGGCTTATGGAAAGGGGCGTCGGTAAGTTGGAAGACCTTGGCGGCGGTTTCGGGCGAACAGATACGGGCGGGAAACGGCCACGGGTGGAGGTCCGTTTCCCGGAAGCCCGCCTGAGTCAGGGCCTCGGCCAGTGCTTCCGGGCTGTCGGCCTTTGCCGGCGTTTCCATCCCGGGAGTCGCATCCCCCTGGGGGCGGACCACCACGGCTTGCGCCTTTCGCCCATCCACCGTGTTGACGGTACGGATCCCTTCCACGGAACCCGCCACGGATACCCGTATAGAGGGCAGGCGGGGATCCCGGAACCGGCCCACCACCGCCCCGGCCTCCACCCCATGCCCGGGGGAAACCTGGGGTTCCGCACGGCCCCAGGGGCCTTCCAGCGGAAGCAGGATCTTCTCGGAAACGGGAAGAACATCGGGCGGCGGCGGACTTCCCTCACTTGCGACCATAAGATGGATTTTGGCTAGTTTCATGCTTTTTCCGATCGTGTCCCATCCTCTTCGGGTTCACAGATACGCTCAGAAACCGCCTGAAAGAACCGCGGGTTCGCCTGTGCACGGGGTTGGGCACGGCGCCCGCCATTGTGAAATGCTTAACATTTCTACCGCAAAAAAAGGCCGCCGAAGCGGCGCCAACCGGCTGCATTCGGCGCACGAAACCCAAGGGCGCGCCAAACAATTTAGGCATCTTATAGAGAAGGGGCCTTGGAATTGTCAAGCCAATTGAGAGAGAAGGCACAAGTTGGGTCCGGAGACGGCGCGCGCGGCTTGATTTGCACAGTGGGCTGTGATAGAGGGGAGAGCGCGCGGGTTGGTGGCGCCCGCGATGTGAAAGGTTGCACGAGCCGTGGGCCGTGCGCGTTCTCGGATCGCCCCGTTGAGTGGGACTTTCTTGCGAAAAGGAGAGGTCCATGGATTACCGTTCCGTTCTCACCACCTGCCCGTATTGCGGCTGCGGCTGCGGGCTCTATCTGGAAGTGGTGGACGGCCGAATCGTTCAAACGCTTCCATCCAAGACCAGCCCCGTGAATCAGGGGAAGCTGTGCATCAAGGGCTGGAATGCGCATGAATTCGTGCAACATCCGCGGCGGCTCACCCGACCGCTCATGCGCCGCGGCGGTGCCCAGGAAGAGGCGTCCTGGGACGAGGCCCTGGACGCGGTGGCCTCCGAGCTGAAAAGGGTCCGGGAAGCCCACGGGCCGGACAGCGTGGCCTTTCTCACGTCCGCCCGCTGCACCAACGAGGAGAACTATCTGCTGCAAAAGTTCGCCCGGGCGGCCATCGGAACCAACAACGTGGACCACTGCGCCCGTCTCTGACACAGCTCCACGGTGGCCGGTCTGGCCGCCGCGTTCGGAAGCGGTGCCATGACCAACTCCATCGAGGAGTTGGCCGACGCTGATTGCATCTTCATCATCGGCTCCAACACCACGGTGGCGCATCCCCTGGTGGCCACCCGCCTGTATAAGGCCAAGGCCAAGGGGGCCAAGATCCTGGTGGCGGATCCGCGGCAGATCCAGATGGCTCTCTTTGCCGACGTGTACGTCCGCCAGCGCCTGGGGAGCGACGTGGCGCTCCTCAACGGCATGATGCACGTGATCGTCAAGAACGGCTGGCACAACCGCCCGTTCATCGAGGAGCGCACGGAAGGGTTCGAAGAGTTTCTAAAGGTCATCGAAGAGTTCCCGCCGGAGAGGGCTTCGGAGCTGAGCGAGGTGGCGGTGGACGACATCGTCCGGATGGCCGAATACTATGCCAAGGCCAAGAACGGCTCCATTGTCTACTGCATGGGCATCACCCAGCACACCACGGGTGTGGACAACGTGAAGACCCTGGCCAACCTGGCCATGCTGTGCGGCCACATCGGACGGCCCTCCACGGGGGTGAATCCGCTACGCGGCCAGAACAACGTGCAGGGGGCCTGCGACATGGGAGGGCTTCCCAACGTGTACCCGGGCTACCAGGCCGTGACGGTACCCGAGATCAAGGAGAAGTTCGAAAAGGCGTGGAACGCCAAGCTCTCTCCCAACGTGGGGCTCACCATCATGGAAATGATGCACGGGATCGAGGAGGGCAAGGTGAAGGCCATGGTGATCCTGGGTGAAAATCCCCTGGTGAGCGATCCCGATGTGGAGCACGTGCGCCACGCCCTCCAGCAACTGGAATTTCTGTGCGTGATCGACATCTTCCCCACCCCCACGACCGAGCTGGCCCACGTGGTGCTGCCCGCCGCCTCCTATGCGGAAAAGGAGGGCACCTTCAGTAACTCCGAACGGCGGGTTCAAAGGGTTCGGAAAGCCATCGACCCCGTGGGCGATGCGCGGCCCGACTGGCAGATCATCCAGGATCTGTCCAACCGGGTGGGCTATCCCATGAACTACGGATCGCCGGAAGAGATCTTTGAAGAGATCCGCCAAGTGACCCCGTCTTATGCGGGCATCACCTATGAGCGGATCGAGGGAGAAGGCCTCTGCTGGCCGTGTCCCACCACCGATCATCCCGGGACGCCCTATCTCCACAAAGATCGATTCGCCCGCGGAAAGGGCCTGTTCCACGCCATCGACTACCGGCCGCCGGCGGAAACCCCGGATCAGGATTACCCGTTCTGGCTCACCACCGGCCGATCCTACGTGCATTATCACACCGGCACCATGACACGGATCTCCCCGCACCTGGAACGGGAGATGCCGGAGGTCCTTCTGGAGATGCATCCGGACGATGCCGCCGCCTACGGCGTTCGGGACGGCGACGTGGTGCGGGTAAGCAGCCGGCGCGGGACGGTCACCACCAAGGTGCAGGTGACGGACCGGATCGGAAAGGGCGTGCTCTTCATGCCCTTCCACTTCACCGAGAGCGCCGCCAACGTCCTCACCAACACGGCGCTGGATCCCGTGTGCAAGATCCCGGAATACAAGGTATGCGCCGTGAAGGTGGAAAAGGCGGCCTGATGGACGGGCGGGCCGCCGCCGTGAAAGCGCCATGGACAAAAGGGGCCCGGGGAGTCATCCCCGGGCCCTTTGTCTTTTTGAGATCGACTCGGTGAGGCGCAAATTCATTGAAACGGGGTCGTGTGCCGGCCGTGCACGGGGACTGTAGGGGCGAAGGATCATTCGCTCCTACAGGGGCTTCTCGCAAAGGTGAGTTTCAACTGGAGGTGTCTTTCATTCATAAGGGGGCGCGCCTCGCCATGACCATTGTAGGCAAGGGAGGTCCATGCTGGCCCCCACGCCTCACCCCTTACGCCCCGCACCGATGGCAGCCCGGGCCAGGGCGTCGCAACGTTCGTTTTCGGGATGGCCGCTGTGGCCGCGCACCCAGCGCCACTCCACCCGGTGGTGCTGCGTGAGCCGGTCCAGCTCCTGCCACAGTTCCTTGTTCTTGACGGGTTCCTTGGTGGCGGTCTTCCAACCGTTCTTCTTCCACCGATGGATCCACTGGGTGATGCCCTTCTGGAGATATTGGGAATCGGTGTGGACCACCACGTGACAGGGTTCCTTGAGGGCCTTCAAGGCCTCGATGACCGCCTGGAGCTCCATCTTGTTGTTGGTGGTCCAGCGACTGGATCCGCTCAGCTCCTTTTCGTGGCCTTTGTAGCGCAAAATGGCGCCCCAGCCCCCCGGTCCCGGATTGCCCGTGCAGGCCCCGTCGGTAAAAACCTCAACTGTTTTCATCTCCTGCGCCATCTTTGCCTCAAAGGGATCGGTTCTTTTTCCGGCTTTGGTTTTGGGCGGGCATGAACCCCGCCCACACAAAACCGGCGGACAGCACGCACCATAGCACGAAACGGTCGGCACGGCATCCCGGTTCCGCACCGAGACCCCGTTCTTTCCCGGCCCCGTTTGTGGTAATAGTGGAAGGGCGTTGGGGAGAACGGAAACTTGTGGATCGGGTGGGGAGGCGCCTATGTTCCGTTTCTGGAAGAACTTTCACCTGAACATACGCCAGAAAGTCGTCGTGGGCATGACCCTGGGGCTGGTGGCGCTGGGCATCATCGGGGCCATCTCCTACCGGTCGCTTCTGGAGATCGAGACCAAGGTGAAGTTCGTGGAGGTGGCGGACGATCTCTTGAACGCCATCCTGGAGCTGCGTCGTTTCGAGAAGAACTTCTTCCTGTACGAGACCCTGGAGGCCATCGAGGAAAACGAGCGCTACAGCGAAGAGGCCCTGTCCATCCTCACGCGCATTTCCCCTAAACTTCGATCCCTTGAAGGCGGCAAGAAACTCCAGCGGATCGAATCGTCCCTCCAGGACTATCGGAGCCTGATGGCCGACCTGAAGCGGGCGGCTTCGGCGCAACAGCCGGAAGAGATTCAGAGGCTGGAGCAGCCGCTCCGGGAAAAGGGCAAGGAATTGGTGGACCTGGCCCAGGACCTGGTCTATTTCGAACGCCTGCGGATCCTGGGAATCCTCAAGTCCCTGAAGGCCCAACTGGCCGGCTCCCTGGCCCTGGCCCTGCTGGCGGGCGTTCTCTTCGTCGCTCTGGTGGCCCACAAAATCGTGCGGCCGTTGAAGGTGATCGAAAGGAATATGCTTCGCATCGCCAAGGGGGACTTCTCCCCCCTTCCGGTCATGGACACCCGGGACGAGACGCAGCAGGTGGTGGAGGCCTTCAACCGAATGGTCACCGAGCTGGAACGGCGCCAGGACCAGCTCGTCCAGGCCAAGAAGCTGTCCTCCCTGGGGGTGCTCACGTCCGGGGTCGCCCACCAGCTGAACAACCCGCTCAACAACATCTCCACTTCGTGCCAGATCCTTCTGGAAGACCTGGATCAGTTGGAAACGGACTTCGTCCGCCGGGTGCTCACCAACGTGGAGCAGGAGGTGGCGCGGGCTCGGGACATCGTAAAGGGCCTTCTGGAGTTTTCCCGGGCCAAGGAATTTTCCATCGTGCCCACCCGTCTCAAGGAGGTGGTGGACAAGACGGCCCGGCTGGTCTCCAGCCAGGTGCCGCCGGGAGTTCAGATTGAGACCCGGGTGCCCGAGGACATGGTGATCGCTATGGATCCCCAGCGCATGCAGCAGGTCTTTTTGAATCTTTTCATGAACGCCATCCAGGCCATGCGGGACGGGCAGGGGGAGATTTCGGTGACCGCGGACTACGATGAAACGGGAAAAGAGGTGCACATCCGGGTGCGGGACACGGGGTGCGGCATGTCGGAGGAGGTGGTGAGCAAGATCTTCGATCCCTTCTTCACCACCAAGGAGGTGGGGGAGGGCACCGGCCTGGGGCTTTCCATCGCCTACGGAATTGTGGAAAAGCACCGGGGGCGCATTGAGGTGGAAAGCCGCGAAGGGGAAGGGACCACCTTCACCATCACCCTGCCCGTTGACCGTGGAGAAGGCTAAGGCTCAAGGCGAAGGCGCCTGGAAACGGGAACCGGTAAGGGCGACGGCTGGGAAGCCAGCAGAGAAGAAAGGGCACGACCGGATGACGGCGCGGATTCTCATCGTGGACGACGAAAAGATCGCCCGGGACAACCTGGAATACGTCCTCAAAAAGGAGGGCTACGATGTGGTGGCCGTGGACAGCGGCTTTCGGGCCCTCAAGGAACTGGAGCGCTCGGAATTCGATCTGGTGATGACGGATCTGCGCATGGAGCGGGTGGACGGCATGGACGTGCTGGAACGTACCAAGGAGCTCTCTCCGGAAACGGAGGTGATCGTCGTCACGGGCTACGCCACCGTGTCGTCGGCGGTGGAGGCCATGAAAAAAGGAGCCTACCACTACCTGCCCAAGCCCTACAAGCTCGACGAAGTGCGCATCCTGGTGCGAAAGGCGCTGGAACGAAGGGAGCTGGAAAAGGAGGTCCGGGAGCTCAGGCGGCAGGTGAAGCGGGAGAGCGGCGGCCCGGTGATCATCGGCAAGAGCGAGAAGATGCAGCAGCTTCTCCGAATGGTGGAGCAGATCGCTCCCACGGACACGAGTGTCCTCATCCTGGGAGAGACCGGCACCGGAAAGGAACTGGTGGCCCGGGCGGTTCATGCCAGGAGCGAACGCTGCGACCGGCCGTTTCTGGCCATCAATTGCGGGGCCTTCACCGAAGAGCTCCTGGCCAATGAGCTCTTTGGCCATGAAAAAGAGGCCTTCACCGGGGCACGGTCCACCAAGAAGGGGCTTCTGGAATCGGCCCAGGGCGGAACCGTTTTCCTGGACGAAATCGGAGAAATGCCGCCCACCATGCAGGTGAAACTCCTGCGGGTCCTGCAGGAAAGAAGGCTCATCCGCGTGGGCGGAACCGAAGAGATCCCGGTGGACATCCGGGTGGTGGCCGCCACCAACCGCAATCTCCTCAAAGAAGTGAAGAAGGGCCGTTTCCGCCAGGATCTCTACTATCGGCTTAACGTCATCACCCTGTATGTGCCCCCGCTGGTGGAGCGCCGGGACGACATCCCGCTGCTCTGCCGCCACTTTCTGGAAAAGTTCGCCCGTGAGCAGAAAAAGGAGATCCACGAAATCTCCGAGGACGTGCTGGAGGTACTCATGCACTACGAATTTCCGGGAAACGTACGGGAGCTGGAAAACATCATGGAGCGGGCCGTGGCCCTGGCCCAGGGGGACCGCATCGAGGTGAGCCACCTGCCCCCGGATCTTCAGCAGTTGACCCTTCGCGTCCCCCGCCATGCGCGCCGGGAATTCCTCACCCTGGAAGAATACGAAAAGGACTACATCCTGTGGGTTCTCAAAAAGGTGAAGGGAAACAAGACCAAGGCGGCGGAAATTCTCGGCATCGACCGGGTTTCTCTGTGGCGGCGGCTGAAGCGCTTCGGGCTGCAGTAGGACCCGCGCGGTTCTCTTTCACGTTGACCCCCATCACGGAGGGCCCGTTACAAGGAAGGATGAAACGCACCTTTGGCAAGCAGACCCCTGTAGGGGCGAATGATTATTCGCCCCTACAGGCCGCGGGCGCGAACGGAACGAGGTCGTGTTTCATGTTTCATATAAACGATCAGGGAGAGCTCGCCAGCCCGCCGGGATGAAAGAACCTACGCCGGGGGGCTGTCCGTCTTGTGGGGGCTTTTCTCTATCTGTGGGAGCGCCGCAAGGCGCCATAAGGTGGCCGCCGCACCGCCGAGGAATGGTCGGCCATCCGGATCGCGGCTTTCGCCGCTCCCACATCTCGCCCATCGCCATTGGCGTCCATTCGCGTTCATTCTCGGTTTTCCTTCCTATTAGCCGGCGGGTTCCAGGACTCTTTCGATGATCTGCTCCACGTCGTCGGCCAATACCACCTCCACGCCCGCCAGCACATCCTCTTCCAGCCTTCGGATGTCCGGCTCGTTCCGCTTGGGAAAAACCACGGTGGAAACCCCCGCCCGCTGAGCCGCCAGGATCTTTTCGCGGACGCCGGCCACCTGCAGGATGCGCCCGCTCAGAGTGAGTTCCCCCGTGAGGGCCACATCCCGGCGTGCCGGGCGCTGCAAGAGCAGCGACAGCAGGGAGACGGCGATGGTGATCCCCGCGGACGGCCCATCCTTGGGGATGGCACCGGCCGGGATGTGGATGTGGATGTCCGTGTCCTTGAAAAAGTCCGGGTCGATCCCGAACCGCTCCGCGTGGCTTCTCACGTAGCTCAGGGCCGTCTGGGCCGATTCCTTGAGGATGGTGCCCAGGGATCCGGTGAGGATGAGTTGCTGGGAACCGCGCATCCGCGTGCTCTCCACAAAGATGATCTCCCCCCCGAGCTCGCTCCACACGAGCCCCGTGGCCACCCCGATGCGACTCCTGGCTTCCGCCACCTCGTGGGTGTGGCGGGGAGGCCCCAGAAGCTCGTGGATCACCTCCTCGTCGATCTCGCCCGGACCCGCCGAGTTGTCCGCCGCCAGATAGAGCCGGGCCACCTTGCGGCAGACCGCCGCCAGCTCCCGTTCCAACTGGCGCAGGCCCGCCTCCCGCGTGTAGCCCCGAATGAGGGCGCGGATGGCCTCGTCGGAGAAGGCGACGTCCCGCCCCCGCAGTCCATGCTCGTGCAACTGCCTCGGGATCATGAAGTGGCGGGCGATGGCGAGCTTCTCCCTTTCGGTGTAGCCCGGAAATTCGATCACCTCCAGCCGATCCAGCAGGGGCCCCGGGAGCCGCTCCACCACATTGGCCGTGGCGATGAACATGACGCCCGAGAGATCGAAGGGCACGTCCAGGTAGTGGTCCATGAAATGGGAATTCTGCTCCGGATCCAGGATTTCCAGCAGCACCGAGGCGGGGTCCCCCCGGAAATCCTGCCCGATCTTGTCGATTTCATCCAGCATGAAGACCGGGTTCTTCACCCCCAGACGGCGGATTTCGTGGATGATCCGGCCCGGCATGGCGCCCACGTAGGTTCTCCGATGGCCGCGCAGTTCCGCTTCGTCGCGAAGGCCCGCCAGAGAAAGCCTCACAAAGCGCCTTTCCAAGGCCTGGGCGATGGAGCGCCCGATGGAGGTCTTGCCCGTTCCGGGCGGACCGGAAAAGCACAGGATCGGCCCCCGGGTCATCTGCATGTGGCGCTTCTTTTCCTTGATGGAGGCCACAAGGGTGCGCAGCTCGGCGATGTTGATGGGCTTGGATAGATAGGTGGCAGCTCCCTTCTGCAAAGCGGCCACGGCCGACGAAACAGTGGCGTAGCCCGTCACCATGATGGTTTCCGTGTTGGGCGAGATCTTCTTGACGGCCTCCAGGAGCTGCAGGCCGTCCATCTTCTGCATCTTCAGGTCCGTGAGGATCAGGTCGTACTCCTTGAGCCGGAGCTTTTCGAAGGCGTCTTGGCCGTCCACGGCCGTGTCCACCTGGTAGCCTTCTTTCTTAAGCACGTATTCCAGGTTGGTGCGGGCGATTTCCTCGTCGTCCACCACCAGTACGCGGAAGGCCTGGAGGGAACAGAGGGTTCGGACGGCCAGGTAGTCCAGGATCCGATCTTTTACGTGCTGGAGGCCGTAATGGGCCTGGCTCAGGATCTTTTCCGCCCGCCCGAGATCCAGATTGTCCTCCGTAAACCGGTTCCACGGAAGGGAGAGGAGAAAATCGATGTAAGTGGTGCCGATGGCGTACTCGGCCACCGCCGGATCCGTCTTTTCCAGCTTGTCCAGTTCCTTGAGAACCACCTTGAGGACGTGTTCCGGGAGGTCGGCTCCCTCTGCACGTTGCCTCAATTCCTCCAGATCCCCCGGCTCGCCCTCGGGGCGCTGTTCCTCTTCCGGGCGCTTAAAGAAGATCATGGGCCGGCTCCTCCTCGGTTGTGATCCTTTGCTACGCTCCATTATTTCATCCGCGTCGATGGCAGGCAAACGAAAAGGGAACCGGGCGCGCCGCAGCTTCCCATGTGGATTTGGGCCTGTGTGTGGCCCATGCAGACCTTTCCATGGCGATTCCGCATCGACTCTCGGGCTTCGCGGGGCTGCATGAACCCCGCCCCTACCCGAGAGGAGACCATCAGCGGAGATGGAGGGTGGGCGCTGAACCATGGGGATTCGCCGATCTCGGCCGCGCTCTTGGGCTGTTCCCGGCGGGGCGCCTCGAATCGTTGCGATCCGCAACGACTCGTTGCTCTTGTTGCAATGGTCTGTAACTAGCGGATACTAAACTAAAAATGCTTTAAGACTTCCTGGATGTTGCAGTCTGCAACGGCTCCCTTTTCCCCCACGTTTTCCTCTTCATGCAGCAAAAGTAACGGAATATCCAATGGTTAGGCGATTGTGTGGCCGTCGGGCACGGGTCTTGATCTTACAGGGGGCAAACGGAACGGCTCCCCGGCGGGGACAAGACAAAAGGAGGACGGTCATGAGGCGCATCAAGGAAAAGCTGGAAGCCATGGCGGCGGCCATCGCCTTTGCGGAAGCCGGCGAGAGGGACGAGGCCCTGCGGCTGCTCCACGAGGAAAAGCGCACGGAAAAGCGTGTTGAAAAGCGGAAGGACCAGCGGCCTCGTGCCCGGGTGTACCGGACTTGAGATGCTCAGGGGGGCGGATTCGAGAAGCCGTGCGATAGAAGGGGGGAAGCCATGATTAAGAAGCTGAAGAAGCGCTTCGGCAAGGCGGATCGCGAAGAATCCGTGGATGTCAAAAAGCGCAGCGGACTGCGGGAGGCGCTGGAAAGAACGACGGATGCCGTCACCTTCGCGGAGGCGGGCTTTCCGGAGCACGCCCGGGAGATTCTCGCGGAACCGGAAACCTTGGGGCGCAAGATCCTGGTGGTGGGGCACGAAGACAGTTTTTCGCGGCCCGTCATCGACTACGCACTGGGGTTTGCGGAAAGAATGGGCTACGAAATCGTGGCCCTCAACGTGCTCCATCTTCCCAAGGAATCCAAGAAGGTCGGCCCGTATTGCTCCCTGATCGCCAAGGAATTCGAAAGCACCTGCGAGGAGAGCATCGCGGAATTTTTCCGGGAGGCTCGGGAGCGCGGAATCGGCTTCCACCACGTGGTCAAGGTGGGGGACCCCGACAAGTGCATCAAGGAAGTGACGAATGAGATCCGCCGGATTGAGTTCGTGATCAGCGAGCCGGAAGCCCTGCCCGAGGTGGTGGCCAAGGGCGAAGAGGTGGTGATTCCGGTTTATGCGGTGGCGGTGCCGGCCTAGAAGAGGACGGGCTGGTGAGTGGAACTACCTAGACGATACGGAAGGGTGGGACACACGATGGATACCCATTTCATCTTCGGGTTGGCATTGGTGGCGGTGGCCTTCGGACTTTGCTTCTGGTTTCGAAAAGAGGGCAAGCATTGAGAGTTCTTACGGCGAAGATCATGGCCGCCCGTGGCGGCCGGTGAGAGGCGGGGCGTCCCGCCTTTTTCTTGGCGGGGACACCGGAGATGGCATCGGACGAGAGGAGAACAGTCGATGACGTGGAAAACGCTCAAGGGTCTTCTGAGTGCAGTGGGAATCGGCGGCGGTGGAAGAAGGAATCGTGGTGTGCGGGAAGCCATCGAGGCGTGCACGCAGGCCGTGGCCCTGGCGGAAGCCGGTCTTTCGCCCGAAAGCCCTTGCATCGATGCGCGGAACGAGGCGTCGGGGGCCAGGCATGTCCTGGTGTTGGGGGGCGAAGAGGGGTTTTCCCATGAGGTCATGGATTACGCCGTGGGGTTCGCCGCCCGGATGGGCTACCGAGTCGCGGCGCTGAGCGTCTTCAACGTGCCCTTGGCTGCCTCGGTCAACGACCGTTTTTATGCGGATATGGTGCTGGAATTCGAGAAAACCGCCCGGGAGGCGGGCGATGAATTCGCCGCCCGCGCTCGGGAGCGGGGGGTGGCCTTGGTTCATCATATCCGGCTGGGCGATCCGGACGGGGCCGTCAAGGAGGTCTGCGCGGAGGTGGGGTGCGTGGATTTCATCATCAGCGAGCCCTCCCTGGACGAAGGGACGGTGGCGGGAGAGACGGGCCCCGTGATCCCCGTCTATGCCATGGCGGCCGCGGCTTAACCGTCCGCTGCCCGGGTGCGAAGGAGAGGGCCTGTGGTGCCGCCTTTTGGTGCTTGTCAAGGATAATACTCTGTGCTAAAGGGAGATTACTAGTGAAAGTTTTCCTAAATTGAATGTTCTCTCTCCGCTCCGGTACAACACCTGCTGTTCCAGCCTTGGTCCCTATGAATCTCGTTAGGACGGTTTGTCGCTTCTGGGAAAAAGGGAGGTAGCCGATTTGAGTCACGACATGATCCTGACCCTGGTGGTGTTGGCATTCGCGGTCGTTCTGTTCGTCTTCGAGTGGGTGCGGGTGGACGTGGTGGGCATCATCATGATGGTCCTGTTGCCCCTCATGGGCTTGGTCACCCCTCAGCAGGCTTTCTCGGGTCTCAGTTCCAATGCGGTGGTCTCCATCATCGCCGTGATCATCATCGGCGCCGGCCTCGATAAGACGGGGGTCATGAACAAGGTGGCCACCCCCATCATCAAGCTGGGAGGCGGCAGCGAGCGGCGCATCATGGCCCTGGTTTCCGGCACGGTGGGCATCATCTCCAGCATGATGCAGAACATCGGGGCGGCGGCCCTTTTCCTGCCGGCCACCCAGCGCATCTCCAAGCGGCTGGGCATCCCCATCTCCCGGCTCCTCATGCCCATGGGGTTCTGCGCCATCATCGGCGGAACCCTCACTCTGGTGGGCGCCAGCCCGACCATTCTCCTCAATGATCTGCTGGTGCTGGAAGGAAAGAAGCTGGAGCCCTTCGGGCTCTTTACCCAAACGCCCATCGGTGTCTGCCTTCTGGCCTCGGCTATCCTCTATTTCATGGTGCTGGGAAAATATGTGCTGCCGGCGAGCGGAGGCGAGGCCGACAAGGGCATCACGGCCCAGTTGCTGGAACAGTATGCGGCTCTGGAACAGCCCTACGAAGTGGAGGTGCCGGAAGATTTCGACGGGCCCAAGACCCTGGAACAGCTGGGCCTTCGCCGGGATTACCTGGTCACGGTGGTGGCCGTGGGGAACCCGACCACGGGCAAGAAGAGGCTTACCGCCAGCAAGAATGATCCGGTTTCGCCGGGGGATTGCCTGGTGATTCTGGGCAACGTGGATCGCGTGAGGCGCATGGCTGAAGACAAGGGATGGCGGCTGAAGGATGGCCTCGATTACTTCGCCGATGATTTCGCCCGTACCAACGCCGGCGTGGTGGAAACGGTCGTGTCGCCCCGCTCGGAGCTCATCGGGAAGACCTTGGCCGAGGTAGACTTTCTCAACCGCTTTCGCGTGAACCCCGTGGCCATCAACACCGGCGACCGCATCTACTATTCGGGCATCAATCACGTGCGGCTGAAGATGGGCGATGTGATCCTGCTGCAGGGGCCGTGGGATCGGCTGCACCGCATTCGCAACCTCCCCCAGCCGCGCATCCTGACCTTCGCCACGCCGCTGGAAGGCGAGATCCTTCGGCCGGAAAAGGCGAAGCTGGCGATCTTCTGGCTGGCCCTGGCCCTGGCTCAGATCATCTTCTTCAAGGTGCGCCTGTCCGTGGCTCTCATGTCCGGCGCCTTGGGCATGGTCATTACGGGCGTGCTTTCCGTGGACGAAGCCTACCAGTCCGTGGACTGGATGACGGTCTTTCTGCTGGCCGGCCTGATCCCGCTCGGCATCGCCTTTGAACAGACGGGGACGGCGGCCTTCATCGCCAAGAAGGTGCTGGAGATCGTGGGGCAGGTGTCGCCCATCGGGCTGCTGGCCGTGGTGGGGATCATGACCTCCTTTTTCACCCTGGTCATTTCCAACGTGGGCGCCACGGTGCTTCTGGTGCCGCTTTGCATGAACATGGCGGTGATGGCTGGAGGTGATCCGCGCATGGCCGCTCTGGTGGTGGGACTTTCGGCATCCAACACCTTCGTGCTCCCCACGCACCAGGTGAACGCCCTGGTGATGCGCCCCGGAGGGTACCGCACGGTGGATTACGCCAAGGCCGGCGGCATTATGACGATCCTCTTCCTGGCCATCGAATTGACCGTGATCTATTTCTTCTACGGCGTTTCCGGCTAGCCGAAAAGGAATGGCGCGGGGCCCAAGGCCCTGCGCCATCACCATCAATCCCCCCAACCCCCCTTTGCAAAAGGGGGGAGCATCTTGCGACCCATCCAACCCACCGCGACCCTTCACTCATCCCCCATCACGGCAGCCGGATTACGGGCCATCTCCCCAATCTCCTCTGGAAAGGGGGGAGCATCCTTACCCGTCACTCCTCGTCACACTTCGCTCCTCACAGCCGGCGGATAGAACGAATCACGGCCCACGGACCACGGATTACGGATCACGGATTACGGGGCCAGCCGGCGGCGGACGAAGCGAGCGTAGGCCAGGGGCGTTTTTCGCACAACCACGTCTTCCAGGTTTTCCAAGGGGATCTCGGCGCGGGCGGCGGCCCTGTGGCCGCCGGCGCTCCCGTAGGCGCCGAAGGCCTTCTGGATGCTTTTGCCTGCATCCTTTCGGTAGCCGTCGTTTCTCACGATCACCACCAGGGTGTTTCCCACGATTCCGCTGACGATGCTCCAGGAGATATCGTGCACTTTCAAGAGGAAGTCGGCCAGGATGACCAGGATGTCCGCCGAGGGTATCTTCTGGAGATGGGTGTAGATCCGGTCCTTGGCCACGGTCTTGTTTTCCAGGGCCTCGCGAAAATAGGCGAGATCCTTCAGGGCCAGGTCCGAGATCTCGATCTTTCGAAGGACGTTATGGTTGATCTTGTCGAAGAGGTAGTGGAAGGCCCGCACGTCCTCTTCGCGGCTTTGCCGCTCGAAGTTCTGGGTGTCCGTCTTGATGCCGTAGATGAGGGCCGTGGCCAGGGTCTGGGAGGGTTTGATGCGCGCGGCCCGGAGGTACTCGGTGAAGATGGTGGAGGTGGCGCCGTAGTCGGGCCGGATGTCCACGAAGGGGACGTCGCTGCAGGCCGTGAGCGGATGGTGGTCGATCACGGCCGTGTACGGGATGTTGCGGAAGACGTCGTTATGGCAGGGTTGTCCGTCCACCAGGAGGAACTTGTCGTAGTCGGCCAGGGCTTTTTCCTTGATGGGCACCAGGGGCAGTTTGAGCAGCCGCACCATGGTGAGATTGTTGAGTCGTTTGATGGGGCGGATGATCCCCACGGTGGTGGATTGGACGCGGCGCCACAGAAGGCGCCTCAGGGCGAAGGCGGAGGCGATGGCGTCCGGATCGGGGTCGATGGTGATGAGCACGCGGTCTTTGAAATGGAGGAGCCCGTAGAGTTTCTTGAGGGCTTCCTGGCGGGAACGGGGGCGTCGGGGGGCGCCGTCGGCCTTGGCGTTTGGGGTCTTGGTCGTCATGGGGGCGGCCTGCACAAAAAAAGGGGTGGCGACCCACCCCTTTTCGTGTTCATCTTGGAGCGGGAAACGGGATTCGAACCCGCGACTTCGACCTTGGCAAGGTCGCACTCTACCACTGAGTTATTCCCGCTCAGTTCGTGGGTGTATTTACCTGAGACCGTTTCGGGAGTCAAGGAAAAAAATGCCCCCGAACGTCCGATAAGATATATTATGTAAACTCATGCGGAGGTGCGCCCATGACCACCGGAATCCTCTACCACCCCAGCTTCAGCCGCCGGAGCTACCTCACCCAGGGATCCCGACTGCAGGACTTTCCCCAGGCCCTGGAACCGCTCCTGAAACACCCCCAGTTCCGCCTCTTCGAATCGCCCCCCATCGACGAGGACTGGGTCCTCAAGGTCCACACCCCGGATCTTCTGGAAGGCGTTTACGAGGATCCTCTCTGTTCCACCGCCTGGCATTCGGCGGGTGGCGTCGCCCGGGCGGCGGAACTCATCGCCCGGGGCGAGATCTCCAACGCCTTCGCCTTCATTGGCGCCGGCGGCCACCATTCGGGTCGGAACTTCTTCGGCGGCTATTGCTGCTTCAACGATGTGGTCATCGCCATGACCATTCTTCGCGAAATGCACGGCGTGAAGCGGTTCGCCATTCTGGACACCGACGCCCACCACGGGGACGGCACGCGGGATCTGGTGCGAACCGACCCGGACGTTCTCCATGTGTGCGTCTGTTACAGCTCCTACCAGTCCAAGGACGGCACCAAGGTGGATGTTCCGGCTCCCGGGGGCCTTTCCCCCTGGCGGGCGGCCACGTTTGGTGCAACCGGCGATGCAACGGACCGGGACGTGGATCGGGCCTACTATGAGACGGCCCGGGAGGCCTTCTACGAGCGGTGTCTCGCCTTCGGCCCGGAGCTCATCTTCTGGTACTTCGGCTTCGACACCCACCGCGGCGACTACGGCGACCTGGGCCTCAGCCGAAAGGCCTACCTCCTGATCGCGCACATGATGCGCGACCTGGCCGACAAGGCGTGCGAGGGACGCCTGGAGGTGGTCTTGGGGGGCGGATCCCGCAGCGACATCGCCCGCCGGTGCATCCCGCCCGTCATTGCGGTTTTGGGCGATCTGGAATGGGAGGATTCTCTTCTTCCATAATTTCTCAGACGATCCACCGAATGCGCTACCCGCCCCGGGGAGTTTCCTGCTATCCTACCGCTCTCGTCCCGATGATCACAAGGAAGAGCGCGGAGGCCAAGACGATCCATGAAGATGCCCCACAAGACCCTGGCCAAGACCCTCACGACGATTCTCACGCGGGTGCCTTCCGAATACGGCCTTTTCTGGGATCCGGACGGCACCATGCCCTGGAAGGAATGCTACTGGGCCCTGCAGGAAGATCCGGCGCTACGGTTTGTGCGCGAATCAAATATTCGAGAGCTCCTTCTCCTGGGCCACGATCTTCCGGTGGTGCTGGAAGAAGGCCGCCTGCGGCTCTGCGACGAGGAACGCAGCGCGGCGCGTTACGAGCCGGCCGAACCGCCGGAGCGCCTTTTTGCGGGCTTACGGCGAAGGCAGTACCAGGCCGTGGAAAAGACGGGGCTGCAGCCCGGCGGCCGGGCCTTTGTTCCCCTCTTCGAGGATCCGGACACGGCCGAGCGGATCGCGCGGCGCCGGGGTACGGACGTCCTGGTGGCGGGGGTCCGGGCCGGTGAGGCTGCAGCCGGCGGTGTCGTTTTCTGGAAGGCGGGAAACGGGATGTATCTTGTGGACGAACTTCCGCCCCAATGGATGGACCTGCCCAAGCTTTCCGCAACGGAACTGGAAGCTCTGGAAGCCGAGGCCCAGAGGGCCCGGGAGAAAAAACGAAAAAAGGAGGCTCCCGCCCCCGAGCCGGAGATTCCCGGCGCCGTGCGCATCGGAAGGCGCCACCTTCGCGGGATGTTTCCCGAAGCCGCCTTCGACCACGAGGAAGCCGCGCGGAAAGGCCGAAACAGGAAGGGAAAGGGCTGGAAAAAGGAAGCGCGGAAAGAGCGGCGCAAAAGGGAATTGTAGCACGCTATGGGGCCCGGCTTCCCGGAGCCTGTGATAGCCTTTTTGTCACCGTCTCGTAGTCCAGGTTGAGATCGCGGGGCCGCTTTTCCGTTAAGCCCGTGCGTCCCACGGTCCTATGGTCTAGTCGAATGGCCCATGCCTCCTCAAGGAGGATCCTCAGCAATTCGCTTACCCAATGGCCCATGGTGGGGCCGCCTCTGACCTGGGGCCTTTTCTTAGAATGCGGGCTCGTGTTAGGTTCGTTGGAGGGAGGTGGGTGTATGGAGATCAAGGAAGCCATTCGTGCCGTGTTTCAGGAGCTCATCGTCCCTGAGTTGGACGAGATCCGGCGGGATCAGGTCGAGATGAAGGGGCGTCTGGCCGCAATCGACAAGTGCATCGACGATGTGCATGCGCGGATGGATGATGTGCACGCCCGCTTGGATGATGTGAGCGGCCACCTGGTGGACCAGAGCCGCCGGATCGACGAGATCAACGGACGGATCGATTCCGTTCGCGAGGAGCTGGGCCGGCGGATCGATGAGATCCATGGACGGATCGATTCCGTTCGTGAGGAGTTGGGCCGGCGGATCGATGAGACCAACCGGCGGCTGGATCGCCTCTACGAAGTGATCGTGCGCCGCGAAGAACACGATTTGTTGGAACAGCGCCTGGCAGCGCTGGAGCGGGATGTGGCGGAGCTGAAACAAAGAGTGGCCTGATCGGACAATCTCCCATGGAGCCTGTCCGAAAATGTTTTTTTCGGCTCAAGAGGCGAAGGAATTTCCGCTCACTTCGTAGCCGCGGGGCTTCAGCCCCGCGGAAAGGGCCATCGCAACCCCATGAAGTGAGGGGTGCCCTACGGGAAAAGCGGTCGGTCTCCCGCGGCGTTGTCGGGCCGCCCCTAATGACTGACGTGGCGTCCGATCAACCACCCCCGCCGAGATAGGCCTTCTGGACGTCGGGGTTGGCGAGAAGACCCTCGGCCGTGTCCTCCAGCACGATGTTTCCCACCTCCAGCACGTAGCCTCGGTGGGCCAGCTTCAGGGCCGCCCGGGCGTTTTGCTCCACCAGCACGATGGTAACGCCTCCCGATTCGTTGATTTCCTTGATGGTCTGAAAGATGGTCTTCACGAGCAGCGGAGCCAGGCCCAGGCTGGGTTCGTCCAGCAGGAGGATTTTGGGATGGCTCATGAGACCGCGGGCGATGGCGAGCATTTGCTGCTCCCCGCCGCTCAGGGTGCCGGCCAGCTGCCCGCGCCTTTCGGCCAGCACGGGAAAGAGTTCGTAGATCCATTCCTGGGTCCTTCGGATTCGGGCTTGGTCGGTGCACGTGAAGGCCCCCAGGTTCAGGTTTTCCTGGACGGTGAGGGTCCCGAAGACGCGGCGCCCTTCGGGAACGTGGGCGATACCGGCCTGCACCACGCGGTGGGGCGGGAGCTTGTGGAGCGAGGTCTTGTTGTAATAGACGGCACCGGAGGCGGGTTTCACCAGGCCGCTGATGGTGAGCAGCGTGGTGGATTTCCCCGCCCCGTTGGCCCCCAGGATGGTGACGATCTCCCCTTCCTTCACGTCCAGGTTGATGCCGTGAAGGACTTCGATATTGCCGTACTTGACTCGAAGGTCGACCACTTGAAGCATTTCAGTATTCTTCTTCCGTTCCCAGGTACGCTTCGATGACCCGCGGATCGGCCTGGATCTCCTCCGGGGTTCCCTCGGCGATCTTGGATCCGTATTCCAGCACCACGATGCGTTCGCACACGCGCATCACCAGACTCATGTCGTGTTCAATCAAGAGAACCGTGATGCCCTGGGCCTGAATCTTTCGGACGAGATGGATGAGTTCGGCGGTTTCCTGTTCGTTCATGCCGCCTGCGGGCTCGTCCAGGATGATGAGCTTGGGTTCCGTGGCCAGGGCGCGGGCCACTTCCAGGAGGCGCTGGTTGCCGTAGGAGAGGTTCCTGGCCTGCTGGAGCGCGTCCTTTTCCAGGCCCACGAAGGCCAGGGCCCGGAGAGACTTTTCGATGGCTTTGCGCTCTTCACGGCGCTGCGCGGGGGTGCGCAGCATGGCCGCCAGGGCCCCGGAGCGCATGCGGCAGTGGCAGCCGGCCAGCACGTTTTCCAGCACGGTGAGGTTCTGGAAGAGTCGGATGGTCTGGAAGGTGCGGCCGATGCCGCCGGCCACGATCTTGTGGGTGCGTTTGCCCACCACGGACTGGTTCTGGAAGAGGATGTCCCCTTGATCGGGGCGGTAGATGCCGGTGATGAGGTTGAAGACGGTGGTTTTGCCGGCGCCGTTGGGGCCGATGAGCCCCATGATGGTTCCTTCCTCCACCTCGAAGGAGACGGAATTGACGGCCGTCAGCCCCCCGAAGGTCTTGGTCACCCGAGAAAGACTCAGAAGGCCGCTCATGCCGCACCCCCCTGCCCTTCTTCCCGGCCGGGAAGGGTGTAGCGGCGCGGACGGGCCGGTAAAATGCCGCCCGTTCGATAGATCATCATGGCGATCATGGCGGCGCCGAAAACCATCATGCGGGCGTTGGTAAAGCCCCGGAAGATCTCGGGAAGACCGATCACCAGGAACGCTCCCAGGAGCACCCCGGGAATGCTTCCCGATCCCCCCAGGATGATGAGGGTGAACATGAGCACGGACTCCCAAAAGCTGAAGGACTCAGGAGAGATGATGGTCATTTTGGCGGCGTAGAGGTTGCCCGCCATGCCGGCCCAGGCTGCCCCGATGACAAAGGCCATGAGCTTGTAGTGGGCCGTATCGATGCCGCTTCCTTCCGCCGCCGTCTCGTCTTCGCGAAGATAATTGAGGGCGCGGCCGAAACGGGAATTTTCCAGGCGATGGAAGAAGAAGGCCGTGGCGGCCACGAAAAACCAGATGAGATAGAAAAATTCGTGGGGCTTTCGGATCACGAGCCCGAAAAGGTTCGGGCGGCTGATGCCGAAGATCCCGTTGGCGCCTCCGGTGATGCCGAAGATGTTGTTGATCAGGGCGATGCGAACGATTTCGCCCACGCCGATGGTGACGATGCACAGGTAGTCGCCTCGCAGGTGAATGATGGGCTTGGCCACCAGGAGCGCGAAGATCCCAGCCGTGAGTGCGCACAGGGGCAGGAGCGCCAGCACGGGAATGTGGAACAGCGTGTTGAGGATCGCCGCCGTGTAGGCGCCCACCGCGTAGAAAGCCGCATGTCCCAGGTTGAAAAGGCCGGCGTGCCCCACGATCAGGTTGAGACTCAGGCCCAGGGCGGCGTACAGGCCGATGTTGTTGAGAACGTCCGTCCAATAGGGATTCAACACCAGGGGACAGAGGGCCAGAACGGCTCCGAGGACAAGATAAGTAAGAGTCCGTTTTTGCATCATACCTTTTCCGCCACGCGTTCACCCAGCAACCCCGTGGGCCGCACAATGAGAATGAAGATGAGCACACCGAAGGCGATGGCATCCTTCCAGGCGATGGAAAGATACGCGGCGCCCAGGGCTTCGATGACCCCCAGAAGAATGCCTCCCACCATGGCGCCCGGGATGTTGCCGATCCCGCCCAGGATCGCGGCGGTGAAGGCCTTGAGTCCGTAGACCCACCCCATGGTGAAGTTGATCTGGCCGTAGTGCAGGCCCACCATGAGCCCCGCCACGCCGCCCAGGGCCGGGCCGATGAGGAAGACGAAGAGGATCACCCGGTCCACATCGATGCCCATGAGGCGCGCGGCGTCCTGATCGATGGCCGCCGCTCGGATGGCCGTGCCGATCCGCGTCTTCTGGATGAAAAAGTAGAGGGCCAACATCATGACCACGGAGGCGCCGAGGATGAGGATGCGGACGAGCGGAACATAGAGCCCGAAGATGTTGACGGCCACTTTCGGCAAGATTCCCTGGGGGTAGACCTGGAAGCGGGCCCCGTAGATGAGCATGAGGGCGTTGGAAAAGAAGATGGAGGCGCCCAAGGCGGAGACCACCGCCGACAGCCGGGGCGATTGCCGAAGAGGACGGTAGGCCACCCGTTCCAGGAGGGCCCCCACCACGGCCACCAGTCCCATGACCATCACGGCCAGCACCAGCACCCCCGCCGCCGGGCCCAGCCGGTCTGTGAGAGAAAGGGAGGTGAGCAGCGTGAGGCCCAGGTAGGAGCCGATGGTGAAGAGGTCTCCGTGGGCGAAATTGATGAGCTTCAACACGCCGTAGACCATGGTGTAGCCCAGGGCGATGAGCGCGTAGATGCCGCCCACGGCGAGCCCGTTGGTCAATTGCTGAAAAAACTCTTCCATGGGAAGTGGATTCTCTTTTCTTGCGGGAAAGGCATGGGCTCCGGACGGGCCGGCGGCCTTCGTCCGGAGCCGGATGGTTGCGGGTGAGGCTTACGGCTGCAGGATGAAGTTGCCGTCGGCATCCACCTTGTAAACCCGGTAGACCTCGCCCACGCGATCACCCTTTTCGTTGAAAGAGAGGGTGCCGGTGAGGCCCGGGAAGTCCTTCAGCTGGTTGTGGAGGTAGTCGGCCAACGCATCGGGGTCGGTGGAGTTGGTCGCTTCGATGGCCGCCGTGATCACGCGGAAGCCGTCTCCGGCCAGCACCGCATAGATGGACGCGGGCTCGTTGCCGTACTTCTTCTTGAACTCGGCCAGAAACGCCTTGGCTTCCGGCGTGGGAAGATCCTTCGGCAGCGGCGCGCTCAGAAAATAAAAGCCTTCCGCCGCGTCTTTGCCGGCGATCTTCACCAGGTCCGGATTGTTGGTGGCATCCCCGCCGATGAAAGGCACGGGCCAGTTCATCTCCTTCTTCTGGCGAAGCAGCAGTCCGGCTTCCGGATAGTACCCGGTGAAGAAGACCACATCCGGGCCGGCACCTTTCATCTTGGTGAGGATGGCCGTGTAGTCCCGTTCCCCGGGAGTCAGGGCGTCGTAGAAGACGATCTCCACACCTTCCTTTTCCAGCAAGCCCTTGGCTTCGTCGGCCAGGCCCTTGGCATAGGTGGTGTTGTCATGGAGGATCGCCACCTTCTTGAACCCCAGCTTCTGGATGGTCTGGACCGCCACCCGGCCCTGCTCGTCGTCGCGCGGGCAGGTGCGGAAGAAGTACTTGAGGCCCTTTTCCGTCAGGCGAATGGCCGTGGAGCCGTTGGCGATCTGGATGATCTTGGATTCGTCGTAGATGTTCTGGGTGGCTTCCGTCACCGAGGAGCCGTAGGTGCCGATCACCGCCACGATCCCCTGGGTGGCCAAGCGCTGGGCCGCCAGAGCCGCCGTGCGCGGATCGCCGCCGTCGTCTTCACTCACCACCTCCACGGTCTTGCCCATGAGGCCGCCCTTGGCATTGAGATCCTCGGCAAGAAGGTCCAGGACCTGCTTCATCTCCTGCCCTTCGCTGGCCCAGGGCCCGGTCATGGGTCCCATGAGGCCGATCTTGATGGAGTCGGCGGCCGCCAGAGCCGGCGTGCCCGCCAGGAGACACAGTGCCGTCAGTGCAATGAACACCCTCTTCATGGAATCCTCCTTGTCCGTCGAGTCCCTGCCTTCGATCCCTGTGCCCTTGTGAAAAAATTATGATACCCTTAAACGAACGGAAAATAGCAGACCGGTCTTCGCACTGTCAACTTGACAGCCCACGGAGGTTCTTCTAGCGTAGCGTGCCATATATTTCATGTCATCAAATAAGATTTGACAAGCCCCGGAAAAGGATGTGGTCCCCGTTCCCGCCGAGGTGACGGAAAGGAGTGGGTCATGAGCAGAGACTTGGAAAAGCGAATCCGCCAGACGGGCCTGTGGCTCTACCAGCTCATCGAGGGAGAAACCCCGTCCATTTTCCGAAAGGATTTCTGGACCGGGAAGGTCATGGAATGGTGCATGCAAAACGAGGCGTTCAAGGTGGAGATGTTTCGCTTCGTGGACGTCTTCCCCTATCTCACCCGGCCCGAATCGGTGGCCAAGCACCTGCAGGAGTACTTTTGCCGGCCGGACCAGTGTTTTCCCGTGGCGCTGCAGTGGGGGCTCCGCCAGCTTTCGCCCACGTCCATGGCCGCCAAGATGGTGGCCAGGAGCATGGCCAAGAACATCGCCAACATGGGCCTGCAGTTCATTGCGGGATCGGACGCCCGGGAGGCCCTACCGGTCTTGGAGAAGATGCGCGCTCAGGGGCTTGCGTTTACGGCGGACCTTCTGGGAGAGGCGGTGGTATCCCGGAAAGAGGAGGAGATCTACCTGGAGCGCTACTTGGAGCTTTTCGATGTCCTGGGAAAGGCGGCCGAGGGTTGGAAGGCTCTGGGGGACGGGGCCGGGGATCTGGACTGGGGCTGGGCTCCCAAGCTCAATGTTTCCATCAAGCCCTCCGCCATGTATTCCCAAATGAACGCGTGCGCCTTCGACTATTCGGTGGATCGCGCCAAGGAGAGACTCCGGCCCATCTTCCGAAAGGCTGTGGAACGGGGTGCCTTCGTGTGTCTGGACATGGAACACACGGCGCTCAAGAACATCACGCTGGCCCTTTACAAGAGTCTCATGGAAGAGCCCGAATTCCGCGGCTATCCCCACACGGGTCTGGTGATCCAGTCCTATCTTCGGGACAGCGAGCAGGATCTTCGCGATCTCATCGCCTGGGCCAAGAAGAACAAGCAGCCGTGCACGGTCCGCCTGGTCAAGGGCGCCTATTGGGATGCGGAAGTCATCTGGGCGAAGCAGAACCACTGGCCGGTTCCGGTCTACACCAACAAATACGAGACGGACGCCAACTTCGAAAAACTCGCCCGCATCCTCATGGAAAACAGCGCCCACGTGGGCTTTGCCTGCGCCTCCCACAACATCCGCAGCCTGGCCTACGTCATCGAACTTTCCAAGGACCTGCGGGTGCCGGAAGACCGCCTGGAATACCAGATCCTCTACGGCATGGCGGAACCGGTGCGAACGGCCCTGAAGAAGGCGGGCCTCCCTCTTCGCCTCTACACCCCCATCGGGGAGATGATTCCCGGCATGGCCTACCTGGTGCGGCGCCTTCTGGAAAATACGAGCAACGAATCCTTTCTGCGGCTCAGCTTCTCCGAGGGGGTATCCCGGGAAGAACTCCTGCGAAACCCGGCGGAACTGGCCGCAGAGCATCCGGGGTCTCAACAGCCGCCGCGGTCCGCTCCGGAATACGGAGACAAGGGCCCCTTCGAAAACGAACCGCCCTGGGACTGGACCATCGCTGAGGTGCGCCGGACCTTCGAAAAGGCCCTGGCCCGCCTTCCCAAGGACTTTCCCGTGCAGGTCCCTCTGGTCATCAACGGTAGGAAAATGCAAACCTCCGAGACCTTTTCGTCCACCAATCCCAACCGGACGGATCAGGTGGTGGGCGTGGTGGCGTCGGCCGGTGAGGAAGAAGCCCTTCAGGCGGTGGCGGCCGCCAAGGAAGCCTTCGACGTCTGGAGGGACACGCCGCCCCGGGAGCGGGCCGAATATCTTTTCCGGGCTGCCCAGGCGGCCAGGAATCGCCGGTACGAACTGGCGGCGCTGCAGGTCTACGAAGTGGGAAAGAGCTGGAAGGAGGCCGATGCGGATGTATGCGAGGCCATCGACTTTCTGGAGTATTACGGCCGGGAGATGATCCGGCTCGGCACGCCGCGGCGCATGGGGCACGTGCCCGGCGAGGTGAGTCATCTCTTCTATGAACCCCGGGGCGTGGCGGCGGTGGTGGCGCCCTGGAACTTTCCCTTCGCCATCTCGGTGGGCATGACCTCGGCCGCCTTGGTCACCGGAAACACGGTGGTCTACAAGCCCGCCTCCCAGTCGCCGGTGATCGGCTACTGGGTCTACCGGATTTTCGAGGAAGCGAAGCTCCCCAAGGGGGTGCTCAACTTCCTGCCCGGCCCGGGCGGGAAGGTCGGCGACCTCCTGGTGACCCATCCGGACGTGGCCATGATCGCCTTTACGGGAAGCAAGGAGATCGGCCTCCGGATCATCGAAAAGGCGGCCAAGACGCCTCCCGACGCCCAGTTCGTCAAGAACGTGGTGGCCGAAATGGGCGGCAAGAACGCCATCATCATCGATGCGGACGCGGACCTGGACGAGGCGGTGGTCCAGGTGCTCCATTCCGCGTTCGGCTACCAGGGCCAGAAGTGCTCCGCCTGCTCACGCCTCATCGTGCTGGAGGAAAACTACGACAAGCTCCTGGATCGGCTTCGGGCGGCGGCGGAAAGCCTGGAGCTGGGGCCGGTGGAAAACCCCAAGAACGTGATGGGGTCGGTGATCGACGCGCGGGCCAGGGAAAAGATCCTGGAATACATCGAAATCGGAAAGCGGGAGGGCAAGGTGCTGGTGGAGCGGCCCGTGGAGGGAGAAAACGGCCATTTCGTTCCGCTGGCCATCTTCACGGACATTCGCCCCGAGCACCGGCTGGCCCAGGAGGAGATCTTCGGTCCGGTGTTGAGCGTCCTGAAGGTGCGCGATTTCGACGAAGCCCTGGAAGTGGCCAACGGCACCCAGTACGCCCTCACCGGTGCGGTCTTCAGCCGCAGCCCGGAAAACATCGAAAAGGCGCGGCGCCGCTTCCGCGTGGGGAACCTCTACATCAACCGGGGATCCACCGGGGCCATCGTGGAGCGCCATCCCTTCGGGGGGTTCAAGATGTCCGGGGTGGGATCCAAGGCGGGCGGCCCCGATTACCTGCTCCAGTTCATGGTGCCGCGAAACGTGGCGGAAAACACCATGCGCCGGGGCTTTGCTCCGAGTGACGAGTGACGAGTGACGAGTGATGGGTGATGGGTGGGATACAGGATGGGCCCTGGGGAGTCCCGTTCCGCGTCACTCGTAACTCATCACCCGTCACCGTAAGAGGAGCCACGCGAGGGCGGCTCCGGCCGCCAGGCCCGCCAGGAACTTGAGCCAGAAAGACGTTCGGCTGACCGTCGGCCTTCCGCCCTTTTCTTCCCGTTCCCGCGCGGGCTCGGACGGCGGCGGGGCGTCGGGGCCGTGAAGGCGCACCACGGTGGCGCCCCAGGCTCCTGCGGCCGGATCCGCATCCCGGAAACCCGCCACACGGGGGTGCTTTGCCAGGAGGGACCGGACCCGGCGGCGCAGCACCCCCCTTCCCTTCCCGTGGATGATGGTGACCTGGCGGAGTCCCTTGGCCGCCGCCTCTTCCAAGTAGTCCCGGACCAGGTCCGCCGCTTCTTCCGGCCGGAACGTGTGCAGGTCCAGCGTCCCGTCCATGGGAAGATGAAGAATCGGCTCCTGCGATTTGGGGGCTCCACCCTCTTCCATCACCATATCTCCGTATTTAATTTTGGAACCGTGAGATTGCCCTTTCCCTGCATGCGGGCTTGGGGGTGAATCTCCCGTGGCTCCTACGGCTCCCCGCTTCTTCAAGGCGCATTACATCCTTTGTCGTCAAACCCCACCGTAAAGGGGGGGTGATGTTCGACAGCCCGGCAAAGCGGCCCGGGGGAAGAAGGAGGTTGTGCCATGCGCATTGGATTCGTTTCCACCTATCCGCCCATCGAATGCGGCATTGCCACCTACACCCAGTATCTTACCGACGCTCTGAGGCGCAAGCACCAGGATTGCTACGTGGTGAGCCACCTGGGGGGGACCGGACCTCAGGTGATCCCCGCCTTCGACTACGAAGACGGCGATCTGGCGGATCGGGCCTTTTCCGTGCTCACCCGCTTTACGCCCGATCTGGTCCATATCCAGCATGAGTTCGGTCTGTTCGGAAAGAATTTCGGCGTGGCCGTGGTTCCCCTGATCCTGCACCTTCGGCTGAGCGGTCTGCCGGTGGTCACCACCCTGCACACCGTCTACGACGTGATCCCGGAAAAGCCGCGGATCGTCCTGGATTCCATCCTGCTCCATTCCCATCGGGTCATCGTTCACGAGCCTTACCAGAGGGAATCCCTGGCCCGGGTCTACCCCGCGGAATGGATGGAAAAGGTGTGTGTCATTCCCCATGGGGCGCGAATAGTGGAACCGATCCCGGGGGCCAAAGAGAAGTTGAATCTGCCGGCGGACAAGAAAGTGCTCCTGCTGGTGGGTTATTTTCGGCCGTCCAAGAATTTCGAGCTGATCATCGACATCTTTCCCGAGATCCGGCGTCGCTACCGGGACGTGATCCTGGTCATCGCCGGCAAGACCCGCGGCCGGGAATACCTGGATTACCGAAACAGCCTGTTGGAACGGATCCGAAATTCTCCGGAACGCGACGCCATCTACTTCATCCGGGGGCAGCTGCCCCAGGAGACCTTCGATACGGTGGTGTCGGCGGCGGATGTGGTGGCCCTGCCGTATAAGATTTCCTCCCAGAGTGGGATTCTGGCCCATGCCCTGGCCTTTGGACGGCCGGTGGTGGTCAGTGATACGCCGGCCATGGAACAGGCCATGGATCGGTCCGGAGCCGGGTTCGTGTGTTCCACGGCGGAAGATTTTGCCGGTGCGGTGGTGCGCCTGCTTTCCGAGCCGAAACTGTGGGAGGCCTTGTCCAAGAACGCGCGAAGATATGTACGCGATGTGGTTTCCTGGGACCTGGTGGCGGACCGCCACACGGCCGTCTATGAAACGCTTCTGGACATTCCCCCCATTGAAACCCACGTGATCTGCGTGGACTGATGGGGGAGCCGTGATGAGCGATGAGTAACGAGTGACGAGTGGTGAGTAAGCACGTCTTCGCGGAGGACCTCCTATCCTTGGGTTCTTCAACATACATGGGAAGAGGGAATGACTTGGAAGGCCCGTGGAACGGCTCCCCCTATTTACAGAAAGTGGGTAGGGTATGGGGGCGTCAAGCCCTGAGCGGTGAATCCCCGAGGGGCCTGTTTCCGGCGCGAAAACGTGTTTCGGTAACGGAGAACGTCGGAAGGGAGGAGTTGCACGATGGCATCCACAAAGTTGCATCCGTTTGTGCGTCATCAGGAAAACCCGATTCTGACCCGCGACGACATTCCCTATCCTTGCAACACGGTCTTCAATGCAGCGGCCTGTCGATTCGACGGGCGGTATGTGCTGCTGTTGCGGGTGGAGGACTTCAGCGGAAGAAGCCACCTCACCCTGGCCTGGTCCGAGGATGGAATCCGATTCCGGGTGGACCCGAAGCCCTGGATCACCCCCTCCGTGGATCCCGAGTACGAGCCCTATGAGCGGTACGGGGTGGAGGACCCGCGGATCACCCGGATCGGCGACACCTACTACATCGTCTACACGGCTTTCGGACCCCACGGGCCGCGGGTGGCCATTGGAGCCACGACGGACTTTCGGAAATTCGAACGGATCGGACTCGCCACCGAGGTGGACAACAAGGACGGCGCCCTGCTGCCCGAAAAGGTGGACGGGCATTACGTTCTCTTCGACAGGCCGTCCGGTTACGGCGGGCAGTCGGGAAGCATCTGGATCACCTACTCGCCCGATCTCATCCATTGGGGGCGGGCTCGGGTGGTGCTCAGTCCCGAACCGGGCTGGAGTACGTCCAAGCTCGGGATCTGCACGCCTCCCATCGCCACCCCCCATGGCTGGCTGGCGCTCTATCACGGGGTCCGCCTCACCGGCTCGGGTCGCCTCTACCGCGTGGGAGCCATGCTCCTGGACAAGGCGGAACCCCACAAGGTGGTGGGTTACACCCGTCACTTTGTTTTCGGGCCCGAAGAACCCTACGAGCGCATGGGGGACGTACCCAACGTGGTCTTTCCCTGCGGAGCCGTTCTGGAGCCCGACGGTCGCCTGCGGATCTATTACGGGGCTGCGGATACGTGCATCGCCATGGCGGAAGCCCGTCTGGAGGATCTGGTCCAACTCTGCCTGCAGGAATCACTACCGAGCCACACTTCCGGATGACCGCCCGTCCGAGAAAGATGAAAGGTCACAGCCTGCCTCGCCCCTGCCAGGCTGTCCCGCAAGCGCCTTACGGCCTCATCGCGGCTTTCAATGGACATTCGTCTTGTGGAGTGGTGGCGGGCCGTAGGGGCGAATCATGATTTGCCCCTACACAACACACCCAAGCGGGGTATATGCCACCGGAACCGGCTGGACCAAGCTCCATACCCACGGCCCGAAGTGTGGGGCATGGCCGGCTCGGGTGTCGGGGGGAATCCCCCCCAGCCCCCCTTTGGGAAAGGGGGGAGCCGTCCCTCGGGCCTTCGAAGTCATTCCCTCACCCCGCGTGTCTTGATTGCACAAAAGATATGCCGTCCCCGGTGAAGACACGCTCACCCATCACTCATCACTCATCACCCATCCCTCATCACTCGTCACTCATCCCTCATCACCGATTCTCCCCCCGGCCTTGTCTCTACGGACAACGGGTATTATAAGGGATGCGACAATGATCCTGGCAGGTGTCCGGACCCGGAGGGCCGGGCCCCGAAGGGCCGATCCTTTCCCTGCACGATTGAGGAGACGCAGATGGCGAATCGCATCAAGGTGACGTTCCAGCCGGAAAATCGGGTGGTGGAAGCCGACTCGGGGGAGATCCTTCTGGATGTGGCCGCGCTGGCCGGTATCTACATCAACAGCCTTTGTGGAGGCCAGGGAGTGTGCGGCAAGTGCCGGCTGAAGGTCCTTTCCGGGGAGGTGGAGTTTTCGAGCCGGGGCATCGGCTTTCTGGATCGCAAGGAAGTGGATGCAGGCTTTGTGCTGGCGTGCCAGAGCACTCTCAAGGACCAGGACGTGGAGCTGTGGATTCCTCCCGAGGCGCGCCAGGAAGAAGAACAGATCCTCATGGTGGACAACATCGTGCAATACGCGGTGCCGTCTTCCCAGGAGGCCGGCGCGGCGTCGGGGCCCGTGCCCTATTACGAGCCCTTGTGCCACAAGGTTTTCCTGAAGCTTCCCGAGCCCACCATCCAGGATAATCTGTCCGATCTGGAACGCATCTACCGAGGGCTGGCGCAAAAGTTTCCCGACGTGAAGTGGGAGGCGGATTTCGCCTGCCTCAAGAACCTGGCCCGACTTCTTCGCGACAACCGCTGGGAAGTGACCGCCTTGGTTCACGCGTTGGATTCGCACTGCCACCACGTGCGTGCCCTGGAACCCGGAGACACCACCCGGAACGCCTACGGTGTGGCCATCGACGTGGGGACCACCACGATCGTGGCCCAGCTGGTGGACCTCAAGAGCGGCCAGGTGGTGGGCGTGGAGGCGAGCCACAACCAGCAGGCGCGTTACGGGGAAGACGTCATCTCCCGAATGATCTACGCCTGCGGGCACGGCGGTCTGGACCCGCTCAAAAACGCCGTGGTGACCACCATCAATTCCCTGGTGAATTCCCTGGTGGCGGGCGCCGGGATTCAACACACGGACATCCTGTCCTTCGTGGCCGCGGGCAACACCACCATGACCCACCTGCTGCTGGGTCTGGAGCCCTGCACCATCCGCCTGGAGCCCTACATTCCCACGGCCACGCGCATTCCGTGGGCCCGGGCCGGCGAAGTGGGCCTCACGGGCCATCCGGACGCCCTGCTCCACTGCATGCCCTGCGTCAGCAGCTACGTGGGCGGGGACATCACGGCGGGTGTTCTGGCCTGCGGTATGAACGACAGCCCCCAGCTGAGCGCTCTTATCGACATCGGCACCAACGGCGAAATCGTGGTGGGCAACAATGAATGGCTCGTATGCTGTTCGGCGTCGGCGGGTCCGGCCTTCGAGGGGGGCGGCACGAAGTGCGGCATGCGGGCCACCAAGGGAGCGGTCCAGAAGGTGCGCGTCCGCGGGGATCGGGTGGAGATGCAGACCATCGGGGGAGCCAAGGCGAGGGGCATCTGCGGGTCGGGCCTTATCGACTGCATGGCCGAGCTGGTGGCCGAGGGCATCATTGACCAGAGCGGCAAGTTCGTCCGGCTGGATCACCCCCGCGTGCGGGTGGTGGACGGAGTGCCGGAATTCGTGGTGGCGGAGGAACCGGAAAGCGAAACGGGAGAGCCGGTGGTCATCACGGAAGACGACATCGGCAACCTCATGAAGAGCAAGGCGGCGGTCCTGGCCGCCATGAAGGTGCTTCTGGAAAGCCTGGGGCTCCGGTTTTCCGATCTGGATCGCCTCTACGTGGCGGGCGGATTCGGCGCCCATCTGGACATCGAAAAGTCCATTCGTATCGGCCTGCTTCCGGACGTTCCCCTGGAGAAGGTCCTTTTCATCGGCAACAGCTCAGTGGCCGGCGCCCGGCAGGCGCTGCTTTCCACCCATGCCTACAGGAAGGCCAATGCCATTGCCCGGCAGATGACCTATTTTGAATTGAGCGTCCATCCGGGTTTCATGAATGAGTTCGTGGCCGCGCTCTTTCTGCCCCATACGGACGAGAGCCTCTTTCCGTCCGTCCAGGAGGCGTTGAAGAACCGCAAGGGGGAAAGGCGTTAGGGCGAACGTTGTCGCCTGTTGCCGGCCGAGCCTTGAACCCAGACTCGGCCGGGCCGAAGGGGGATGTGGGGGATCGAGGGGCAGGCTTTTTGCCGTAGCACAGCCTTGCAGCGCTGCCAACAGAGAATCCCGGACAATGACCGCTCGAAAGGAGTCTCGTTTGCGATGACGGAACGGTGCCGATTCCACCCTGAGCGAGAAGCGGTGGTGCGATGCGAGAAATATCTCTACGGGTATTGTCAGGAGTGCGTGGACGCGTGTGATGCGTGTACGGACCCCGAGCTTTACTGCCGTCACCGGCAGGCTTGCATGATTTGGGAACTGTGTCGGCGGGAGATCAAGAAACGCCGCCGGGCCGCCTGCGCCGATGGCTGAAAGGCCGGTCCTACGGGGCTTTGTCGAGTTTGATGACCATGGGTTTGGTCTTTTCCAGGGCGGCGATCCTGTCCGCCGCCTTGCGGGCTTGTTCTTCAGACGGAAGCGGGTCCAGCCGCACCAGGTAGAGCCGGCCCAGCGATTTGTGCCGGAACGGGCTCACGTTCACCTGAAACCCGTGCTCCTTGAGCCTCCGCGAAATCCTTTCCGCGTTTTCCTTCCGGCTGAAGGCCCCCACCTGGACCACGTAGACCGGTGTGTCCGGGGTGGGCGTCATGGTGGGGGAACCCCCCGGCTCCCGGGCCATGTCGGCCTTAGAACCGTTCGTTCGGTCGCTGGAAGGCGTTCCGGGCTCTGCCTGGACGGCTTTCCCCGGTGGTTGCACGGACTGTTGGGAAGGCTTCAAGGGGGCTGGGATTTCCTCGGAATCCGGCTTGTTCGTCAATCCTTCGGTGGCCGATGTTCCCGCTGCTCCCCCTTCTCGTTGGGCTTCGGTCGGCCCGCCTGCCGTATCGGAAGGCAACCCGGACGAGAACCGGCCTTCAGGGGCCGGTTGCTCCCCGCCTTTCTCCGTTCCCTGGTTTTCAGATGGGGATCCCAGCGGCAGGACGCGGGGTTCCGGCAGGGCGGTTTTGGGCACTTCCTTTAAAAGCCTCTGCTTGCTGGACGGCTCGCCCGTCTGGAGAGGCGGCTGGGCGTTGTGGCGCCAAAGCAGCGATAACAAAAGGGCGAAAACGATGCCCAGGGACAGGGCGAGAAAGACACGGCCGAGAAGGGCGCGGGGAGCTCCGGACCTGCGGGCTTTTCCCCCTTGCGGTTGAGGCCTGAAGGGTTTCCTTTGCATGGCGCCTCTCCTTGAATCTCCGCTATGGCCGGGAGCGGAGGCACGAACCTCACCTCACCCCGGCGGCACTCGCCTCTAGGAGGCTGTCCGAAAACTCCGCCACCCGTCACTCCCGCGCAAGCGGGAGTCCATAGGTTCCCGGAAATCCTGGATCCCCGCTTTCGCGGGGATGACTGACGGAGACAAAACGAGGCAAAGAACCCATTGTCGGACAAGCTCCTAGGTATCGCGTCCCGGTCGGGGTGTCAAACGGCAAGAAGGCACCGAGGGCCTGGGGCGGCTTCCCCGCCCCCCGGGGTGCCTAACCGTTCCGGGCCTTTTCCAGAGCCCGGGCGAAACCCGGCAGGGCCCCTTCGATGGTGCGGTCGTCCACGCAATAGGCCAGGCGGAAGTGTCCCGGGCCGCCGAAACCGCTCCCCGGCACCGCCAGGATGTTCTCTTCCTGCAGGAGCTTGACGAACGCCACATCGTCGGTCAGGGGGCTTCGGGGAAAAAGGTAGAAGGCTCCGGGGGGTTCGATCAGATCGTAGCCCGCTTCCTTGAGGGCCCCGTACAGGCGGTCGCGCTTGGCCCGATAGATGCCCATATCCACCGATTCGTCCAGCAGATCCGGGAGAATCCACTGCATGAGGGCCGGGGCGTTCACGAAGCCCAGGATCCGGTTGGCCAGCACCATGGCTCCCATGACCGCCTGCCCGTCCCGGGCTTCCGGGTGCAGGGCGGCGTAGCCGATGCGCTCGCCGGGAAGGGACAGGTCCTTGGAAAAGGACGTGACCACAAGCGCGTTTTCATAGGCCTGGAAGATGGAGGGAACCGGCTGGTCGGTGTAGACGATCTTGCGATAGGGTTCGTCGGAAACGAGAAAGATGGTTCGGCCCGCCAGGCGGCTCTTGCGGCGGAGGATCTCTCCCAGGCTCTTCAGGGATTGGGCGTCGTAGATCTGGCCGGTGGGGTTATTGGGCGAGTTGATGAGCACCACCTTGGTCTTGAGGCCGATGGCCGCCTCCAGGGCGTCCAGATCCAAGGTAAAATCATTTTGTGTGGGAACGGTCCGAAGCTCGCCTCCGTGATTTTCGGCATAGAAGCCGTATTCCACGAAAAAGGGTGCCGGAACCACTACCTCGTCTCCGGGATCCAGCAGGGCCTTCAGTACGATGTTGAGGGCGCCGGCGGCCCCGCAGGTCATCACCACATGGTCGGCCGTGAGGGGGACGCCGTGTTCCCGGCTGAGGTATTCCGCCAGGCGTTCGCGTGTTGCGGGAAGGCCCGCGTTGGGCATGTAGCTGTGGATGGATCCGTCCGGTCTTTGGATGATCTCCTGAAGCTTTTCCTTGACCGAAGGCGGGGGGGGAACGTTGGGATTTCCCAGGCTGAAGTCGAATACGTTCTCGGCTCCGTGGAGGCTTTTGAGGCGCGCTCCCTCCTCGAACATCTTGCGGATCCAGGAAGCCCGCTCCATGTAGCTGCGCATCCGGTGGGCGATGGTCATCTTGGCGGCTCCTTCGAAGGGTGTCGGTTGTCATGGGTTTCTGTTGGCGGGCCCCTTTTCGTCCGGATCCAAGGGCCCTGACACGTCCTTGCTGTGCTACCAGAATCGCGGCCGTTCAGCAAGCCGCTCCTGTGGGGTTTTCATGGGACAGGAGCTTGTCGAAAAATGAGCATTCGGTTTGCGGCCACGACCGTTGGGGTGGATAAGGGATGGGGGCGAATCCTCCGTCGATGCGGGATGTAGGGGTGAATGATCATTCGCCCCTACGGGTTCCCGGCCTGCCAAGGCGGCTCATCTTCCTTTGGCGCTTCCCGCCGAACCCACACCAGGGGATAGAGCCGCTCGTGGGTGGTGTCCAGGCGGGTCAGTCCCGCTTCCCGGGCCGCCTGTCGGGCCGCCCGATACTCGTCTTCCGTGAGGGGCCGGTTGAGCGGCGAATGCCTTCGGGCCAGGTGGCAAGGACGGAAATGGCCCATGAGGTTCACGTGGGTGTGCCGAGGCAGATTGCGCGCGATCCATTGGAGAACCTTGCGCGTTTCTTCCGCAAATCCCGGGAGCACCAGGTGCCTCACGATCAGTCCCCGCCGGGCGACGCCTCGTTCGTCCACCACCAGATTTCCCACCTGCCGGTGCATCTCCGTCAAGGCCGCGCACGCCGCCTCGGGGTAGTCCCGCGCGCCGGAAAGGCGCTGCGCCACGGACGGGGAGACGTATTTCAGGTCCGCCAGGTAGATGTCAATCCACCCTTCCAGGGCCCGAAGGACGGACACCCTTTCGTAGCCGGACGTGTTGTAGACGATGGGCACCGTGAGCGCGCGGGCCCGCGCCGTCCGGATCCCTTGGACCACGTGGGGCAGGAACTGGGTGGGCGTGATCAGGTTGATGTTGTGGCAGCCGTCCCGCTGAAGCTCGAGCATGAGGTCGGCCAGGCGCTCGACGGTGGTGTCCGTCCCCTCCCCTTTCCAGCTCATCTCCGCCGTCTGGCAATAGACGCAGCGCAGGGTGCAATGGGAAAAGAAGATGGCTCCGGAGCCCCCCTCCCCCACCAGCACCTGTTCCTCCCCGAAATGGGGCATGGCGTCGTGGAGGCGGAGAACGGCGCCGGCGCCGCAGAAACCTTTTTCGCCCCGCGTCCGGTCCACCCGGCAGCGGTGCGGGCAGAGTTGGCAGTCCGCATAGGTTTCCGGACTCAACGCTTCGGCCATGGCCTTCTCAGTCTCCCTGGTCGGGCCGGCGTCGGTAGACGTGAAGGGTTTCCTTCTTCCAGCGTAGCGTGTTCTCGCAGCGGAAGCCGCGGGGGGGGAAATGGGGGCCGTAGATGAGGAGCTTTCCCCGCCAGTCGGGCGGAACCAGGCGGTGAAGGTCCGTGGGGGGCTTGTCGGGATAGAGATACAGACAGTCGGCCCGGTGGGGCCGAAGCCGGGTGTAGTCGGCGCATACGAAAAGTGTGGGGTGAGGCAGGAGGAGCGCATGAGCGCTGGCCGAAGCCTCCCGGCACAATTCCCGGTCGGCTTCGATGCCCACCGCTCGGGTGAAAAGGGCCGCACAGCAGACCGCCAGGCCGTCCCCGCTTCCCAGATCGCAGAAGAGCCGGCAGGTCTCCAGGCTCAGCCGGCGAAAAAAAAAGACGAGGGCGTCTGGATCGGAAGCCGCCCAGGCCCCCTTGGGGGTCATTTTGTAGGGCCCCTCGTCCCCGAACCGCTCCCGGTGACGGGACCGGAAGTGGGCCGAAATCTTCCGGCCCAGGCCCTCGATGTGCACGGCAGCCCCGTCCCCTTTCCCCTCCCGGGGATCGCCCAGCGCACCTTTGCCCGGTTCCATCGCTCGTCCGCCACCTTTCCCATCAACGGATGACGGTTCGGGCCGGATGAACCCCGGCACGGACGGACAGGACCGGACAGACCAGGCACCTCCTGCCCAGGACGGTGCCGGGATTGGTCACGGCGTTGCAGCCGATTTCGGTGCCGTCGCCGACGATGGCCCCAAGCTTGCGCCGCCCGGTGTCCAGCACGTCCTCCCCGACCCGGATCCGGATGGAATTGCCCTTGATCTTCAGATTGGCCAGCTTGGTGCCCGCTCCCAGGTTCACGTCGTTTCCCAGGATGCTGTCTCCGATGTAGGCGAAGTGGCCCGCCTTGGCCCCGTCCAGGAAGATGCTGGACTTGACTTCCGTGGTGTGGCCCACCACGCAGCGGTCCCCGATCAGGCAGGTGCCGCGGATGTAGGCCCCCTGGCGGACTTCCGTCCGGTTGCCGATGATGGTGGGACCCTTGATGAGGGCCCCCGGTTCCACCACGGATCCCCGGCCGATCTGGATACGGGGGTCCATGAGGACGCAGCCGGCGTACAGAATGGTGGCCTCGGTGGTTTCCGTGCCCCGGATCCGCACCTTCAGCGTCCCCTTGACGGCATCGCCTCCCAGGATCTCGAAGCCGTCGAACCAGACCTTTTCGTCCCAAAGGACCACCGTCTTGGGAAGGGGCGCTCCGAAGGAGCCCACGGCCGTGACGTTGGAATCCAGATGTTCGACCAGATAGTCCTTGAGGCGGGACAAGGCCTCCCATACGTTTTCGCCCTCTCGAAAGAGGGCCCGGTGTGCGAATCGGGTCAGATCGAAAAGTTCCGATGCCGGTATGATCTGGGCCATGGAATGCAGTCTCCTCTCCTATTCCTTCCGACCTTCGCCCAACAGGCGATGGTGTTCCACCTTGGTGCACTTGTTCATCACCACCTTGAGGCCCGCGGCCCGCGCCTTTTCCGCCGAGGCATTGTGGGCTAGCCCCAGCTGCATCCACACGCAGGCGGCTCCCACCCGGATCGCTTCGTCCACAATGCCGGGGATGGCCTCGATGTTTCGGAAAATATCCACGATGTCGATCTTCCCAGGCACGGACGCCAGATCGGGATAGCAGGGTTCTCCCAGGACCTCCTTGTACTTGGGATTTACGGGGATGATGGTGTAGCCTTGTTCCTTGAGGTACTTGGCCACCTTGTGGCTGTCCCGGTGTTCCTTGTGAGAGATGCCCACGATGGCGATGGTTCGGGCGGTTCGCAGGATCTCCGCGATTTCGGGATCGTTGGGATTTTCCTTGGGCAGTTCGCACTCGATCATGGCATCCTTTCCTTTCCGGCTTGACGAAACGGCATGGGCCGCGGCCCCTCTGCTCCTTGCATAGGAAAACCTTATGCCAATCCCCGTCTCAACGTCAACCGGGACCGCCTGCCGGTGATGCGGCTGGAGCCGCCAAGGAACCCGTGGCCGGGCGCTCTCGCGATGGATAAGATGAAGGGCGAGGGTCTCGGCGGACATGGAGGAGTAGGCATCTTCTCTCAAAAGGAAAGGAGGAAGCGATGGGAAATGGATGGGTTCGAACGGCGATCGCCTTGCTGGTGCTTCTTTGGGGGATGGGCGCAGCCCGGGTGGGAGCGGAAGCCCCGACCTCCGAGAAGGGTCTCATCGTGGACCTTTGGAGCCGGGTTGATCCTCCGGAGCCGGTGGCCCTGGAACGGGTCTCGCTGGCCGCCTCGGAAACGGCCCTTCTGATGCTCGATTTTCAGTACCAGAATTGCAACGATGAGCGGCGCCCCCGCTGCGTGGCAAGCTTGCCTGCCGTGAAGGACCTGCTGGAAAAGGCTCGCAAGGCCGGCGTCCTGGTGGTCTATACCCTGACTCCCAAGGGAACGCCGGCAGACGTTCGAAAGGAAGTGGCCCAGGAGCCGTCGGATCCCGTGGTGGCGTCCGGACCGGATAAGTTCATCCGAACGGATCTGGAAAAGATCCTTTCCGAGCACGGAATCAAGACGGTGGTGGCGGTGGGGACCGCGGCGCACGGAGCGGTGCTCCATACCGCCGCCGGAGCCGTCTTTCGCGGCTTTCGAGCCGTGGTGCCTGTGGACGGGATGAGCGCGGAATCTCTCTACGCGGAACAGTACACCGCCTGGCATCTCACCCATGCCCCCGTGGTGCGGAACAACACCACGCTCACCCGCCTGGACTGGACCACCTTCAGCCCCTAAACAAAAAACCCATCGGGCTCCGCCCGATGGGTTCCTCAGTGGCGCGGTGGTGGAGATGACGGGATTCGAACCCGTGGCCTCAGCCTTGCGAAGGCTGCGCTCTCCCAACTGAGCTACATCCCCACGCGGAAAGTGCAAGTCCCTATAGCGCTTTTGAGCCTCACTGTCAAGAACGGCGTAGAGGGGAAGGAAGCTGTCAGCCATCAGCCGCCAGTTCTCCGTTCACGGCTCACGGATTACGACCCCGGAACCGGAAGTTGCCGGTCATCGGCTTTCACTTCCCGCGTCACTCCTCACTCCTCACTCCTCACTCCTCACTCCTCACTCCTCACCGTTCACGGATCACGGTTCACGGATTCCGGCTGACGGACTACGGTTCACGGTCCTCCGGCAGGGCGATCTCATGATCGGTGCTGAACTGGTAGTCTTTGAAGACGTGTTCGGCGCTGAGGATCTGGTAGGTGCCGTCCGGGTTCCGCCGCGTGGTCTCCTTCAGCCGATACGTGTAATGGCCGCAGGTCCAGCACTGGTAGCGGCGCATGTGGGTGCACAGGCAGACTTTCTGGATCTCGTGGAGCTTGTCCGCTCCGCCGTTTTGGGCCGCCTGGTAGTAGGTTTCCAGGTACGAGCAGCGTCCCGTCCCGTCCAGGAGATAACCGTAGGCCTCACAGGCCGGACGCACGCGGCGGGAAACGGCGGGGCAGTTCTTGAGCATGCGCATGGGATACCCGGTGGGTGAGAGCATGTTCACTTCGATGTCTTGCTCTTCCGCCTCAAAATAGCGCTGTTTCACGTCCTCCGGCAGCCCCGATTCGCGGGTCACGGTAAAGCGCGTGGCCACCTGAACGGCTCCCGCCCCCGCCTCCATGTATTCCACGGCGTCCGTTCCCGTGAAGATGCCTCCCGCCGGAATGACCGGAATGGGCAGCCCCTCCTTCTTCAGGTATTGCACCACCTCCTGGAAGATGGCCTTCAGGTCGAACTTCTTCCAATCCAGGCCGAAGCCCAGATGCCCGCCCGCAAGGGGGCCTTCCACCACCACGTAATCGGGAGCGCGGTTGACGCGCGCCGCCCGTTTGAGAAAGAGCTTGAGGGCCCGGACGGATGAGACGATGATCCCCAGCAGGGCGTCCCGAAACCGGGGATGGTCGGCCAGAAGGGCAAAGCTTGCCAGATGGAGCCCGGCGCTCAAGGTGATGCCGTCGATTCCCGCATCCAGGGCCGCCTTGAGCCGCGCCTGCAGGGTGTCCTTGGGGTTTCCCATGGAGAGTTTTTCCATGCAGTTGAGGAAGATGAGCCCGGGACCCTGCTTCCGCTCCATGGTTTTGGTTACATACAACCGGGTGGCTTCCGCCACCTGAGCCAGCTGGAAGAGCACCCCCGATTTGTCGGGCTGCTTTACGTTCCGGCGGTGTCGTTTGAGCTTTTCCGAAACGAAACGGGTCCCATGGACATCGTCCGCCACAGCGGGCATCATGGCATCGGAGATGTGTCCGACTCCGCCCAGCCTGGCCGCTTCCAGAGCCAACTGGGTGGTGGAGATGTTCACTCCCATCCCACCGATCACCAAAGGGACCAGCTCTTTTCCCGCCAATCTCAATCGAAAATCGTCAAGTTTTCTGCTCATGGCCCATGCCTTTCAAAGGAGCCCGCTTGTCTTCGCGGGCAGCGCGTGGATAGGATGAATGGAATTCAGTCCCGCCTCCATATCATGAATGCCGTTCATCTTGGAAGAGCCAAGGAGAGGGTCATGTTGAGTGATCTGCAAAAACGGGCCGCCCAGGCCATCGTGAACGTCTTCGAAACGGGCCGGCCTCTGGGCGATTACGGCAAAGTGACGTACCATCCCCGGGACACCGGGCAGCTCACCTACGGGAGGTCCCAGACCACGCTGGCCAGCGGGAATCTCTATCTGCTCCTGCGCGACTACTGCGATCGGCCGGAAAGCGCCCTGGGACCGGACATCCGCCCTTACCTGCCGAAGTTGGCCCGCCGCGATCCGGCGCTCAACTTCGATGCCCGCTTCAAGGCCCTCTTGAGAGAGGCGGGCGATGACCCGGTCATGCGGGACACCCAGGACGCCTTCTTCGACCGGGTCTACTGGGAACCCAGCCTGAAATCGGCACAAGCCGTCGGGGTCGCTTCGGCCTTGGGGACCTCCGTGGTCTACGACAGCAAGATCCACGGGTCGTGGCATCGGATGCGCGACCGCACCGTGGAGCGGTTCGGGACCGTCGCCTCCCTGGGGGAGGCCGAATGGGTCCGGTGTTACGTTCAGGTGCGCCGGCAATGGCTGGCCACCCACTCCAATCCCCTCCTTCCCAAGACCGTTTACCGCATGGAAAGCTTCGAGTCCCTCATGGATGAGGGAAAATGGGGCCTGGAGCTGCCGTTGGTGGTGCGGGGCGTACGTATCGATGCGTCGGTGCTCGCAGGCGGGCCGGTCCGCGTCTCAGCGGAGGAAGAACCTCCGCGCATGCTGCGCCTTCAGACGCCCTACCTTCGGGGCGAGGACGTGCGGCGGCTCCAGGAGGCTCTGGCGCTCAAGGGTTATGCCGTAACAGTGGACGGGATATTCGGGCCCGAAACCCACCGGGCCGTGCGGCGTTTCCAGAAAGACACGGGCCGTCTCAAGGTGGACGGGATCGTGGGGCCCGCCACCCGTGCCCAGCTGGGCCTGGAGCCCTGAGAAAGGAGGTCCTCATGATACGGGTGCTGTCCATCGACGGAGGCGGGATTCGCGGGATCATCCCCGCCATGGTGCTGGCGGAAATGGAGCGCATCACGGGCCGTCCCACGGCCCGGAACTTTCACCTGATGGCGGGGACATCCACAGGCGGCATTCTGGTCATGGCTCTCGCCACCCCCGGAAACGACGGCCCGCGGTATGCCGCCCGGGACCTGGTGGATCTTTATGCGGAACGGGGGCGAGACATCTTCAAAAGATCCTTCTGGAAAGGGATGAGCTCGGCGGGAGGCCTTCTGGACGAAAAGTATTCCCATGAGCCGCTGGAACGGGTGCTGGACGAATATTTCGGCGACACGGTGCTGAGCGAAGCCGTGACGAAGGTGTTGGTGTCCGCCTACGAGATCGAACACCGCACGCCCTTTTTCTTCAAGAGCTGGCGCGCCGAAACCGCCATGGTGCCCATGAAGCGGGCGGCACGGGCCACATCCGCCGCCCCCACCTACTTTGAGCCGGCCCGGATCCGCATCGGAAACGAAACCAAGGTGCTGGTGGACGGCGGCGTCTTCGTCAACAACCCGGCCGTATCCGCCTACGCGGAAGCCCGTCGCCTCTATCCCCAGGAAGAAGACCTGGTGGTGGTTTCCCTGGGTACGGGGGAACTGACCCGCCCCATCACCTACGACGAGGCCAAGGACTGGGGCCTGGCCGGCTGGGCGATCCCCATCTTGAACGTGGTCTTCGACGGGGTGAGTGACGCGGCGGACTACCAGCTCCGGCAAATCCTGGGTGAGCGCTTCGCCCGCTTCCAGATCCCGCTCCACGTGGCCAGCGACGACATGGACAACGCTTCGGCGGCCAACATCACGGCGCTCAAACTGGAGGCCCAGACGCTCATGAGGCAACGGCGCGAAGACCTGGAAAAGGTCTGCCGGTGGCTGGAGGAGAGTGACGAGTGATGGGTGACGAGTGATGGGTGATGGGTGATGGGTGATGGGTGATGGGTGATGGGTGATGGGTGATGAGTGATGAGTGATGAGTGATGAGTGATGAGTGATGAGTGATGAGTGATGAGTGATGAGTGATGGGTGATGGGTGATGGGTGATGGGTGATGGGTGATGGGTGATGGGTGATGAGTGATGAGTGATGAGTGATGAGTGATGAGTGAGGAGTGATGAGTGATGAGTGATGAGTGAGGAGTGAGGAGTGAGGAGTGAGGAGTGAGGAGTGAGGAGTGAGGAGTGAGGAGTGAGGGGGTCCCCTTGGGCTGCGACTGGATTGAAGGCCGAAAACTGATAGCTGACAGCGGATAGCGGATAGCTTCCACGGAATGCACAAAACAGGGGCGGAGTGCGTGCCTGGTTGTGAAAAGGTTGACATGCACGACCGTTTTGTGTCAGTAAGTCGGACCGTTGTGTGCCCGTGGGGCTGGCGTCGGGCAAGGCGTAAGGGTTCGTAATACGGGGATCCTCGCCGGTTCCGGCGCCGGTTCGTGGGCGCGGCGGGGACGCCCGTGGAAGTGGATGTTGCACAAGAAACCCCCGAAACATGTGAAGCGGAGAAGGAAAGTTGGCTGACATCGTCTTTGGTATATGGGACGGCCAGATCGTCCACAACGGAAAAAGCGAGCTGTGGGCGCCCAAGCTCGCGCCCCTCCAGGACATCGCCGAATACGAACCCGGAAATCCCATCCAGGCCATCATGGGCTGGGACGGCTTTTTCGTCTTCGACCCCTCCGTGGACCTGGTGGACATGGCCCGAGCCTACATGGAAGTGGTGCAGCGGGAATCGTGCGGAAAATGCGTTCCGTGTCGCATGGGTACCCGGGTGGCCGTGGATCTGCTCACCCGCATCGCCGACGGCAAGGGCAGTGAGGAAGATATCCACACCCTTCGGAGGGTGGCTCGCCTGGTGCGCGAAGGGTCCATGTGCGAGCTGGGCCACACCGGAATGAACGGCGTGCTCTACCTTCTGGATCATTACGAAGGCGTTTTTCGAGAAAGCATCACCAAGGGGGTGCGCCATCCCCGCCGGACCTACCACACCAAGGTGACGGCTCCGTGCATCGAGGCCTGCCCCGAACGCTTGGACATCCCCGCCTACATCGACTACATCCGATCGGGCCGCTACACCGACTCCCTTTCCATCATCCAGGAAAAGAACCCCTTGGCGTCCGTCTGCGGTCGTGTGTGCGTGCGCTTTTGTGAGTTTGCCTGCCGCCGGGGCATGCTGGACGACCCGGTGGACATCAAGCACCTGAAGCGCTTCGTATCCGACGTGGAGCTGGAGGCGGCGGTCAAGAAGCAGGCCAAGGAGGTGCGCATCGCTCCCGATGCCAAACGGGTGGCCATCGTCGGCGCCGGCCCCGCCGGCATCACGGCGGCGTACCACCTGCTCCGCAAGGGCTATCGGGTGGAGATTTTCGAGGCCATGGATGAACCGGGCGGATGGGCCGCTTTCGGAATCCCCGACTACCGGCTGCCGCGCCAGGTGCTTCGAAACGAGGCGGAAGTGGTCCTGGAGATGGGCGGCCAGATCCACTACAACCAGCGCCTGGGCAAGGATTTCACTCTGAAGGATCTCCGGGATCGGGGATTCGATGCCATCTTCCTGGCCATCGGCTGTCAGCTGGGGACGAGCCTGGGCATCCCCGGCGAAGAACTTCAACCCAGGGGTTACTACCCCGGTGTGGAATTCCTGAAGCGCGTCAACCGCAACGAACCCATCGAAATGGGTTCCAAGGTGGTGGTGGTGGGCGGCGGCAACGTGGCCATGGATTGCTCCCGGTCGTCGCTGCGCATGGGGGCCAAGGAGGTGCATCTGGTCTATCGGCGAACCAAGGCCGAGATGCCCGCCGACAAGGTGGAAATCCACGAGGCGGAGGAGGAAGGGGTGCACTTTCACTTCCTCACCAACCCCACGCGGCTTCTGGTGGAAGATGGCCGGGTGGTGGGCATGGAATGCATCCGCATGGAACTGGGAGAGCCGGACAAGAGCGGCCGGCGCCGTCCCGTGCCGGTGGAGGGCTCGGAGTTCGTCATCGACTGCGACATGGTGCTCCCGGCCATCGGACAGAAGATGGACGTCTCGTGCCTGGGAGATCCTCCGGTTCTGAAGCTCACGCGCTGGAATACCGTGGAAGTCAATCCGGACACCCTGCAGACGTCCCTGGAATGCGTGTTTGCGGGCGGCGACTGCGTATCCGGTCCCGCCACGCTGATCGAGGCCATGGCCGCCGGATTCCGGGTGAGTCATTCCATCGACCAGTACCTGCGTTTCGGCCGGGTGGAGCTGACCGAAGAAGAGCGCATGAGCCGTGTACTGCGCGCCGTGTCCGCGGTGGACGAGGACATGGTGGACCGCCTGGGCCGGGGCGTCCAGCGCATCCAGATACCCACCCGGACGGTGGAAGAGCGCGTGGACGACTTCGAAGAGGTGGAGATGGGATGGGCTCCGGAAGACGCCCTGCTGGAAGCGGACCGCTGCCTGCGCTGTTATCGCATCCTGCTGGTGGCCACGGCGAAGTAGCTCCCGAGGAAGTGCACACTCCTTTGGACGGACATCCCTGTGAAAACGGAACGGGTGAGAAGAGATGGCTGCGAGAAGACGATCTGAGGCGAAGACGGTGACCGTCCTCATGGACGGTAGGAGGCTGAACGCCCGGGAGGGACAGACGATCCTGGACGTGGCCCGCGAACACGATATCCGCATTCCCACTTTGTGCTACCATGAAAAGCTCAAACCCATCGGATCCTGCCGCATGTGCATCGTGGAGGTGGAAGGGAGCAGCACGCCGGTGGCGGCCTGCACCACGGCGGTTTCCGACGGGATGATCGTGCGCACCCACACGCCGGACCTGGTGGAGCTTCGGCGGGAAACCCTGAAGCTCATCTTCCTCAAGCACCCCATGAACTGCGCGGCGTGCGAGATCAACGGCAACTGTCAACTCCAGGATCTGGCCCACGAATACGACATCAACCACACGGATCTGCACACCTACAACATCCGGCCGGTGGAGCCGGAGCCCGGACCCTACGCCACCCCGCTCATCCAGTACCATCCCCGCCGGTGCATCCTGTGCGGCCGGTGCGTTCAGGCCTGTGTGGAGATCACCGAGGTGGGGGCCATCAATTTCAAGGGCCGTGGCGCCCTGGCCCGTATTGCGCCGGTGGAGCGCATGGGAAGCATCAAGCCGGAATGCGTTTCGTGCGGGGAATGCATGGCGGTCTGCCCCGTGAACGCGCTGACGGAGGCCCTGGGGAAGAAACGGGGCAAGGCTTGGGAGACCCGGAAGGTGAAGACCACCTGCACCTACTGCGGCTGCGGGTGTCAGCTGGAACTCAACGCCGTGGGAGAAACGGTCACGGCGGTCACCCCCGTGGACGGGGGCGTAAACCGCGGGGCGCTCTGCTCCAAGGGACGTTTCGGCTACGACTTCATCAACCACCCTGAGCGGCTCAAAACGCCGCTCATCCGGGAAAACGGAACCTGGCGGGAAGCCAACTGGGACGAGGCCCTGGAGTTCGTGGCCAAGCGCCTGGTGGACATCCGCTCCGAATCCGGGGCGGACGCCATCGGGGCTCTGGCCTCCGCGCGCTGCACCAACGAGGAAAACTACCTTTTCCAGAAATTCATCCGGGGGGTCATCGGCACCAACAACGTGGACCACTGCGCCCGTCTCTGACACAGCTCCACGGTGGCCGGTCTGGCCGCCGCGTTTGGCTCCGGTGCCATGACCAACTCCATTGCGGAGATTGAAGAAACCGATGTGATCCTCATCACCGGAAGCAACACCTCGGAGGCGCACCCCATCATCGGGCGCATGATCAAGCGGGCCGTGGATCGGCGCCGTGCGAAGCTCATCGTGGTGGACCCGAGGAAGATTCCCATGGTGAGCTTTGCCAACGTCTGGTTGCGGCCGCGACCCGGCACCGACGTGGCCTGGATCAACGGTCTGTGCCACGTGATCCTGGAAGAAGGACTGTGGGACCGGGAGTTCGTGGCACAGCGGACGGAAGGCTTCGAGGAATTCCGGGAATCGGTCAAGGAATTCACCCCGGAATATGTGGAGCAGGTGTGCGGGATTCCGGCAGACGACCTTCGGCGCGCCGCCCGGCTTTATGCGCGGGCGCCCAAGGCCATGATCTTCTACGCCATGGGCATCACCCAGCACGCCCACGGGACGGACAACGTGAAGGCCCTGGCCAACCTGGTGATGCTCTGCGGTCAGGTGGGCCGGGAAGGCACGGGCCTCAACCCCCTCCGGGGCCAGAACAACGTGCAGGGAGCCTGCGATATGGGGGCCCTTCCCAACGTCCTTCCCGGTTATCAGCCGGTTACCGACGAGGAGGTTCTGGCGCGATTCCAGGCGGAATGGGCCACGGGGGTCCGGCTTTCCAACAAGGTGGGGATGCCGGTCACCGAGATGTTTCCGGCCGTGCTGGAGGGCCGGCTTCGCGCCATGTACATCGTGGGGGAAAATCCGGCTCTGAGCGACGCCAATGTGGCCCATGTGCGCGAAGCCCTGGAGGCGCTGGACTTCCTGGTGGTGCAGGACATCTTCTTTACGGAGACGGCCGCCTACGCGGATGTGGTGCTGCCGGCGGCGAGCTTTGCCGAAAAGGACGGCACCTTCACCAACACGGAACGACGCGTCCAGCGGGTGCGCAAGGCCATCGACCCGCCGGGCCGGGCCCGTGCGGACTGGGAGATCTTTTGCCGGCTGGCCAAGGCCTACAGCCGCGAGCTCAACAAACGGTCGGCCGTGGCGGCGGTGGCCAACGGCCTGGCGGCGCGCTGCAAGGACCGTGGGTACTGGGATTATGCGGATCCCGGCGAAATCTTCGACGAACTGGCGGCGGTCACGCCCATCTACGCGGGCTTGAGCTACAAGCGGCTGGAGCGGGGCGGCATTCAGTGGCCGTGTCCGTCGCGGCACCACCCGGGAACACCCTATCTGCACAAGGACCAGTTCGCCAGGGGCCGGGGCCTCTTCCACGCCCTAACCTACCGCGGGCCCGTGGAACTGCCGGACCAGGAGTACCCCTTCTACCTCAGTACGGGCCGGATCCGCTTCCACTATCACACCGGCACCATGACCCGGCGGTGCCGGGGTCTGGACCGGCTGGCGCCCACGGAAAGGATCCAGATCCACCCGGACGACGCCGATCGGCTGGGGATCCGGACCGGGGATCGCGTGCGGGTGGTTTCCCGGCGCGGCGAAGTGGAGGCGGAGGTGCTGGTATCCGAGAATCCGGCTCCGGGAATGGTCTTCGCCACCTTCCACTTCGCCGAGGTTCCGGTCAACGTGCTCACCAACGATGCATTGGATCCGGTGAGCAAGATACCGGAATTCAAGGTGTGCGCCGTTCGCGTGGAGAAGGTGGCGGCGTAGCGCAAGATTGCAAAGCCGCCGGCTTCCGGCGGAAGTCGACGTGCTGGCGGCCCCTTGGCGCCCAGCGTTGGCTTCAACTGTAGGGGCGAATGATCATTCGCCCCTACCTCCTGCGCGCCGCCTTTGTCTTGGGCAAAAAAGCCCCTGCCGAAAGTCGGCAGGGGCTTTTTTGCTGCGGATCGGGTTGGGGGCCGTGCGGCTCAGTCGTCGGATGATGTGGTGGAGGAAGAAGATTTGTCGCCCGAAGATCCGGCGGAGGAATCGTCGCTCTTGGACGAACTGGAATTGGCGTTCTGCTTCCTTCCGGCATAGTCGGTCACGTACCAGCCGGAACCCTTCAGGTGGAAGGTGCTCATGGAGATCATCTTCCGCAGTTCGCCGTGGCAATGATCGCATTCGGTCAAGGGAGGATCCGAGAACTTCTGCATGGCTTCGGTGACCTGACCGCACTTGGTGCATTCGTATTCGTAAATGGGCATCGTTTTGACCTCCTTGCCGTCCCCTGGACAGGCTCTTTATGAAATCCGCACCGGGTACGCGTGACAATGCGATTTTCGCGGTAATTATAAGGTCGATCCCCCGGTTGTCAAGGACCGGATCCCATGGTCCCTTCGGCGCATAATCGGTTGCAATCGCGAGGCCTTTTCTTTATGATCGCGCCCACTCGGATGGACGCTGTGGATCGGTGGAGAAGTGCATTGGAAACATGGCAAGGAGGAGGAAAATGCGCGGGAAACACGTGTGGGGCATCGTGGTCGTCGTGGCTGCGCTGCTGGGAGCCTTGCTGACGCCCGTCGCCGCTGCGGCGGCTGACCAGGAGTTCGTCTTCGGACTCCTGCTGGTGGGCCCCTACAATGATCGAGGTTGGAGCCAGGCCCATTACGAAGGGGGGCTGTACGTTCAGGAAAAGGTTCCCGGGACCAGGATGATCTACATCGACAAGGTGAACCCCGCCGACCGGCCGGGTGTGACCATTCCCCAGCTGGTGGACGACCTGGTGTCCAAGGGCGCCAAGCTCATCATCGCCAATTCCGATGACATGAAGGACGGCATCCGGGAAGCGGCCCTGCAGCACCCGGACATCCACTTCGTGCACGTTTCCGGAGACGATGCCCTCACCGGCAAGGGGCCCGCCAATCTGTCCAACATCATGGGACGCATGGAATACGGGAAGATGATGGCCGGCTTCGTGGCGGGCCTGACCACCAAAACCGGCAAGATCGGCTACCTGGGCCCCCTCATCAACGAGGAAACCCGGCGCCTGGCGGCCAGCACCTACCTGGGCGCCCGCTACGCCTGGACCCAGGTCCGAAATCAGCCGGAAGACAAGCTGGCCTTCCGCGTGACCTGGATCGGCTTCTGGTTCAACATTCCCGGCGTGACCGCGGATCCCACCCAAGTGGCCCAAAACTTCTTCAACTCCGGCTACGACGTGGTGGTCTCCGGTATCGACACCACGGAAGCCCTGGTGGTGGCCGGCCAGAAGCGCAAGGAAGGCAAGGAAGTCTGGGCCATTCCCTATGACTACGAAGGGGCCTGCGAGACGGCCCCCGACGCCTGCCTGGGCGTGCCCTACTACAACTGGGGCCCCGGCTACGTGCAGCTGGTGCAGGCGTCCATGTCCGGCCAATGGAAGCAGCAGTGGCTCTGGCTGGGCCCCGACTGGGCGGACATCAACAACAAGGACACCAGCGCCATCGGTTTTGTTCCCGGCTCCGCTTTGACCGACGAAGCCAGGAAGGCCTTGGATGCCTTTGTGGCCGATTTGGGTTCCGGCAAGGTCAACCTCTTTGCCGGCCCCTTGTACTACCAGGACGGTTCTGTCTTCGTGGAGGCCGGAAAGACCGCATCGGATCAGGGTGTGTGGTACATGAAGCAGCTGCTCAAGGGAATGGAAGGTCAGAGCAGCGCCCAGTAAAACCGCGACCGACGATCCTGTAAGGTGACGGGGGCGGCCCGCTCAAGCGGGGACCGCCTCCATCTGTTTCCGTAGGCGTCTTTGTCCATGCATATCCAACTAAAAGAAATTCATAAGTTCTACGGTCCCGTCCATGCCAACCAGGGGATCAGCCTTACGGTGGAATCGGGGACCATCCACGGGATCCTGGGGGAGAACGGCGCCGGCAAGAGCACCCTCATGAAGATCCTTTCCGGCTATATCCAGAAATCCGGCGGCGAGATCCTGCTGGACGGCCGGCCGGTGGAATTCCGCAATCCCGCCATGGCCTCCCGCATGGGTATCGGCATGCTCTACCAGGATCCCCTGGACTTTCCTCCGCTCACCGTTCTGGAAAATTTCATGCTGGGCCAGGTCCACGGCCCGAGGCTTTCCGTCAGGGATTGGGCCTCCAAGCTGGCGGAGCTGGCCGAGCATTTCGACTTCCATCTGGACCCCGAGGCGCCGCTGGCCACCCTGACGGTGGGGGAACGGCAGCAACTGGAACTGCTGCGCCTGCTTTCCCTGGGAGCCCGACTGCTCATCCTGGACGAGCCCACCACGGGGATCTCCCCCGTTCAGAAGGAAGTGCTTTTCCAAGCGCTGAAGAAGCTCGCCCGCGAAGGAAGAACGGTCCTCATGGTGAGTCACAAGATCGAAGACGTGGAAGCCTTGTGCGACCGGGTGACCATCCTTCGCCAGGGACGGGTTACGGGGGAAATGGAGGCGCCCTTCGACCCGGAAACCATCCTGGCCCACATGTTCGGCACTCCGCCCGCACCGCCGCCCAAGTGCGCCAAGGAGGCGGGAGGCGAAGTGTTGGCCTTTCGGGAGGTTAGTGCGGAAGGCGGCCGGGCTGGCCTGAACGACTGCACGGTATCCTTTCGGCGGGGACAGGTGGTAGGCCTGGCGGGACTGGAAGGAAGCGGCCAGGGTGTTTTCCTGCGGCTCGCCGCGGGGCTTCAAGAGCCTCTCACGGGCATCGTCCTCCTGGACGGACAGGACATGCGCGGTGCCGACCATCACGAATTCAAGCGCCGGGGAGTCACCTTTCTTCCCACCGCACGCCTGGAAGAGGGACTCATCCCGGGGCTTTCCATCACCGAGCATTTTGCGCTGGCGGCCTGCCGCCAGACCTTCCTCGTACCCTGGCTGGACGCCCTGAAGGTGGCCCGTTCCCGCGTGGAGCACTTCAAGATCCGGGGTACGCCGGAAACGTCCGTGGAGGGTCTTTCCGGGGGCAACCAGCAGAGGCTCCTTTTGTCGCTCATCCCCCCCAGCCCCAAGGTGCTGCTGCTGGAACAACCCACCCGCGGACTGGACGTGGAGTCGGCTCACTGGATGTGGCAGCATCTTTTGAGTCTTTGCGATCAGGGAACCACCATCCTTTTCAGTTCCGCGGAACTGGATGAGATTCTCATGGTGGCGGATCGCGTGCTCGTCTTCTTTAACGGCCGGATCGTTCTGGACGTGACGGCGGACGAGGCGGATCCCGATCGGATCGGAGGCGCCATCGCCGGGCGTGTGGAATGATGAGTGATGGGTCAAGGGTGACGGGTGACGGGTCTCCTTAATGGAAAGGTGGGGAATAGCCTGGGATCTGCCATCGGTTGTCTCACGAGTCCGAAATTCGAGGGCGGAGGGAGGCAGCAAGGAATAGATAATGAGGCATGGGACGGGTTGTGACGGCGGGTGAAGATGGAACGGGGTAAGGGAATCGAGGCAAAAAGAGTGTTGGGCCAGGTGGCGGCCACGCTGGCCCTGGCCTTCTCTTTTACCACGGCGGTGGTGCTTCTGAGCGGAGAGCCGCCTTGGGCGGCCTACCGATACATCCTGGAAGGATCGGTTGGGTCCTGGCTCAAGGTGGCCCAGGTGCTGAAGGTCTGGGTGCCCCTGGTGCTCTGTTCCTGCGGCCTTCTCTACACCTTCCAGATCGGCTTGTGGAACATCGGTGTGGAAGGCCAGGTCATCCTGGGGGCCATTGCGGCCACGGCGGTGCTTCGCTGGGGAGCTGACCTGGGAGCCCCCCCGGCGGTACTCTTCTTGTCCCTGCTGGCGGCCGTGGGCTGCGGCGGATTGTGGGCCTTGGCGGCGGGGCTTCTCAAGACGCGGGGCGGCGTCAACGAGATCTTTGCCGGCCTGGGGCTCAATTTCGTGGCTGTGGGCATCATCCTGTGGCTCATCTTCGGTCCGTGGAAGCGTCCCGGAATCGCCAGCATGAGCGGCACCGAGCCCTTTGCCCGGGAGCTGTGGCTTCCCACCCTGGCCGGTTGGCGCATCTCGCCTTACGCTCTGGCGGCCGCCTTGGCGGTGCTGGCCCTCACCTGGTGGACGCTAAAATACACCCGGGTTGGACTGGCCTGCCGTGCCATCGGGCGCAATCCCCATGCATCCTACCTCCTGGGGCTTCGCCCGGACCGCTGGATGCTCATCGCCATGATGCTTGCCGGCGGTCTGGCAGGTCTCGCGGGGGCCTACCAGGTGACGGCCGTCTACCATCGCCTGATCCCCGCCATCTCCAGCAACTACGGATACCTTTCCCTCCTCGTGGTGATGTTGGCCAATTACCGGCTGGTGTGGATTCCCTTCATCGCCTTCTTTTTCGCCGCACTCAACGTGGGCAGCATCCAGCTTCCCATGATGCTTCAGATGGATTCGTCCCTGGCGGGCGTGATCCAAGGGAGTCTCGTTCTGGCTACCCTGGTGGTGCACGGCTGGACCCGAAGGAGGGAGCAGGCGTCATGATGGAGCTGAGTTTTCACATCCTCCTGGCCGGTGTCCTGGCCGGCGCCGCCCCCCTCATCCTGGCCACCATGGGCGAGACCCTGACGGAAAAGGCGGGAGTGATCAACCTGTCGCTGGATGGAACGATTCTCCTTTCAGCCATGACGGGCTTTGTGGTGGCCTACGAGACCCAGAGCCTGGTCCTGGGCTTTTTGGCCGCAGGCGTCGTGGGCGTTGCGGTGGCCGCCGTGGTGGCGGGTGCCGGCATCTATCTGGGACAATCCCAAGTGGCGGTGGGATTCGTTCTGACTCTCATGTGCCGCGATCTGGCCTACTTTCTCGGCAATCCCTATTCGCGACTTCAGGGGCCGCAGGTGGGTTTGTCCCCCCTGCCCTTCCTCAAGGATATTCCGGGGCTGGGTCCGGTGCTCTTCCAGCAGAATCTCATCACCTATGCCAGTCTGGTGCTCATCGCGGCCACTTGGGCCTTCATCTACCGCACCCGCTGGGGCCTGGAACTGCGGGCCGTGGGGGAACACCCCCACGCCGCCTATGCCCGGGGGATCAACGCCCGGCGGGTTCAACTGATCTACGCTCTTTTGGGGGGATTTCTGGTGGGGTTGGCCGGGGCGGCCTTTTCGCTCTGCACCAAGCCCGGCTGGGGGAGACCCCAGGGAGCCGAAGGCATGGGGTGGATCGCCTTGGCCATCGTCATCTTCGGCGGATGGCACCCCGTGAAGGTGGCGCTGGGGACCTACCTCTTCGCTCTGCTGCAGATTCTGGGCATCACCTTCCAGGGCGTGCTGCCGTCGGTACCGACCCAGGTCTTTCAGGTGGCTCCCTTCCCGCTCATGATCTTCACCCTGGTCTTCATGCACATGAGCCAGCGCCCGGGGGCGGAACGGTGGGCGGCCAAAAGGCCGTGGCTGTTGCGGCTCGTGCGGCTGCTGCGGGGCACCGCGCCGCGGGCCCTGGGCCAGCCCTACCGGCAGGATTGAGGGGCTGGCGGGTTTCCCTCCCGGCCTTCGAGACCGTGCGGTGAGAAATCATCGTCCAATTGGGCTCTGGAATTCGCAAAGACTTTTGGGGACGAAGGATGATTCGCCCTGGGGCCCGACTTGCACGGAAGGGAAAAAACCGTCGTCCCTGTCCCAGGAGGGGAGGATGGTTTCCCATCAGAGAAGAGTGAAGGAACGCAAAACGTCCGCCAGATCTTTGTCTTTTTCAGCAAGTTTCCGGAGGGCTTGCAGGAGCCTTCGAAGTTTTTCCACATCCTCTTCCAAGGGTTTCACCCGCGTCTCGAAGGGCCGGATCATGGTCCGTCGGTCCCATAGGGCGAAGCCGATGGTCACCGCCACAACCGCGGCAAACGCTCCGATGATCCCCAGCATCAGTTGGACCATGGTGTCCATGCGCTTGCTCAATTCATCCATGCGCTTATCCACCTGTTCAAAGCGCTTGTCGATTTGCTCAAAGTGCTTATGCACCTGTTCGAAACGCTTATCCACCTGTTCAAAACGCTTATCGATTTGCTCAAAGCGCTTGTTCACTTCCTCGAAACGATTGTTCACTTCCTGAAAGCGATTGTTCATGTCGTAGCGCAGATCTTCAAAGCGCTTATCCACCTGTTCAAGGCGCGTGTCGATTTGCTCGAAGCGCTTCTCGACTTGCTGCATGAAGGTGGTGAGAACGGCCTCCAATCGAATGAGCCGCTCCCGATCTTCACGGGTGAAACCGGGATCCTGGGCCGCAGCCGGGAGGGCCGCAAAGGCAATAACCCACCCCGCCAGAAGGATCCATCGGGCAGCTGAAAACATTCCCTTCACCATGCCCTCCGAGAAAATGCGGGCCTTTCGGAAGCAACTATGGGTAAGGACGAGCGGCCATTGGCCCCTCCGCCCCGTGTGCACACGCAGACACGACCACCAATTTCATCATTCATCATAAGGCCTCACTCCGATAGGGGGCAAGCCGCTTCTCTTCTTGAAACTCTTCTTCTTGCCGTGTTTCACGCGAAACGAGCGCAAGTATGGACCCAATGCGGCCGGGCCCTCACGCCGGCGATGCCTGCAGGGCGGCGAGCCGTGCTTCCAGCACCTCCACGTGCAAGCGTTCCTCTTCTATGATCTGCCGCAGGGCCTGCTCGCTTTCTCCTTCGTCCATGAAACCTCGGAGCATATCGTAGAAAAGGATGGTGTCCTTCTCAAACTCGATGGCCGTGGCCAGGATCTTTTCCAAGCTATCCAAGTCCGCCGGATCGACTTCTTGAAGGCTGAAGCTTTGATCTCCCACCATGGATTGCAGAAGATCGCCGCTGATCTCCTGCACCCATCGGTCCTCCGGTTGTTCCTGAAGCCGTTCCTGAAAGTCTTCGAACCATTTCCTGTGTTTGGCCTCGTCTTCCGCCAGTTCTTCCAGCACCTTGAGCAGTTCCGGATCCTGCTGCAAAGCCATGGCTTTGCGGTAGAAATTCTCCCCGTTTTCTTCCAGCTTCGCGGCGATCTTGAGCACTTCCAAAGCGCTGAACATGGTCCCTCCTCGCTGCATTCGATCCTTCCTCCGCAGGGTGATCCACGCTTCACTTTGAAACGATTGGACCCGGGTTGTCAATCCGTGAACCGTGACGAGTGACGAGTGATGGGTGATGGGTGATGGGTGACGGGAGATGAGGGATGGGAGATGAGGGGTTCGCCAGGGAGGAGAAAGAAGGATGACGGCTCCTGCGGATTGAGACATTTCAAGGCTAGCGTTGCCCGATGCAGCAGGTGCGGGGATTCCGTCGCGCTTGCACGCGGAGGGCCGACGGAGTAGAAAGGTCCGGGCATGCGCCCAGGAGCCTGTCCGAAAAAGCCGCGGACGACCTCTTTTCTCGCAGCGCAGCCCTTTAGGGCTGCGGAGGAATCTCCGGTCGTCAAACAGGCCATCGCAAAGGGCCTGCGATTTCAAGGGGTTACGATGGCCCTTTGCGTAGGGCCGAAGCCCCGCGGCTACGATGCGAGGGGGGGCCGGCCTACTAAGCCGGAAAAACATCCTCGGACAAGCTCCCAACGCGCTTTCCCCGGAAGCTGCAGGCAAGAGGGACCATGAAAACGTTGGTCGAAAAGGCGCTCCAGCGAATCTGGTACGGATTCCCGGAAGACCCCATCGGACGACGGATCTCCCATCTCCTGACTCCCGCCCAGCACCTCTACCGGTTGGGCCTTCGGCGGGACCAGGCGTCCAGGCGGGCGCGGCGCCGTAGCCTCCCCGTCCCGGTTGTGAGCGTGGGAAACCTGACCGTGGGCGGGACAGGAAAGACACCTCTGGTGCGCTGGATCGCACGGTATTGGGTGGAACGCGGCATCCCCACGGCGGTGCTGAGCCGAGGTTATGGCCGGCGCGCCAAGGATTCCGCTCCCGCCCGTGTGGGCTGTGGGGCAGCCGACCCTGCCTTGGCGGCCCGATACGGGGACGAGCCGGTGATGCTGGCCTGCGGCCCCGACGCCGTACCGGTTTGGGTGGGCAGGGACCGCTGGCAAGCCGGCATGGAAGCGGTCCGGCAGGACGGAGCCCGGGTGCTGGTGTTGGACGACGGCTTCCAGTACGTGCAGCTTTCCCGGTCGTTGGACGTGGTCGTGCTGGATGCCCGGACGCCCCTGGGAAACGGGCGGCTTCTTCCGGCGGGCCCCTTGAGGGAGCCGCCGGAAGCCCTTCACCGGGCCCACGTGATCGTCCTCATGGAACCGCCCGGTGGGTTTCCGTGGGAGGACACGGGGAAAGCCGATTCTTCAAGGATCTTTTTGCGCCCCTCCGGCCGAAGGGAGGAAGTGTTCAACCAGTTGGAGCTCCTGGGTTCCCACCTCCGTGCGGGCGACGACGACTCCACCAAGCGAATCGTTTTTCGGGCGCGGCCGGTGATTCGCCGATTTATTCGGGCCGCCACCGGAGATCCCGTGGGCGCAGCGGCTCTGCGAGCCGACGGAAGCGTGGCGGTGTGCGGCATCGCCCGGCCCCGGCGTTTTCTCGATACCTTGAGAGCCCACGGCATCCCGACGAAGGCGACGTGGATTTTCGGCGACCACCACCGGTACCGGGAGTCCGAATGCCGAAAGATGGTGCGATCTTTGGACAGGCTCAAGGCCCGGTGGATCGTCACCACGGAAAAGGATGCGGTGCGGCTTCCGGCGTTCGTTTTGGAGCGCGCGGTTTTTCCGTTGCTGGACGTGGACTTTGGGCAAGACGGGCCGATGTTCACGGCCCTGCTGGATGCGGTTGGTTCGTTCGGGAATTGACAGGAGGTACACTCCAATGGGGACGGTTCCCGCCATCGTGCGAGTTCTTTTCGTGTTCATCCTGGTCCTTGCGGCCATCCGGAAAAAGGTTTCGCTGGGAAACGCCTTTTTCTTCGGTGCCTTGGTCCTGGGGCTGGCCTTCGCGATGCCCCCGCTGGATATCGGCCGCTCCGTGTTGGGTTCGCTCACGGAAGCCAAGACCGTCTCCCTCGCCGTCATTGTCTCCCTCATCCTGGTGCTGAGTCACAGCCTGGAAGAAGCCGGGCAGATGGAGCGGCTTCTGGCCGCCTATCGCGGCCTGGTGCGGACGCCTCGCATCAACCTGGTGGTTTTTCCCGCCTTGATCGGACTGCTCCCCATGCCCGGAGGTGCCATCTTTTCCGCCCCCATGGTGAAAGCCCTGGGGGAAAAGCTCCGGCTTTCCGGGGATCAGCTGAGTTACATCAACTACTGGTTCCGGCACATCTGGGAATACTGGTGGCCCCTTTACCCCGGGGTGCTGCTCACTACCACGCTGGCCGGCCTGGACCTGTGGGTCTTTGTTCTCTGCCTCTTTCCCATGACCCTGGTGGCCTTGGCCGGGGGCTACTGGTCGCTGAACATCCCCGTCCAGGATCCCGGACCCGCCGGGGCCGTATCCCGTAGCGCCCAAAGGCCCTCGCTCGGTCCCTTCCTGAAGGAGCTGGCGCCCATCGGCGCCGTCATCTTCGGCGGCCTGGGCCTGGGTTCCGTCCTTTCCCTGGTCTTGCCCAAGTCGGTTACGGTGAGCAAGGAGTTGGGGCTCATTGCGGCCCTGGCTTTCTCGATCCAGTGGGTGTGGCACCATAACCGCCTCCCGCTGGAACGGCGTCTCGCCATCTTGAAGCGGAAGCAGCTCCTCCAGATGTTTTACATGGTGGCTTCCATCCTCATCTTCAAGGGGATCCTGGAAGACAGCCAGGCCGTCCGGGCCATGAGCGACGAACTGCTTGCGTGGCGCATTCCCCTGGTGCCCATCACGGTTATCCTGCCGTTCCTGGTGGGGACCGTGGTGGGGATCACCATCGCCTTTGTGGGAAGCACCTTTCCCATCCTGATTTCGCTGGTGCACGGCTTCGGGGAGGCTCAATGGATGCTCGGCTACATGATGCTGGCCCTGGCCGCCGGGTTCGTGGGCGTGCTTCTCTCCCCCCTGCACCTGTGTCTGCTTCTTTCCAACGAATACTTTCAAACGACCCTGGGGAGGGTCTTTCGCTACCTCCTGCGGCCCTGCGCCCTGCTGCTCTTCTGCAGCCTGGGCTACTTCTGGGTACTACACCACCTCCTCTAGCCGCCCATCCCAAGGCGTTCGGGCCGACCGCCTTCCCCGTAGCGCGGCCCTTCAGGGCTGCGGAGGAATCACCGGAGATCGGATGGTCCAGCGGGTATTGCTGGTCGCTTCCTGGGGTTGAATGGCCCCTTTGCGCGGGGCTAAAGCCCTGCGGCGACACGAACCCCCATCACGGACGGCCTGTGACAACGAAGGATGAAACGCGCCTTTGGGATGCAGACCCCTGTAGGGGCGAATGATTATTCGCCCCTACAGGCCGAGCGCACGAACGGAACGAGGCCGCGTTTCATATAAACTACGCCCGTGCCCAACAGGTCCATCTGCTTTTGTAGGGGGGCGGGCTGGGAGACGGGGAAAGGGAAACAAGAAGAACATGTGCATCTGCTTTTGTAGGGGCGGGCTTTATGCCCGCCCGCCGGAACCTCTCGGTGGGGAAGAACTGTCCGATGTGGCGCCGATCAAAACTTTCCGGATAGGCACCTTGTTCCCGGCGAGGGTTTCCAGTAATCTACACCGTTCCGAAAGGAAGGCGACCCGAGAGATCCAATGGAAGGAAAGGAAGGAGACGGTGGCATGAGCCTCAAAAGCAAGATGACCTGGCAGACTCTGATCGTCGGGGTTCTCTTTCAGGGCGTGGTCCTGGGAGCTTTTTACTATTTGGCCCGGGATCTGCTGCAAGGGATGGAATCGTGGGTGAAACCGTTTCTGGGAGCCGAGGGTGGTGCCCTTCCGCAGGAAGCGGTCAAGGCTTTCAGTAACCTGGAGACGCTCATCACCCAGTCGAAAAAGTACCTTCCGGCCGTGGTCTTCGGCTTGGGCGGCCTCGGCATTCTGATCACGTGGCTCGTGACCCAGGGCCTGGGAAGAAGCCTCATCGGGCGCGCGGAACAGGCGGTCCCCGCTCCCGCAGCTCCTGCGAAGGCCGGCGCCGAGAAGCCCAAGGCGGAAGCCGATGCACTGCCTGAGGACCTGGATCCCAAGACGGTGGGAGCCGCCCAGATCCTCTCCATCCTGCAGCGACAGGGACGGTTCATCGATTTTCTGGAAGAAGACCTGAGCCTCTATGAAGACGCCCAGATCGGAGCCGCCGTGCGCACCATCCACGAATCGTGCAAGGCCGCCCTGGCCGAGTACGTCCAGCTGGAAGCCGTGATGGACCAGGAGGAAGGAGCCCAGGTGACGGTGCCGCAGGGCTTCGATGCGGCGGCCATCCGACTGACCGGCAACGTGGAAGGAGATCCGCCCTTCCGTGGTGTGCTGCGGCACCGGGGCTGGAGGATCCGAAAGATCCAATTGCCGCGCATCACGGCGCACCTGGGCAAGGAACGGATCGTGGCTCCGGCGGAAGTGGAAGTGGGCGCGGAATCCTGACCGTGCCGGCACAGGAGGCGTATTCGGTGACAGCAGCGCGTTTTGTGGTGGGGATCGACCTGGGCACCACCCATTCGGTGGTGGCCTACGGGTCCGTGGATACGGACGAGTTCGAAAGTTTTCCTTTGCATATCCTGCCTATCCCTCAGGTGGTGGCACCCGGCGAGGTGAAGCCGCGGCTCCTTCTTCCTTCCTTTCTGTTCCTCCCCGGCCCCCACGATGTGCCCCCGGAAGGGCTGCGGTTGCCGTGGAACGCTGAGGCGTCCTTCGCCGTGGGGGAATTCGCCCGGGATCGGGGAGCCGAGATTCCCCAGCGGCTGGTGGCCTCGGCCAAATCCTGGTTGTGCCACGGGGGCGTGGACCGCACGGCGCCCATCCTGCCGTGGGATGCGCCGGCCGACGCCCGGAAGGTGTCGCCCGTGGAAGCATCGGCCCTCTTCCTCGCCCATCTTCGGGACGCCTGGAACCATGTGATGGCCCGGGACGATCCCGGCGCCCGGCTGGAGGAACAGGAGATCCTGCTCACCGTGCCGGCCTCCTTCGACGCCGTAGCCCGGGAACTCACGGTGGAGGCGGCCCGGCAGGCCGGCCTGCAGCACTTGACGCTTCTCGAAGAACCTCAGGCTTCCGTTTACGCCTGGCTCGCCGACGTGGGCGACGGCTGGCGGGAACGGCTCCGCGTGGGCGACCTGGTGCTCGTCTGCGACGTGGGCGGTGGCACCACGGACTTCAGCCTCATCCAGGTGGTGGAAGAAGACGGCGCTCTGGCGCTTCGGCGCATGGCCGTGGGCGACCACATCCTGCTGGGAGGCGACAACATGGATCTGGCTTTGGCCCATGCGGTCCGGGCCAAACTGGCTTCCCGGGGTACCAACCTGGATTCCTGGCAGTTCCGGTCCCTTTGGTTCCAGTGCCGCAAGGCCAAGGAAAAGCTCCTGAACCGCCCGGCACTGGAAAGCGTACCCCTTTCCGTACTAGGCCGCGGCAGCTCCCTCATCGGGGGCACCATCCGAACGGAACTGACGCGGGCCGAGCTGGAATCGATCCTCCTGGAAGGGTTTTTCCCCATCTGTGATGCCCAGGCCGCTCCGGAAGCGAAACCGCGGGTGGGCGTGCGCGAGATGGGTCTCCCCTACGAATCGGACCCGGCGGTGACCCGCCATCTGGCGGCCTTTTTGTCCCGCCATCTGGGCCCGGCCGGATCGGAAGGCATGTCCCCCACCCATGTGCTCTTCAACGGCGGCGTCATGAAGCCCGAGCTGGTGCGCCGCCGGATTTTGGACCTTCTGGCGTCCTGGTATCCGCATCGGCCCCCCGTGGAACTGCCCGCGGAGGATCTGGATCTGGCGGTGGCCAGGGGGGCCGCCGCCTACGGCCTGGTTCGGCGCGGTCGTGGCATCCGCATCCGCGCCGGAGCGGCCCGAAGCTACTACATCGGGATCGAATCGGCCATGCCCGCCGTTCCCGGCATCCCCTCCCCCGTGAAGGCCCTGTGCGTGGTGCCCTTCGGGCTGGAAGAAGGGAGCACGGTGCAGATCCGCGAGCGCACCTTCGGGCTCGTGGTGGGAGAACCCGCCGTCTTCTCCCTGCTGGCGTCCACCACCCGGAAAGACGACCCGCCCGGTGAGGTGGTGGAGGACTGGAGCGGCGAGATCCAGGAGGTGAGCACCATGGAGACGGCCCTGGAAGGGACGGATGCCGACGAGGGCGGAACGGTGCTGCCCGTATGGCTGGAAGCCCGCTTTACGGAAGTGGGGGTCCTGGAACTTTGGTGCGTAAGCGTTGAGGACGACAACCGCCGGTGGAGACTGGCGTTCAATTTGAGGGAAAACGAGTCCAAATGAACAGGCATGACGAACCGATCCACCGCTATGCCGTGGGGATCGATCTGGGCACCACCAATTCGGCGGTGGCCTACGTGGATCTTGAGGGAGGGGGCGAGGCGCCGTCCAAGAGGATGCGCGTCTTCCACGTTCCCCAGTTGGTGAATGCGGGGGAAGTGGGCCGACGGCCCCTTCTGCCGTCCTTTCTCTACCTTCCGGGCCCCTACGACCTGCCGGAAGGGGCCACGGCCCTGCCGTGGGCGCCGGATCGGGACTATGCCGTGGGGGAATTCGCCCGGGAACAGGGGGCCTTGGTTCCGGGCCGCCTGGTCAGTTCCGCCAAGTCCTGGCTGTGCCACGGGGGCGTGGACCGGGAAGCGCCCATTTTGCCGTGGGGAGCCGGAAAGGACGTTTCCAAGGTGTCTCCCGTGGAGGCGTCCGCCCGGTATCTGCAGCACATTCGGGAAGCCTGGAACCACGTGATGGCCCAGGGCCGCGACGAGGCCCTGCTGGAAGAACAACTGGTGGTGCTCACCGTCCCGGCCTCCTTCGACGAAGCGGCTCGGGAACTGACCGTGGAGGCCGCCGCCCGGGCGGGCCTCAAGAAGGTGGTGCTCCTGGAAGAACCCCTGGCGGCCTTCTATTCCTGGCTGGCACGACACGAAGACCGGTGGGCCGAGCGGATGAGTCCGGAACAGATCGTGCTCGTCTGCGACGTGGGCGGTGGCACCACGGATTTCAGCGCCATCGTGGTCCGCTCCGGCGAAAAGGGCCTGCGGTTCGACCGGTTGGCCGTGGGCGACCACCTGATGTTGGGCGGCGACAACATGGACCTCACCCTGGCGCGCCGGCTGGAAATGAAGCTCATGGGAGCGCCCGGAAAGCTGGACGCCAAGCGCTGGCATCAGCTCTGCCACGGGTGCCGCCGGGCCAAGGAGCTGCTCCTGGCCCACGTGGACGCCCGGGACACGGTGGATGTCACCGTCATGGGAACGGGCGGAAAGCTCATCGCCGGGACTCTCAAGGGAACCCTGGCCCGCGACGAGGTGCACCAGTGGATCCTGGACGGATTCTTCCCCCGGGTGGCCCTGGGCGAGGAGCCCGAAGGGGGCCGCCGGGCCGGCATCACCGAGTTCGGTCTTCCCTACGTCCAGGACCCGGCCGTGACCCGCCATCTGGCGGCGTTCTGGCGGCGGCACCAGGCCCTCTTCCGGGATCAGACGGACCGCCCGGATCCGATCCCCGATTTTCTGCTCTTCAACGGCGGGGCGCTCATTCCCGCCACCGTCCGCACGCGGATCCTGGAAGTGGTGGCCGGCTGGTTCCGCAACCGTGCCGGCGAGGGCTGGCAACCGGTGCAGCTGGACAACCCCCACCCCGACCTGGCGGTGGCCCTGGGAGCGGCCTACTACGGGATCGTGCGCCTGGGAGCCGGGGTGCGCGTGGGAGCGGGAACGCCCCGGGCCTATTACGTGGAAGTGGCCCGAACGGGCGAGGAGACGGGAGGCGATCCAAGTCGGCACGCGGTCTGCCTCATCCCCAGGGGAACGGAGGAGGGATACGAAGGAACCCTGGAGGCCCCGGTCTTCGAAGTCCTCACCAACCAGCCCGCCTCCTTTCAGATCCTCACGTCCCACACCCGGTTGGGAGACCGGCGCGGGGACGTGGTGGATTTGGACCCGGAGGAGGTGACGGAACTGCCGCCCGTTCGGACGGCCTTGCGGTTCGGGAAAAAGGGGACGGCCCAGAGACTTCCCGTCCAGCTGGCCACCAAGCTGAGCGAGGTGGGGACCCTGGAAGTGTGGTGCCGGTCTCTCAAAACACCCCACCAGTGGCGCCTCCGGTTCGATGTGCGCCAGCAGCCCGAAGGGGCTCCCGTGGAAAACGGCCCGGCCGATACGGTGGACGAGGCCGTCTTGGAAGAGGCCCGCCGATGTGTGGCCGACGTCTTCAACCGGGGAAGCGAGGGAGGGCCCGCCCCCGAGAGTCTTCCCAAGGAGCTGAGCCGCATCCTGGAGATGCCGAAACAGCGATGGTCCATGGCCGTCATCCGCGTCCTGGCCGATGCGCTCCTGGAATGCCGGGAGGGACGCCGCCGGAGTTTCCGGCACGAGGCCCGATGGCTCAACCTGCTGGGCTACTGCCTCCGGCCGGGCTACGGCGATCCGGTGGACGAATGGCGCATCCGCGAAGTCTGGAAGCTCTTTCCCCAGGGGGTCCAGTTCCACCGCCAGGTCCAGTGCCGGCTGGAGTGGTGGATCTTCTGGCGCCGCGTGGCCGGAGGGCTCAGTGCCGGGCAGCAGTGGCACATCTACCAGCAACTCTCCCCCGCCCTGCTCTCCGGTTCCACCGGCAAGAAGAAGGGGAAAAAGAAACCGTCGCTCCGGTTGAGCCCCCAGGAGCAGACGGAAGCGTGGATGGCCGTGGCCAATTTCGAGCGGCTTCCCGCAGACGCCAAGGAAGTGCTGGGCGGAGAGGTGCTGGCCCGCGTGCTGTCGAGGAAACCGAGACCCCAGGACCTGTGGACCCTCACGCGGCTGGGAGCCCGAAAGCCCTTCTACGGGCCGGTGGATCGGGTGGTTCCGGCCGAAACGGCGGCCCGATGGGTCCGGGAGATCCTGGAAGCCCATCCGGTGGCGGAGGAATCGGTGGCCCATGCGGTGGTGCACCTGGCGGCGAGAACAGGCGACCGCGTGCGGGATCTTCCCCGGGAGATGCTGGATCGCGTGTCCGCCTGGCTGGACGGCCTGGAAGGCGCCGCCGACCGCTTCCGGGACCTGCTCCTTCGTCCGGAAAGCACGGCCGCCCGCGACGAAGCCGCCTGGCTTTTCGGCGAATCGCTCCCCGTGGGCCTTCGCCTGGCGGAACCGTCATGAGTGATGAGTGACGAGTGACGGGTGACGAGTTACGGATTACGGACTACGGATTACGGGTGAGGGGGGCGGGGGGATTTATCGCTCGGTGCGTACCCGGTGCCACCGGCAAAAGAAGCGCTCCAGAGCATTGACGGCCTCAAAGAGGGCCGCCCCGAGGAGACTCATTCCCAGGATCCCCACAAACATGCCCTGGTAGTCCAGCCGTCCCCAGGCGTCCATGATGAGGTAGCCCAATCCCCGGGTGGTGGCGAAGGATTCCACGAAAAAGAGCACGGCCACGCTGGTGCCCGTTCCCAGGCGCAGGGCCGTGAACCCATGGGGCAGGGCCGCCGGCACCAGGACTTCCCGGAAGAGATCCAGTCGGCCGGCTCCCAGGCTGCGCACCGAATCCAGGTACCTGGGATTCAGGTTGGCCACGCCGTCCCGGACGGCCACCAGCACCTGGTACCCCAGGATCAGCGAGATGAGGAGCACCTTGGAGAGGTTTCCCAGCCCGAAGAGAAGGAGCACCACGGGGAGCAGGACGATCTTGGGCACCGGGTAGGTGACGAAGACGAAGGGGGCGAGCCAGGCGTCCACCTTCCGGGAGCTTCCCATGACGATGCCCAGGGGAAAGGCGGCGGCCCAGGCCAGGGCCATGGATAGAAGAACTCGGCCGGAGCTGGCCGCCAAATGGTTCCAGAACATCGGGGTGCCCAGGGACGCCCCGAAGGCGGAGAAAGCCTGCACGGGGTCGGGAAGGATGTTCCCGCCCCCGAAGAGGGCCGAAAAAATCCACCAGGTCAGAGCGATCGCCCCAAGCGCCGCCACATAACGGACAAACCGCATCGCAAATCCTTTGCCGCATGATTGCGGAGCAAGGTCTCAACCCGATCCTGTAGGGGCGGGCTTTATGCCCGGCCTCTCATCCCCCATCCCCCATCCCCCATCACTCGTCACTCGTCACCCGTCACCCGTCACCCGTCACTCATCACTCCCCCCGGGTCGCTCGGTCCAGGGCCCTTCGGACCGCCCGGGCCATGGCATGGAAGGTTTCCTTGTCGCGGTAGGACGGGTCGCCGAATCCCGGGTTTTCCATCACCTCCACGATAGCGGCGGGCCGCCCCGCCAGGACGAGCACCCTTTTCCCCAGGAAGACGGCCTCTTCCACGCTGTGGGTGACCAGCACGTACGGAACCCGGAAGCGATTCCAGATCTCCAGCAGGTGGTGCTGGAGCCGTTCCCGGGTGATGGCGTCCAGGGAGGAAAAGGGCTCATCCAGCAGCAGAAGGCCGGGATCTCCCACCAGAGCCCGGGCGATGGCCACCCGCTGCTGCTCCCCGCCGCTCAACTGCGACGGGTAGCGGTCTTCCGTTCCGGCAAGGCCGAGCATCTTCAGCATTACGCGCGCCTTCTGGAGGCGCTCCCGGCGGGGGACGCCGCGGATCTTGAGCCCCAGCGCCACATTGTCCTGCACCGTTTTCCAGGGAAGAAGCCCGAAGTCCTGGAGCACCACGGCGATCTCGGGATGCGGGCGCACGATGGGCTCTCCACGATAGCGGACCGTTCCCGCATCGGGACAAAGAAGACCGCACAAGAGGTAGAGCAGCGTGCTCTTGCCGCAGCCGGAAGGACCCACCACCGCGTAGGTGTCCCCCCCGCCCACGGTGATGGACACATTTTTCAGAACGTCCGCGCCGTTGGCGCCGAAGCGCTTGGAGAGGTCGTCGGCCCGAAGGACGGTCTCGGTTTCGGAATCCTTCCCATAGCCCACGGCAGCCGGCTGGATCATGGTTCTTCCTGGACGCACTGAGACATGGCCTTGTGCATTTCCCGCTCGTGGAACGTAGGGGCGAATGATCATTCGCCCCTACAGTTATTGGATTTTTAAAGATCCCTGGGAGCCTTTCCGACCATGGCCCTCCGAAACAAGAGCCCGGGCTATGGCCGCTCTTTTCGTAGCCGCGGGGCTTCAGCCCCGCGGAAAAGGCCATCGCAACCTCATGAAGTGACCGGAAATACGCGAGGGCCCATCCAACGTTCGGCGGATCTCCCTCAGCCCCAAAGGGCTGGGCTACGAGAGGAAAGGCCATCCGTAACGTTTGCGGACGGCCTCTTTGAATCCTTCGGGGTCGCAATTGCCGAAATAGGGCATCCGCTCCCCTTGCGATTTCCTTTCATTGAGGGGACCGCCACACCAGGTTCTCGTAGGCCACACGTTCCGGGATCATGCCGCGATGCACCATCCAGGACTGCACCTGGTCCACCCGCGCGGGATCCGGAAGTCCCGGAGCGGGAAACGCCGGCATGGGAAAGGTTGCCTGCAGGGACGGAGGGATGCGGCAGGTACGGCCCATGAGTTCCCGGTACCTTTCCGGGTGTTCCGCAAGGGCGGACACGGCCTCTTCGTAAGCGGCCAGGAACTTGGCGCCGAAGTTCGGTTCCGATTCCAGAAGATCCCGGCGCAGGCAGACCACCGTGAGCGGGAGATCCAGATCCCCGTCGGTGAGATAGACCTTGGATCCCTTGGATTCCGCCAGCGTCACCAGGGGCTCCGGAAGAACCGCCAGGTCCAGTTGTCCCGAAAGGAGCATCTGGAGCCGCAGCGGGATCTTCTTGACCTCCATGCGCTTCCAGGTGCCGGCTGGGATCTGTGCCCGCTCCTCCAGGGTGTCCAGGAGGAATTCCATGATGGTGGCATTGGAAAGCCCTACCGTGGCGGACCCGATGGCGGCGGCCGAGGGCGCGTCCAGCCCGGGGCGTCCCACCAGGGCGAACATGCGCCGGCCCGGCCGGCTGGCGTAGGAAACGGTGAGAACCTGCATGGGGATGCCGTTTCTCACCAGCAGGAGCGTGTTCAAAAGATCGCCGAAATACCCCTGGAGCTGGCCGCCCTGCATGGCCGCGTCCCGCTCCAGGGCGCTGTTGAAAGAAACGAGCTCCACCCGGATGCCTTTCCTTTCAAAGAACCCCTCGTGGACGGCCACCTGCAACGGAAGGGTATCCAGGACGGGAAGGATCCCCATGCGAACGGGCTTCCGGGCCTGCGCACGGGCATAGCCGGATGCCAGGATCACGAACAAAAAGGCGGCGAAACAGGAAGTGGTCACCTTCAGGACGCCTTTCCTGCAAGTCGCCGAGTTTCCAGACCTTCGCTGCATGGACACTCCTTTCCTGGGAGCAGAAGTTCCGAACCATGGAATCGCACGATGGTCTCAGCCGTTGGGCAGCCATTTTTCTTGCATTGCGCCCAAAGGTCAAGGAACATTGCCGGGGGTTCATCTCCCAGGAAGTCTCTCCGAGAAGGCCGCGGGGGTTCCCATGACCCGATGCCGCGGGGCCGAAGCCCCGCGGCTGCGAAAGAAGGCGGATCCCCTGTCCCTGGATGACGGAATCCCGTTCTCGGACAGCCCTCTGGAAAATTCAAGGGGAAACCATGTGGCGGGAAAGGCCATTCTGGCAGGACATCCTCAAGGAAATCATTGAGTGGCGGACTCTGGAACTTCGGGAAGAGATTCCGGAACCGCGACTGGAAACCCGCCGGGCCCTTCGGTCCCTCCTGGCGCACCCCTTCTTCAGCCCTCATGCGCGCACCGTTGAGGCGGCCCTTTGGGACCCCTACTTTCCTCTGGGCATGATCCGCCGGACCATCCTGGCTGACGTGACGGGCATGCGCTTTTTCATCCACAAGACCCGCCCGGATATTCAGGAGCCCTTAAGTCTCCAGGTGGCGGCCGCGGCGGAGCTTTTCCTGGAGGCCAAAAGGGACCTGGTTCGGGTCGCGGATCCCATGACCGTCACCTGTGTTCCCTTGGACGGGCGGCTCCACCCCCTGCCCTCCGGCGGGTGGTGCAGGCTCTGCGGCACCTGCTGCCAGATCGGCGGCGTACAGGCCGAACCGCCTCCGGGAGTGGCCTACCCTCCCCGCTGGGTCGCCATGATCGAAGGCAGCGCCCATCCCTATCAGCAGCTGTGCCCCTTTCTCTTCCAGTATTTCGGCCACGACATCTATTTTTGCGCCATCCACCGCATCAAGCCCCGGGCCTGCGCCGGGTTCGGAGCCGAAGACTGCGCCCGGTGCCGGACGGACATCGCCCTTCATGGGCGTGATCCGTAATCCGTGATCCGTGACGAGTGACGAGTGACGAGTGACGGGGGATGGGTGATGGGAGATGGGTGATGGGAGATGGGTGATGGGGGATGGGAGTTTTTCCGATCGCCGGAGGGGGTGGGATCCGTGGACGGGGGAAGAGTGTCTTGGGGCGGCCCGGTGTGCGATGGTCGGGCGGAATGGGGACGCGGCGGCGTGTGCTGCGTAGGGGCGGGGTTTATCCCCGCTCGGTGAAGCCAAAGAACGGGAAATTTTTTCCACCTGGGCGCGGGGAGGCTCTGCTAAGGGGAGCCGGCGAAGAAGGTGGGAATCCGGAAGGTTGACCGGCCTGTGGTTTTTTCGTAACGTTACCCTGTGCTCCAGTTAAAAGGACCCGGCGCGGATTGAAATCCGGGCGGCGGCACCCGGTGGAACGGTTCCGGTGACTTCACGCTCCAAAAAATGCCGAGGCGAGCTGCCACAGCCGGACACATCTTGGGCAGCCGAATCTCTCTCGATTCTTCCTTCCGACGTTTCTCCCTTTCCGACGGCTGCGGGTGCATTTGTGGCCACCATCCACACGACGCGTCCTTCCTCCGGCTCGGCCTTCTGCCGAAGGGCCGCGGTGATCAAGGTGAAACCCGAAGATAAAAGAAGGAGGGGACATGGCCGGAAACGACTCCAAGCGCATCCGAACCGGCATTGCCGGTCTGGACGAAGTCCTTGGCGGGGGCTTTCTTTCCCATCGCTCCTATCTGGTGCGGGGCGGTCCGGGCGCCGGCAAGACCACGGTGGGCTTTCATTTCGTGACCGCCGATACGGACGGAAAGGAACCCGCCCTGTGGATCACCATGGGAGAGCCTCCGTCCGAGCTTCAGGCCAACGCCGCCGCCATGGGCTTCGACCTTTCCCGTGTCCACTTCCTGGACCTAAGCCCCGGACCGGAGTTCTTCGCCCAATCGGAAAGCTACGACATCTTCTCCCCCGCCGAGGTGGAGCGGGAGCCCACCACCCGGCGGATCGTGGAGGCGGTGGAGTCCGTCCAGCCCCGGCGGGTGTTCATCGATTCCATGACCCAGTTCCGGTATCTCAGCAGCGATCCGTTCCAGTTCCGGCGCCAGGCGTTGTCCCTCTTTCGGTACCTGGTGGACCGGGGGGCCACGGTGGTCTTTACCTCGGAATCCAGCACCGAGGCCCCCGATGCGGATCTCCAATTCCTTTGCGACGGCATCATCGATGTGACCTTCGTGGGGGATGTTCGAACCGTTCAGATCGCCAAATTCCGGGGTTCCCATTTCCTGGCCGGCCTTCATGAGATGACCATCACCAACCGCGGCGTCGTGGTCTATCCCCGGCTCACGCCGGGCGAACGGGCGGCCTCCGTTTCTTTCGATCTCCTTTCCTCCGGCATTCCCGAACTGGACGAACTCCTCCACGGCGGCATCGAGCGGGGAACGGTCACTCTTGTTACGGGACCCTCCGGCGTGGGGAAAACCACCCTGGGGCTGGTCTTCTTGAAGGAGGCGGCAGGACGCGGTGAACGCTCCTGTTTTTACACGTTCGAGGAAGATACGGCTCGGGTTCTCACTCGGTGCCGGCAGATCAACATCCCCGCCGAGGACATGCTTCGTCGCGGAATGCTGTTGGTGGAACGGGTGGAGCCGCTTCAATACAGCGCGGACGCCTTCGGCCGGCGGGTGCTGGACGAGGTGGAGCGAAACGACACGCGGATCGTCATGATCGATAGCACCGCCGGATATCGACTCACGGTGCGGGGTGGAGACCTCGTGGGACGCCTGCATGCCCTGACCCAGAGCCTGTGCGCCCTGGGTGTGACCGTCCTTCTGGTGGAGGAAGTGCAGGAGATCACGGGCGAATTCAAGCCGACAGAACACGGATTCAGCTATCTGGGCGACAACATTGTCTTCCTGCGCTACTTGGAGATGGCCGGCCATCTGAAGCGGGCCATCGGGGTGCTGAAAAAGCGGCTGGGAAGCTTTGAGGAGACTCTTCGCGAATTCGCCATCACCCGCTATGGCGTCAAGGTGGGCCGGCCACTCACGGAACTTCGCGGGATCCTGCGGGGTGTGCCCGAACTGGCGGGGCCGGGATCTTCCTGAAAAACCCGTGGGAGCGTGTCCCAGAAAGCTGTTTTCCCGGGAGCGCGGGCATCTCGCCCTCTTTTCGTGCGAGCGGGAGGCTTGCGCTCCCAGGGGAAAAGGCTTTCGGGTCCGCTTTCGAACAAGCTCCCAGGAGCTTGCCCGCCAATGGCTCTCCGGTTCTCAACGACGGGGTATTTTCGTCCTCCCGGTAGCCGCGGGGCTCAAGGCCCGTGGGGAAGGGTCATCGTAACCCTTTGAAGTCGCAAGCCTTATGCGATGGCCTACCCGACGACCGGGGGCTCCTCCGCAACCCTAAAGGGCTGCACTACCGGAAAAAGGGTCATCCCCGAAGTTTTCGGAAAGCCTCCCAGGTCCTCGAAAAGGAGATCCCATGATCCTGCTGGTGGAAAGGAATGCCGCCAACCGCCGCCTTCTTCGCCAGGTTCTGGAAAAGGAAGGCTATGGAGTGTCGGAGGCGGGAAGCGTCCAGGAGATGGAAAAGGTTCTGGGTGAAGGCCTTCCGTTGAGGCTTGCCCTCATCGACCTGGCGGGACTCGATGCGGGGATCTGGCCCCTGTGCGACGAGCTTCGCAAGCGCAATGTGCCCTTCTTTGTGCTGTCGCCCCGCCAGAGCCGGCAGGTGGAGGCGGCTTCCTATGCCCACGGCGCCCGGGGAGTGATGGTGAAGGCCCTGGTGATGCAACAGCTCTTGGCCACGGTGAAGGTCCTTTTGGAGGATGCATGAACGCCGACGGCTTCCAAACCGTCCTGTTGCTCCTGGGGCACCGGGAAAACCGAAGGCTTCTCGTGAAGGAACTGGCCGCCTTTCGGCGCTGCTTTGAGCCCGGCTCGTGGGAGTTCCTTCTCGCGGGAGACAGTGAAGAACTCCCTCTGGTGTTCCTGGAAGGCGTGGAGAATCTGGCGGCTCCCGTGGACCTGATCGTGGCCGACGGGCCGGGCCTGGCGGAGGCCCGGCAGGCCGTCCTGGACCGGAAAGCGGCGGAACAGCCCCGCTTTCTTCCCGTTCTTCTCATCGCCTCCAAGGCCGACTTGGGGCTGGCTTCCAGCCAGTTGTGGAAGGTGGTGGACGAGCTCCTCTTTGCGCCCGTTCGTCGCGTGGAGCTCCAGGCACGCCTGGCCGTTCTCCTTCGAGCCCGCAGCCTTTCGGTTCACATGGAACGAAGAAACCAGGACCTCAAGGCCTTCGTGTATATGATGGCCCATGACCTGAGGGCGCCCGCTCGGGCGGTGGAGGGCCTGGCGGAGGCCCTGGTGGAGGACTTTGGGAGAGATTTGGCCGGCGGCGGTTTGGAATATGTGAACCGCATGCGCGATGCGGCCTCCGAGATGGGGCGCCTCATGGACGCGGCCCTGGATTTCGTGAAACTGGAAAGCCGCGAGCCGATCCTGGCGGTGGTGGATCCGGAGGCGGTGGTGCGAAGGGTGGTGGAAAGACTCCAGCCCCAGATCGAACAATCCCGGGCCCGCGTGTCCCTGCAGGACGGGCCGTGGCCCAAGGTGCTGGGCGTGGAAGAATTTCTCGTGTCGGTCCTGCACAACCTGGTGAGCAACGCCCTCAAGTACGTGCCCCCCGACGTGCCTCCCCGGGTGGAGATCGGCTGGGAAGAAACCCCTTCCATCCTGGCACGGCTCTATGTGCGGGACCGGGGGATCGGCATCCCGGCGGACAAGCGGGAAACCATCTTCTCCCCCTTCCGGCGGCTCCACAGCCGCGAGGAGTACGAGGGCCTGGGATTGGGTCTGACCGCCGCCCAGCGCATGGTGCATCTCATGCACGGCCGCCTTTCCGTGCAGTCCGAGCCGGGCGTGGGCAGCACCTTTTTCGTGGAACTGGTGAGGTGTGATGATGCTGAAAGTCCTCTTGGTGGATGACAACCCCAACGATCGGTTCCTCATATCCCGCCTCCTACTCAAGGAATGGCCCGAGGCGGAGATCCGGGAGGTCGGAGGATCGGCGGATTTTCACCGGGCCCTGGAAGATTTCCCCTACACGGCGGTGGTCACCGACTACCACCTGCGGTGGTCGGACGGACTGGAGGTCCTGGCCCGGGTGCGGGAGCGCGACCCCCATGTGCCCGTCATCATGGTCACGGGGACGGGAACGGAAGAGGTGGCGGTCCGGGCCCTGAAGAACGGCCTGAGCGACTATCTGCTGAAGCGGCACATGAAGCGGCTCCCGGCGGCCATTTCCGAATACATGGAAAAGGCTTTCCTGAAAAAGCAGGTGGAGGAGGCACACCGGCGGCTGCTGGCGTCCGAACGGCGCTACCGTATGGTGGTGGAATCGGCCAGCGACTGGATCTTCACCCTGGACCTGGAAGGGCGCTACACCTCGGTAAACAAGCGGGCGTTGGAACCTTTGGGGCTGGAGCCCGAAGATCTCATCGGAAAGCGGGTGGACGAGATCCACGGGGGCGAAGAAGGATCCGGGTATCTGGACCGGGTCCGACACGTGATCGAGTCCGGGGAGGCCTTTTCCTTCGAACACGAGTTTCATTGGGGGGACCGGGTCTACTGGCACCTGGATACCCTCTATCCCATCCTGGATGAGGAAGGTCGCGTGGAGGCGGTGGGAGGAACCTGCACGGACATCACCCAACAAAAGAACCTGGAGCGGGCCATCCGGGAATCGGAGGAGCGCTACCGCATCCTGGCGGAACGAAGCCCTGTGGGAGTGATGATCACCCAGGAGGCGCGTTTCATCTATGTGAACAACACGTTGGCCCGGCTTCTGGGCCGCAGCCCCGAAGAACTGCAAGGGCGCAGTTTCCTTCCCTTCATCCGGGAAGACTACCGGGAGTTTGTGAGGACAGCCCACCTGGACCGCCTGGCGGGGCGGGAAGCGCCCACCGTGTACGCTATGCCTCTGGCCGGCCCCGGCGAAGAACGCTGGCTGGAGGTCCATTCGTCGCTCATCAGCCACGAAGGACGGCCGGCGGCCCTGGGAATCGTGGTGGACATCACGGAACGCATCCGGGCCGACCGGCGCAAGCGCCTCTTTGAAGCCGTCATCGAACAGGCCTCCGAAGGGATCATCATCGCGGACGGGGATGGCGTCATTCAGTACGTGAACCCGGCGTTTCTTTCGGCAACGGGCTACGGCGCCGCGGAACTGGAAAGGAGGCCCCTGGCGGACCTGTCTTCGGGGGTGCATGAGCCGGCCTACTACGAAGAGATGTGGAAGACGGTCAAGGCGGGCAAGGTATGGACCGGCGACGTCACTCTTCCCACCAAGGCGGGAGGACGGCGGGATTTCGAGATGACGCTCAGCCCCGTGCGCGACGGGGAAGGCCGGGTCATGAGCGTGGTGGCCATCTGCCGGGACGTGACCCAAGAGCGGGCGCTGGAAGCCCAGCTCATCCAGGCGCAGAAGATGGAAGCCCTGGGGACCTTGGCCGGCGGCATCGCCCATGACTTCAACAACATCCTGGGAGCCATCGTGGGCTACACGGAACTGGCCCGGATGGAAATCCCCAAAGAGAGCAAGGCCCATCAGCACCTGGAACGGGTTCTTGCTTCGGGACGCCGCGCCCGGGACCTGGTCCAGCAAATCCTCACCTTCAGCCGCCAGAAGGAGATGGAAAAACGGCCGGTGCACCTGCGCTATCTCATCAAGGAAGCGGTGAAGATGCTCCGGGCGTCCATCCCCAGCACCATCGAGATCCGGGAGTACGCCCCCTCGGAAGTGCCTCCGGTCCTGGGAGATCCCACCCAGCTCCACCAGGTGGTCATGAACCTCTGCACCAACGCCTACCATGCCATGCGCGAGGCCGGAGGAGAGCTGGAGCTGCGCCTGGAAAGGGTGCGCGTGGAGGGAGACGACCTGCTTCACCTTGCGGAACTTAGGGAGGGCGACTACGTGGTGCTCACCGTGCGGGACACCGGCTGTGGCATTCCCCAGGAAATTCTGGACCGCATCTTTGAGCCCTATTTCACCACCAAGGAGGTGGGGGAAGGCACGGGGCTGGGCCTGGCGGTGGTCCACGGGATCGTGAGGGGCCTCAACGGGGCCGTGCGGGTGGAAAGTCAAGTGGGCCGGGGCACCACGTTTCGCATCTATCTGCCGGCACTCCTGGAAGGTGCGACGGACGGCCCGGCAACGGAACAGAAGATGGACCTTCCCCGGGGGACCGAGCGAATCCTGGTGGTGGACGACGAGCCCGCCCTGGTGGAGATGGCCCGCCAGATCCTCACCCGGCTGGGCTACCAGGTGACGGGCTTTTCCGATCCCCGCGAGGCCTTGGCCCGGTTTCAGGATGCGCCCCACGCCTTCGATCTGGTCATCACGGACATGACCATGCCCAAGATCACGGGAAGGAAGCTGGCCCATGCGGTGCGCCAGGTGCGGCGGGACCTCCCGGTGATCCTCACTTCAGGCTACAGCAATTCCATCGGGGACGAGGAAGCCCGGCAGGCGGGCTTTTCCGCCTTTCTCAAGAAGCCCTACGGCGCCCTGGCCCTGGCCGAGACGGTCCGCCGGGTGTTGGACGATGCCGCGGCGAGCCGTATGGCGTAGCGCACGGGGCGAGGGAAAAGGTAAAAGGCGAAAGGGCATCCCCCGATCCGGAGTGGACGATTCTTTTGCAGGCGGTGGTCCCGACGGGCGGGCATAGAGCCCGGACCCACGAGAGCACATGGGCCCCCTGGGTAGGGACGTGTTCCATCATTCGCAACTCATCACTCCATCCACCCACGACCCACGGCTCACGCATCACGGACCACGGACCACGGATCACGGATCACGGACCACGGATCACGGACCACGGATCACGGATCACGGACCACGGATCACGGACCACGGATCACGGATCACGGACCACGGATCACGGACCACGGATCCCTTGGAAACTGGGGAGAATCATGGCCCGTCACTCGTTACTCGTCACCCGTCACTCATAATTCACCAAATAACTCACCAAAGGAGGTAGGCTTATGAAACGGTCGGTTGGAATGTGGCTCATGGTCTGGCTTCTGGCGATGGGACTGATGGCGGTGCCGGCGGCCGGCCGGGCGGCCGATCCCGTGAAGATCGGCTTTGTCTACATCATGTCCGGCCCCTTCGCCACCTACGGACAGTTCGCCAAGCAGGGGGCCGAGATGGCCGTGGATGAGATCAACGCCGCGGGCGGCATCCTGGGGCGGCCGGTGGAGGCCTTCTTCGAGGATTCCACGGGCAAGCCCGACGTGGCGGTGCGGGCCATTCGAAAGCTCGTGTATCAGGACGGCGTGGATTGCGTCATCGGCCTGGATTCCAGCGGTGTGGCCAAGACGGTGGTGCCTCTCATGCCCGAGATGAAGACCCCTCTCATCATCACCCACGCCGCCACGCCGGACGTGACGGGAAGTGTTTGCAACAAGTACACGTTCCGCGTGTCGGTCAACCTGGCCCAGAACGTGAAAGCCGCGGCCCTGCTGGCGGCGGAGACGAAAGCCAAGGTGTGGACCACCGTGGGACCGGACTACGCCTTCGGGCACCAGTCCTGGGAATACTTCCAGAAGTACCTGAAGGCCCTGCGCGCGGACGTGACCTTCCTTCCCGATGATCAGGCGGCCTTCGCCCCCATCAAGACCACCGACTTCAGTTCCTACATCACCAAGATCATGCAGGCCAAGCCGGAGGGCGTGCTCATCTCCCTCTGGGGCGGCAATCTCATCGACTTCGTCCGCCAGGCCTCGGAGATGGGATTTTTCAACGGGGACTGGGAGGTGCTCATGACCCTGGGCGCGGCCACGGAGGTCCTCTACGCCCTGGGGGACAAGATGCCCGAAGGCCTTTGGGTGGGCACCCGCTATTGGTTTCTGGGCAATGATTCACCGAAGAACGTGGCCTTCCGGGATAGCTACGTGAAGCGCTACGGCCAGTTCCCGTCCTACAACGCCCACGGGGCCTATGCGGCGCTCTATACCTACAAGACCGCGGCGGAAAAGGCGAAATCGGTGGAAAAGGACGCCGTGATCGCCGCCCTGGAAGGCCTCACGGTGGAGCTTCCCGTGGGAACGGTAACGATCCGCCCCGAGGACCATCAGGCCCTCACGGACGCCACCTGGGGAAAAACCGCGGCGGATCCCAACTACCCCATCCGGATCCTGAAGCCGGTGAAGATCTTTCCAGCCAAGGATGTGACCCCTGCGCCCGAGGAAACCGGCTGCACCATGAAGTAGAAAGACGGAGCCTGTCCGAGAACGATTGATTTGCGCCGTTCAACGCCCATTCGTCATCCCCGCGGAAGCGGGGATCCTGACTTTTCTGTAAGTTATGGACTCCCGCTTGCGCGGGAGTGACGGTTCGGCGAGTTCTCGGACAAGCTCCCAGCGATCTGCTGATAACCGCCAACCGAAAGCGGAAAACGGACAACGCATCACGCATCACGGATAACGGATCACGGATCACGGACAACGGATCACGAAAACCATGGAATCCCTTCTCACCAACGCTCTGAACGGCCTGAGCTGGGGCATGCTGCTCTTTCTCATCTCCGTGGGTCTCACCACGATCTTCGGCGTCCTGGGGGTCCTCAATTTCGCCCACGGCTCCCTTTTCATGTTGGGAGCCTACGGCACCATGACGGTGATGCACCTCTTCCCCTCCTTCTGGGCGGGGGTGCTCATTGCGCCGGTGGCCACGGCGCTACTGGGCATGGCGCTGGAAGTGACCCTCCTTCGGCGGGTGTACGGACGCGATGTGAGCTATCAACTGCTCCTGACCTTCGCTGTCCTCCTGGTCTTGGATGACGCCGTGCGCATCGTCTGGGGACCGGCCTACCACGTGGTGGACCCCCCTGCCCTGCTGGCCGGAACCGTGCCCCTCTTTGCCCATTCCTACCCCGTTTACCGGCTCTTTCTCATCGCCGTGGGGCCGGTGCTGGGCCTGGCCCTGTGGGCCTTCTTTTCCTGGACGCGCTGGGGGAAAATCATCCGGGCGGCGGCCCAGGATCGGGAGATGGCCGAAGGGGTGGGCATCCGCGTGCCGCTCCTCTTCACGCTGGTCTTCGGCCTGGGGGCGTGGCTGGCCGCCTTGGGAGGCGCCCTGGCGGCCCCCCACCAGAGTGTGGGGCCGGCCATGGGCGAAAGGATCATCATCGAAAGCTTCATCGTGGTGGTGGTGGGAGGCCTGGGGAGCTTTCCCGGGGCGTTTGCTGGCGCCCTGCTCCTGGGGCTCCTGGAGGCCTTCGGCACCACCTTTGCCGGTCGGGTGCAGATGGCGCTGCCCTATCTGCTGCTGGCCCTGGTGCTGTTGGTGAGGCCGCGGGGGCTTTTGGGAAGGGAGGTGTGATGGTGAAACGACCTTCCCTTTCCGGCTGGCCTGGGGCCCTGGTTCTGCTCCTTTTTCTTGCGGCGGCGCCTTCTTTTCTGCCCGTCTACTGGGTTCTTCTGGGGACGGAGATCCTCATCATGGGCCTCTTTGCCATGAGCTTCAACCTGCTCTTCGGCTACACCGGCCTGCTTTCCTTCGGCCAGGCGGGTCTGTTGGGGGTGGGCGCCTACACGGCTGCGCTCCTCATGACCCATGGGGTCACGTCCCTTTGGCTCGTTCTTCTCGGTTCCGTGGGCGCGGCCGCCGTGACGGCCCTCCTGGTGGGGTTTCTTTGCGTGCGCCGCGACGAGATCTTTTTCGCCATGTTGTCCCTGGCCCTGGGGATGATGCTCTTTACCGTGGCCCACAACTGGCGGGAAGTCACGGGGGGAAGCGACGGACTGCCGGTCTTTTCCGTCCCTCCGGTGGTGCTGGGACCCTGGAAGGTATCACTTTTCGCCCCCACATCGGCCTACTACTTCGTACTCTTCTGGGCCGTGGCGGGAGCGCTCTTCCTGTGGGCGGTGGTCCGGTCCCCTTTCGGCCTCATCCTGAAGGCGGTAAGGGAGAACAAGGAACGCCTTTCCTTTTCGGGCGCCAACGTCAAGGCCGTTCGGCTGGCGGCGTTCGTCACGGCGGGAGCCCTGGCGGGCCTGGCTGGCTTCCTTCTTTGCCTCTTCAACCGCATGGCGACTCCGGACATGCTCCATTGGAGTTTTTCCGCACGGCCGGTTCTCATGACCATCCTGGGTGGTGCCGGCACGTTCCTGGGGCCGGCGGTGGGAGCGGCCATCTTCTTCGTGCTGGAACATTGGGTCACCACCTTTACGGAAAACTGGATGATCGTGCTGGGAGCCATCCTCATCCCCGTGGTTCTCTTTTTCCCGGAAGGCATTTGGGGCACGCTGCTCCACGCCTTCCGCAGCCGGAGGCGGAGCACCCCATGAAACAGCGGCCGATCCTCAGTGTGGAAGACGTGCATCACTCCTTCGGAAAGTTCGCGGCCCTTTCCGGGGTGTCGCTCCAGGTCCCGGAAGGGCGGCTCACGGCCCTCATCGGGCCCAACGGCGCCGGCAAAACCACCTTCTACAACGTGGTTTCCGGGCGCTATCGGCCCAGCCGGGGGAAGGTCCGTTTTCGGGGCCGGGATGTGACGGGTCTGCCCCCCCATCGGGTGTGCGCCCGGGGCCTGGCGCGATCGTTCCAAATCACCAATATCTTTGAACGATTGACGGTATTGGAAAACGTTCTGGTGCCCCTGGTGGTGAAAAACGGGGGAACGTTCTGTTTCTGGCGCCGTCTGAAAGGGGACAAGGCACTGGAAAGGGCGGCCTTGGAGGTCCTGGCCATGGTGGGCCTGGAGGACAAGGCCCACCTGGACGTGCACGAACTTCCCTATGGGGATAAGCGCCTGGTGGAAATGGCCATCGTGCTGGCCGGTCGGCCTCAGATGGTCCTCCTGGACGAACCCACGGCAGGAATGAATCCCGAGGAGACGGACCACATGATCCGGCTCATCAAGAGCCTGGCCGAAACCTCCGGGACCACCTTTTTCATTACCGAGCACGACATGAAGGTGGTCTTTTCCGTGGCCGACTATATCTACGTGCTCCATCAGGGAAAGCTCCTTGCCGAAGGAACTCCGGAGCAAATCCGCGCCGACCGCCGGGTGAAGGAAGCCTATCTGGGAGGAACCAGTGAGCCTTGAAGTGGTGGATATCCATGTGTACTACGGCGACAGCTACGTCCTGCAGGGGATCAGCCTGGAGGTTGGCGAGGAGGAGATCGTCTGTCTGCTGGGCCGAAACGGTGCGGGAAAGACCACGACCCTTCGGAGCATCGTGGGGTACGCCCCGCCCCGGCGCGGCGAGGTACGCTTCCGGGGAAAGGTGATCAGCGGCCGGCCGGTGCACGAGATCGTTCTGGCCGGCATCGGTTATGTGCCGGAAGACCGGCGCATCTTTCCGGGGCTTACGGTGGAAGAGAATCTGGAGGTGGCCGTGCTGCCGGAACGCCCGGGCCGGAAACCCTGGACTCCGGAGAGGATCTTTAAGGAATTTCCCCTTCTCGAGCGGCTTCGCAAAAAGCGGGGAGGCGAGCTGAGCGGCGGGGAGCAGCAGCTTTTGGCCATCGCTCGGGCCCTGGTGGGCAATCCCGCTCTTCTGCTTCTGGACGAGCCCTGCGAAGGGTTGGCTCCCGTGGTGGTGGAATTTCTCGCCGAGGTGATTTCGGGGCTCAAAAATGAGATGCCCATCCTGCTCGCCGAACAGAACGCCCGGTTCGCCCTGTCCGTGGCGGACCGGGGATATGTGATTGAAAAGGGCCGCGTGCAATGTGAGGGCCCCGTGGAGGGACTCCGGGAGGACCGAGAGGTCCAGGAGCGGTACCTGGCGGTGTAGGAGGCCTGGAAACTTTCCTTCTCATGGTAGCCGCGGGGCTTCCGCCCTGCGGGGAAGGGCCATCGCAACTTCATGAAGTGCCGGGGAATAGGCGACGGCCCGTCCAACGTCTGGGGCTTCCTCCGCAGCCCTGAAGGGCTGCGCTACGGGAAAGGCGATGATCCGCAGCGTTTCCGCACCGGCCCCTGGAGCCGCTATCGAGGGTTGGATGTAGGGGCGGTTCGCGAACCGCCCCTACGCCAGTGACATCCGGTTCTTGGACCATTTGGGCGGAAGCCGGGTGGGCCCACGAGCTTGTGCGCCAAGGGCATTGCGCCACCAGATCCCGGGCGGCCGCAGCGCTCTTTTCGTAGCCGCAGGGCTTCCGCCCCGGGGAAAAGGTCCTTCGTAGCCCAATGACACAACAGGCGATAGGCCCCGATAGCCCACCCGAAGTTCGGAAGTCTTCCGCAGCCCTGAAGGGCTGCGCTACGAGAAAATCGGCCATCGGTAACGTTTTGGACGGCCCCATAGAGCCTTAAGGGCGGTGCGACGATGAAAAGTCCGCCCGGCGATTCATCGCACCCAACGCCCGGCCAATGCGCTCCCGATCCGGGTCAACCGCCATGCCCCCGCATGCAAAAGCCTCTGATCCCGCCCCTCGGTAGGGGCGAAGGATCCTTCGCCCCTACAACCACGTGGAGGCCCCTCTTTTCGTTGATGGGCCCGCCGAACGGCAGCACGTCGGAGCCTTTCGAACGGCGGGAGGCTCCGCCGCCCTTGTGGGGGCGTGCTTCGCTTCTGCCCTTCAAAACCCCACGACAGCAAAGAATCGCCCGATTCGGGTGGGAGCCGGCCTCGGAGCTCGCCGGTTCCGCTACCGATGCTTCCAGATGGGAGCGCGCTTCTCCACGAACGCCCGCATGCCTTCCTGGGCGTCATCGGCCAGGCAGTTCATGACGATGGCTTCCTTGGCGAAATCGTAGGCGGCCCGTTCGTCCAGATCCACCTGGCTGTAGAAGGCCTCCTTCCCAAAGGCGAGGGTAAACCGGCTGAAGGACGCGATGGATTCGGCCAGCTCCAGGGTTTCTTCCGAAAGCCGCTCCAGGGGCACCACCCGGTTCACCAGGCCCCAGTCCAGGGCCTCCTGGGCGGAGACGAACCGGCCCGTGACGAGCATCTCCAAGGCGCGACGCCTTCCGATCACCCGGACCAGAGGTACCATGGGGGTGGAGCAGAAAAGCCCGATCTTGACCCCCGGCGTGGCGAACTTGGCTCCGGTTTCGGCCACCGCCAGGTCGCAGGCGGCCACCAGCTGGCAGCCGGCCGCCGTGGCGATCCCGTGCACCTGGGCGATCACCACCTGGGGCAGGCGGTGCAGCTGGAGCATCATCTTGGAACAGGTGCTGAAGAGCCGGCGGTGGGCGTGAAGATCCGCTTCGGGAGCGACCATGTCCTTGAGATTGTGGCCGGCACAGAAGGCCGATCCTTCGCCCCGGACGATGAGAACGCGTACGCCGGGATCCCGGGCCACCTCGTCCAGGTGGGTCAGGATGGATTGGATCACGGGCAGCGACAAAGCGTTTCGGGTGGCGGGGTTGTTCAGGATCAGATGGGCGATGGGTCCCATCCGTTCCAGGATCACTTCCTTCATGGGCGGCACCTCCATGGGGTGGCGGGTCTGCGGGTGAGTCGGCGTGGGCGAAGGACGGCCTGGAAAAACGGCATTTTGCTAAAGCTTTCTCCTTGCCCCTTCGCCCCTTCGCCTTTAACCTTGCTGGGTTTCACACGGATGCCCTCACTCTTAGCACAGGAAAAAGGTGGACGAAATGGAATTTATCGATCTGAAAGCCCAGCAGAAGCGGATCCGCCTTTTGTTGGAAAAGCGGATCGGCGCGGTTCTGGACCACGGCCGGTACGTCCTGGGGCCGGAAGTCATCGAACTGGAAGAGGAGCTGGCCCGCTACGTGGGGGTGCGCCACGCGGTGAGCTGCGCCTCCGGCACGGACGCGCTCCTCATGGTCCTCATGGCCTGGGGCGTGGGGCCCGGCCACGTGGTCTTCACCACCCCGTTTACCTTCATTGCCACGGCGGAGGTGGTGGCCCTGTTGGGAGCGGTTCCGGTCTTCGTGGACGTGGATCCCGAAACGTTCAACATGGACCCGGAGAAGCTCCGCCTGGCCGCGGAAGCTCTGGACCGGGACGACCCGTCGCTGCACCCCCTGCCCCAAGCGGCCCGGGGATGCCGGGCCAAGGCCGTCATTCCCGTGGACCTTTTCGGCCTTCCCGCCGACTACCCGGAGATCGAGCAGGTGGCGACCGAGCGTGGGCTGAAGGTTCTGGAGGATGCGGCCCAGTCCTTCGGGGCGTCCCTGGGAGGTATCCGGGCGGGCCGGTTCGGCCATGGGGCGGCCACGAGCTTTTTCCCCGCCAAACCCCTGGGAGGCTACGGCGACGGGGGCATGTGCTTGACCGACGACGGCGAGCTGGCGGAACGGCTCCGCTCCATCCGGGTCCATGGCCAGGGAAGCCATCGCTACGACCATGTGCGGCTGGGAATCAACGGGCGCCTGGATACGCTGCAGGCGGCGGTGCTGCTGGCCAAGATGACGATCTTCGACGAGGAGCTGATGCTCCGCCAACAGGCCGCCGAACGCTACCGGGAGCTCCTGGAACGCCACCGGCCCGATCTGCAGCTCCAGCACATCCCGGACGGCGCCGTGTCCGCCTGGGCCCAATTTTCCGTCGTCGCCCCCAGCGAACAGGATCGGGACGCCCTCCGGAAACGCCTGGAGGATGCCGGAATCCCCACGGCCGTCTACTACCCGGTGCCGCTCCACCTGCAGCCCGCCTTCGCGCATCTGGGCTACAAGGAAGGGGACTTCCCGGTAAGCGAGGACCTGGCCCGACGCATCTTCGCCCTGCCCATGCATCCGTATTTGTCGGCGGAAGAGCAGCAACACATAGTGGGAGTGATGAGTGATGAGTGATGAGTGATGAGTGATGGGTGATGGGTGATGAGAGATGGGGGATGGAGGTGGAGTCAGGTGGGGGGATGTTGCTTGAAATGGCGCAGGAGTCCTAAAAGAAGCTTGCGCACCTGTTCGATCTTGCTTTCCAGGCTTTCGTCCCGGGCTAGGCCCAAATCGGTGGCAAGTATCCATTGGGTTTCCAGCTCGGCCAGCGAACCCAGGGCAACGTAAAGAAATTGAATGAATTCCTTTCTGGAATTGCGTGCGGCACCTTCGGCGATGTTGCAGGGAACGGACACCGCAGCGCGCCTCATCTGGGCCGTCATCCCATAAACTTCTTCCTTGGGGAACCGTGAGGTGACTAGGTAGACGGCCTTGGCCAAATCCATGGCGGCTTTCCAGAGTTCCAGATCCTTGTGGGTGCGCACCTCCGCCTCCTGCCTTCTACCTTCCTGGGCTTCCCTGCTCACCTGTATGTCATCTGTATCAAGCATTACGGCAGTCCTTTACCCATCACTCGTCACTCATCACTCGTCACCCTCTAAACCGAAACGCCGACTCCACCCAGGAGCCGATGATTTCTCGGTAGTTGGGGTCGGCGATGCGCACACGCGGGCGGGATCCCGGCCCGGGTTCCACCCGCACCCTACCGTCGGCGATCCAGTTGATCACCTGGGCGTAGATCTTGTACTCCAGATGGAGCCCTCGGTTCTGCACGGTGCGCTCGTCGTCTTCGTCGAAGATGGGATAGACGGCCTGGGCGATGACGGGTCCCGAATCCTCTCCTTCGTCCACGAAGTGGACGGTCACGCCGCCCCACTTGCAGCCGTAACGGAAGGTATCCCGGTAGCCGTGCCGTCCGGGAAAGGCGGGAAGGAGCGCCGGGTGGATGTTGACCACCCGGAAGGCGCCCGACGTGTTGTAGTGGTCCAGGAAGTGGGGGGTGAGAAGCCGCATGAAGCCCGCCAGGCAGATGAGATCGGGCTGGTGCGCGTCCAGCTGGGCCATGAGCTCCCGTTCGGCGCCGATGAGGCGCTGAACGCGCGCACGGGCCGCCTCCGGGGAAACCCCGGGGCTCAGGATCCGCTGGCGGTCCAGGACCTGATCCACCAGCGCTTCGTCCAGGGCCGGCATGGGTTCGGAAGTCATGTGGCGGGCGTAATCCACCACGAACGTGGGGATTCCGGCCATGCGGGCCCGTTCCAGGCCGTAGGCGTCCGCGCGGTCGCTTCCGACGCAGACGATCCGGGCCCTGAGGGATCCGTCGTTCATCCGGTCGATCAGGGCCTGCAGGTTGGTCCCGCCGCCGGAAAGAAGAACGGCGATGCGCAGGGGCTGGGAAGTGTTCATGGCTTCCTCCCTCTGGGGTCAGGCAACGAACTGTTCGCCGGTGCGGGCGAAGTGCACCGCGTTTCGGAAAAGGAGGACCCCGGCGCCTTCCTCCGGCAGGGGCTCACCGGCCCGGCATCGCCTTTCCTTTTCCAGGGTCCAGTCGGGGTGGTTGGTCCAGTGGTTGAACGCTTCCGGGTGGGGCATGAGGCCCAGGATACGTCCCGTGGGGTCGCAGATGCCCGCGATGTCGTTAATGGATCCGTTGGGATTGGCGGGGAAGGATCCGCCCGCAGGGCGCCCGTCTTCCGTGGCGTAACGGAGCACCACCTGATGGTTCCGCTCCAGCCTTTCGATCACCTCCGGCTCGGCAAAGAATTTTCCTTCGCCATGGCGCACGGGCAGGTCCATGGTGTGCAAACCCCGGGTGAAGACGCAGGGGGATTGGTCGTTGAAGACCACATGGACCCACTGGTCCCGAAACGTTCCGCAGTCGTTGGTCACCAGGGCCGCCTGCCGTTCCCATGATCCCGGTTCGAAACCGGGCAGGAGCCCTGTGTTGACCAACACCTGGAAGCCGTTGCAGATCCCCAGGACCAGACCGCCTCGGTCCACGAAGGACAGGATCTGGTCCCGCAGGCGGTGTTTGAGGCGTATGGCCAGGATGACGCCGGCCCCGTGTTCGTCGGCCCAAGAGAATCCGCCTCCGATGACGAAGATCTGGTAGTCCTCCAGCCGTTGGACACCGGAGATGATGGCGTTGAGGTGAACCCGCTCGGCCTTGGCCCCGGCCAGGTTGAGAATATGGGCCGTTTCCCAGTCGCAGTTGAGGCCGAAGCCGGTGAGTACCAGAGCTCGTACGTCCTTCATGGGTTGGTTGTCCTCCCAGGGATTAAGGTACGATTTTCAGAAAGTCATGAAATCCCGCGCGCGGAAATAACGTATCGAGAAAGTAGGGTCCCTGTGGGGGCGGTTCGCGAACCGCCCCCACAGGGTGGGTGTCGGTTTTGGGTCCCGGGGCTGGGAGCTTTTCTGAGAATGGCTCCCCGGCCCAAGAGGCCCGGGATCTCCGTTCTTCTTGTAGCCGCGGGGCTTCAGCCCCGCGGGAAAAAGCCGTCATACCTCCATATCGTGATGGAGATCATGCCCGGTGGCCTATCCGACGTCCGGGGATCTCCTCCGCAGCCCTAAAGGGCTGCGCTACGAGAACTCTGCAAACCGTCACTCCCGCGCAAGCGGGAGTCCATAGGTTTCCGGAAATCCTGGATCCCAGCTTTCGCGGGGATGACGGATGCAGACAAAACGACGCAAAGAACCCATTGTCAGACAGCCTCCTGGCCCTTTCGGCCGCACCAGGCCTGCCGGAGGGTTTCCAGCGGCACGTTCAGAAGCTCCTTTCCGTCGCTTGTCCGGATTCGAAAGGCGGGCGCCTCGGTCACCTCCCCGATCCGGCCCGCGGGAAGCCCCTTCATGAGTTCTTCGAAGGCGGTGATCCCATGGGGCGGCACGGTCACCAGAAAGCGCCCCAGGGACTCGCTGAAGAGCAAAGCGGAAGGGGAAAGATCGCCATCCGCCGGCACGCGGCTCAGGTCCCACACCATGCCCAGCCGCCCGGCAAACGCCGCCATGGCCCCATGCACGGCGAGGCCCCCCCTTCCCACGGCGCGGCAGGAAGCGCAAAGCCCTCGGGCCACGGCCTGTTCCAGGGCGCGGTAGAGCTTGAGAAAGTCTTCCGGGCGGGCGCGCGGAACGTTCAGGCCCACGTGGCCCAAATGCTCGTAGTATTCGGACGCCCCCAGCTCGTTTCGGGTGATCCCCAGCACGTAGACCGCATCCCCGGGCATCTTCACGTCCATGGTGAGGCAGCGGTTCACGTCGGGCACCACCGTGGTGGCGGTGAACTGCATGGTGGGAAGCCCCGACACCTTGTGGCGTTCGCCGTAGGCTCCGGGAAGGTGGCCGTCCACGTACATGCTGTCCTTTCCGGAAAGGAGCGGGATGCCGTAGGCCAGGCACATGTCCCGCAGCGCCCAGTTGGCCCGCACCAGCTGGGCCGCCTTGTATCGCCCGTCCGGGTTCTTTTCCGGATCGTACTGGATGTTGGGCCAGCAGAAGTTGTCCACCCCGCCGATCTCATCCAGGATCCCGCCCACGGCGAGAAGCCGGCGCACGCATTCGTCGATGGACGCTTCCACCATGTGGTAGGTGTCGATCTGCGAATAGGTAGGGTGGAGCGCCTGGGTGACGGCCAGTCCCCGGTTGGAGGTGAGCACCGGCCGGATGACCGCCGCATCGTTGGGTACGTCCCGATCGCGGCCCACCAGGAACTTCACCGCGCTGGTTCCCTGCACTTCGTGATCGTATTGGCGCTGGATCCACTCCCGGCTGCACAGGTTGGGCGAGGCCAGAAGATCGCACAGGAGGCGGCCGAAATCCTGCGGTTCGCTCAACACGGGTTCCGTCAGGCCTCTCGATTGGGGCGACCGCCACTGGGCGTCGAACTCCCACTGGGGAAAATCCTCGCGGAAGAAGCTCAGGTCCAGGTAGGCGCAGGTGCGGCCTTCGTAGGTGAGGTGGAGCTTTCCCGAATCTTCGTAGCGACCGATCACGGTGCATTCCACCTCATGGAGGCGGGCCAGTTCCATGAACCGGTCCAGGTTCTCCGGCCGCACGGCCACCGTCATGCGCTCCTGGGATTCGGAAACCCAGATCTCCCACACGTCCAGGCCCTCGTACTTGAGCGGTACCTTGTCCAGCTCCACCACGGCGCCCCCGGCCATCTGAGCCGATTCGCCGATGGACGACGAGAGCCCGCCGCCTCCGTTGTCGGTGATGAAGGTGATGAGCCCCTCGTCCCGGGCTTCCAGGAGAAAGTCGTGCATCTTCTTCTGGGTGTAGGGATCGCCGATCTGCACGTGGCCCGCCGGGGTGTGTTCGCTGTAGCTTTCGCTGGAGGCCGTGACCCCGTGGATGCCGTCCTTCCCCACCCGGCCCCCGGCCATGATGATGAGATCTCCGGGGTTGGGTTTCTTCCGCTCCGTGGGTTCCCCTTTCACGGTCTTGGGCATGAGGCCGATGGCGCCCACGAAGACCAGGCATTTTCCAAGGTAGGAGGGGTGATACAGGAGGTTTCCGAAGACCGTGGGAACCCCGTGCTTGTTGCCCCCGTCGCGCACACCTTCCACCACGCCGTCCAGGAGCCGGCGCGGATGCAGGTGCGGGCGGAGCGGGCCGGCGTAGTCCCGGGGGCCCACGCAGTAGCCGTAGAGGCCGGCGATGAGGCGCGAGCCCTTTCCGGTTCCCATGGGATCCCGGTAGACGCCCACGATGCCGGTGAGGGCCCCGCCGTAGGCTTCCATGTTGGAGGGGCTGTTGTGGGTTTCTCCCGTGATCACGTAGTGGTGGTCGTCGTCGAAGCGGGCCACCCCGGCGTTGTCCCACAGGACCGACACCACCCAGTCCTTTTCCTGTTGGATCTTCAGGGTGGGAGCTTCGATGCAGGTCCTGAAGAGGCTGTCCACCACGGCTTCTTCGCCGGAATCGGGATCGCGGTAGAAGAATTTCCCCCGGAAGGTGTTGTGGTTGCAGTGGTCGCTTCGGGCCTGGCTGATGGCTTCCAGCTCCACGTCCGTGGGAAGATCAAGGCCCACCTTGCGCCGCTCTTCCACCACCTCCGGCCGGAGGAAGTAGGCCCGGATCACGGGGATGTCCCGGGGATGGAGCGCCAGGTTTCGTTCATCGCTCAGCCTCTTGAGCTCTTCGTCGCTGCCGATGGCGAGGGTCTGCACCGTCGGTGTGTGGGCCAGGTCCACCTTGGGGAGAATGAAGCCGATGCCATGCCGGGAATCCCAGTCCTTCGGGGCGTAGATGCGCCACTGCTGGATGATGTCGTTGGCCAGCAGTTCCCGGGCGATGGTGTCCACCTGTTCGCGGCTGAGTGGGGCGTCCCGGAGCAGCACCAATTTGGAGGTGTAGGCGGCCGCATGGGGAGGCAACGGCCGTTGCAGGAAGTCGGTGATGGCCTCCAGGGCCACGCTTCCGGCCGTATCCCGCACACCCGGGCGGAACCCCACCCAGACGGCCCAGTCGAAATCCTCAGGTCTTGCCAGGGGCCCATAACTGGAAACCTGGGTCACAGGGTTGGTGAAGATCTCCGTGCGAACGGCTTCCAGCTCCGATTCGTTCAGACCGGCGTCCAGCATGAGCACATGGATCACACGGGCGCTTCCCACGTGCCAGCCGAAATAGTCGTGGATCATCCGGCACAGGCCGGATCCTTCCGCATCGAAAAGGTGAGGCTTGAGAGCGATCTCCAATCTGGCTGCCATGGATCCATCCCGTTTTTTGCTGACGTTAACCTTTGAGAAGTTTGAAGGCGATGAGTATGAGGATGCCACCGCCCACGACGCCCATGCGGCGGCCCCACAGGGCGGAGAGGCGATCGCCGATCCGCATGGCCGCCCAGGTCATGAGCCCGGCGGTGATCCCGATGCAGACGGCGGCTCCCAGAAGGCGCCTGCCCAGAAGGCCCAGGCTGAACCCCACTCCCAAGGCGTCCAGGCTGGTGGCGACCGAAAGGACGACCAGGCTCATGCCCCGGGTGGGGTCGGCGCAGGCCTCCTCTTCCTCACCGCCCCGCAGACTTTCGTAAGCCATCTTGGAGCCGATGAAAAGGAGGATGGCAAAGGCGACCCACGGGCCCCAGGTGCGGGCCGTTTCCACCAGGGTGGTTCCCAGCACCCATCCGATGAGGGGCATGGCGAACTGAAAGAAGCCGAAATGGAAGGAAAGGCGGAAGATGTGGCGGGGTGTGCAGAAGCGGGTGCCCACGCCGAGGCCCACGGCAAAGGCATCACAGCCGAGCGCCACGGCCACCAGCAGGGTCTCCCATACGGACATGATTCTCCTTCGTGCAGTTTCGGACTGGCCCTTAGGTGTAATAAATCTCGTACTGTGTGCCGTAGCTCTGGTACTGGAGGCTCAGATCCCCCAGGATCCGAGCGATGCTGGAATCGAGTTGCAGGAACTTGATCCCCATGCCCCGTGGCGTGGCCGCGTCGTCCGGGCCGTACAGGTTGGACCAGATCACCTCCCCCTCCACCTCCAGGGGCTTCTGGAAGCCGGGAAAGAGAAGGCTCAATCGAACGCGGGTCTGGATGGGCGCCGGGTCCTTGCAAAGAACGAGCATGCCCCTTTCATTGAAATGGATCGCCCGCCCCAGGCCCTTGTTGTCGCCGTAGATGAAGGCCACCTGGCAAGGCTTGGGCCTCTTTTCCCCTCCATCGCCTCCCGCGTTGGCGCCGTTGAGCATGGAGATCCTCCGTGATCCGTAATCCGTGAACCGTGGTCCGTGATCCGTGGTCCGTGGTCCTGGGGGAATCGGGGGCACTGACACGCGTTCCCACGGCCGTACCCTGGAAAATCGCACACCGCGTTACCCCTCTACCCTACCCCTCTAATCCTTAATCCTTTAATCCTTCAATCCTTCAATCCTGATCAGCGAAGCTGCGCGTCGAAGGCGGCCAGCACCTTTTCGGTAATCCGCTCGTGCAGGGCGTTGACCTCTTCGTCGGTCAGGTTCCGGTCCGGAGCGCGGTACACGATGCGATACCCCACGCTCTTTCTCCCCGCCCCCAGTTGCTTGCCCCGGTACAGGTCGAAGAGGTCCACCTGTTCCACCAGCGGTTCCCGGAGGGACCGGATGTAGTCCAGCGGAGCGGCCACCGGCAGATCGTCGGCCACGATGAGGGCCATGTCCCGGGTGACCGAGGGAAATTTGGGAAGGGGCGAAAAACCGGGATGGGGCCGCTTCAGTTGGTAGAGGGTTTCAAAATCCAGTTCGAAGTAGAAGGTGTCCCTCTTGAGGTCGAACGCCTCCTGCACGTCGGGGTGGACCCTTCCCACCGATCCCACCAACGTGGCCGCCACATGGACGGCGGCACCCACGGACGGGTCGCAGTACGGGGGAAGCGGCTCCCGGGAAAAGCGAACGGCGTCCGGGCCCAGGTGAAACCGTTCCAGCACGGCTTCCACCGCTCCCTTGGCGTCCGCATAGTCCACCGTTTCCTCGGATCCATACAACGGGTGGGGGACGCGGCGTCCGGCCAGGATGCCCACGAGATGGTGGTCCTCCTGCGGCAGGGCTTCCCCCTCTCGGGGCAGGAAGACCTTGCTCAATTCAAAGAGCCGAAAATCCGTGTTGGCCCGATCGAAGTTGTGGCGGGCCGTCAAGAGCAGCCCGGGGAGGAGTGACGTACGCATGACCGCCTGCTCCTCGCTCAAGGGATTCAAAAGCCGTACGGGCTGCAGGCGCGGGTCTCCTTCGGGTAGCCCGAGGTCTTGCAGGGTCTTTTCGGGGATGAAGGAGTACGTCAAGACTTCGTCGAACCCGATGGCCGTCAGGGTCTCCTTGAGCTTCTGGCGCAAGGTGGCATGGGGGTCCGGCGGATCGGCGTAAAGCGGCGCCGTGGCGTGGGTGACCGGCACCCGATCGTAGCCCACGAGGCGGGCCACCTCTTCGGCCAGGTCCACTTCCCGCGTCACGTCGGAGCGGCAGGAAGGGGGTGTGACCAGGAGGGTCTCTGAATCCTTCCGCTCCACCTGCATTTCGATGGATTCCAGGACACGTGCCATGGCACCGGCATCCAGGTCGAGGCCCAGGAAGCGGTTCACCTTGGGAACGCGCAGTTCAATGGTGGGGCGGGCGATGGGCGCCGGGTATTCGTCGATGACCCCCTTGGCCAGAACCCCCCCGGCCAGCTGGACCATGAGCTGGGCCGCACGATCCACCGCCCGGATGACGCCCTCCGGGTCGATGCCCCGCTCGAAACGGTAGCTCGACTCCGTTCGAAGGCCCAGTTTGCGGCTGGAGCGCCGGATGCCTTCCGGCTGGAAATAAGCGCTTTCGATGAGCACCTGGGTGGTCTGATCGGTGATTTCCGAGTCGAGGCCGCCCATGATGCCGGCGATGGCCACGGGACCTACGCCGTCGCAAATCAGAAGCGTATCGTCGAAAAGGGTCCGTTCCACTCCGTCCAGCGTGGAGAACCGCTCTCCGGCATGGGCCCGGCGCACCACGATCCGTCCTTCCCGCAGGCGCTCGTAGTCGAAGGCATGGAGCGGCTGGCCTAGTTCCATCATCACGTAGTTGGTCACGTCCACCACATTGTTGATGGACCGGATGCCGGCGGCTTCCAGGCGGCGCTTCATCCACTGGGGAGACGGCCCGATGCGCACACCCCGGATGAGGCGGGCCGCATAGCGCGGGCAACCCACGGGGTCCTGGATGGTGACGGAGGCGGTGTCGTGGATGGGGGGGCCGTCTTCGGCCAGGGTGATTTCCGGGTAGCGCAGTTGCGTGCCGCAGATGGCTGCGACCTCGCGGGCCACGCCGACCATGGAAAGGCAGTCGCCCCGGTTGGGGGTGATGGAAACGTCCAGGACGGCGTCGTCCAGGTCCATGGCCTCCAGCAAGGTCTTTCCCAGGGGCAGATGGGGATCGAGAACCCAGATGCCGGAAGCGTCCTCACCCAGGAGAAGCTCCCGTTGGCTGCAAAGCATGCCCTCGGACAACTGACCGCGGATCTTGGCTTCGGAAAGTTTCTGGCCGTTGGGAAGGACGGCTCCCGGAAGCGCCAGGGCCACCACCTGCCCCGGGGCCACGTTGGGAGCCCCGCAGACCACCTGCCGGATGCGGGTGCCGTCGTGAACGTCGCACAACCGGAGCTTGTCCGCGTTGGGATGGGGTCGAACGGCATCCACCCGCGCCACGACCACTTGCCTAAGAAAGGCATGGGGGCGTTCGACGGACTCCACCTCCAGGCCCGCCATGGTGAGGCGGTCCGCAAGGGTGTCGGCGTCCACGGTGAGGTCCACATAGTCCTTGAGCCACTGGGTGCTTACACGCATCGATGTTCCCCTCTCAGTGCCTGATGGAGCGCCCTCGCCGTTTACGACAAAGGGCACGACCCGGTCGTCGTGCCCTTCGTGGGGGAGCGGCGGAAGATGAAAACGGTGAGGCCCGGCGATGACTCTCCCCGCTAGAACTGCCTCAAGAATCGGACGTCGTTTTCGAAAAAGAGCCGCAGGTCGTTGATCCCGTAGCGAAGCATGGCGATCCGTTCGATGCCCATCCCGAAGGCGAAGCCGGTCACTTCATCGGGATCGTAACCGACCATTTTGAAGACCTCCGGGTCCACCATGCCGGATCCCAGGATCTCCAGCCAGCCGGTCTGGGAGCAGACCCGGCACCCGGCCCCCCGGCACATGACGCACTGGATGTCCACTTCCGCACTGGGCTCGGTGAACGGAAAGAAGCTGGGGCGGAAGCGAAGGCCCACATGAGGGCCGAACATTTGATGGACAAAGACGGTGAGAACGCCCTTGAGGTCCCCGAAGGAGATGTCGCGCCCCACCATGAGGCCTTCCACCTGATGGAACATGGGCGTGTGGGTGACGTCCGAATCGCATCGGTAGGCCTTGCCGGGCGCGATGATCTTGATGGGCGGGCGCTTCTTTTCCATGGTGCGGATCTGAAGCGGAGACGTATGGGTGCGCAGGACCACCTCGTCCGACACGTAGAAGGTGTCTTGCATGTCGCGGGCCGGGTGGTCCTTGGGGATGTTGAGGGCCTCGAAGTTGTAGTAGTCCAGCTCGACTTCCGGTCCTTCCACGGTCTCAAAGCCCAGGCGGTTGAAGATGGCCGCGATGTCCATGGCCGTCTGCGTGATGGGGTGCAACCGGCCGGAAAGGGGACGTCGTCCGGGAACCGTTACGTCCAGCACGGACTTGGGGCGCTTGGCCTCCTCTTTGGCCTTGCGGATCGCTTCGGCAAGACGTTCCTCGAGGGCCGCCTTCACCTCGTTCAAGACCCGGCCGGCCTCAGGCCGGGCCTCCGCGGGCACCGCGCCGAGGCGCTTGAAGAGGGCCGTGAGCTTGCCCTTGCGGCCCAAAAAGCCCACGCGGACCGCATCCAGGGCCTTCAGGTCTGCGCCCGCCGCCGCGATGGCCCCTTCCGCCTCCCGAAGAAGTGTGCGCGCATCCTCTTCCATGGGTCCCTACGCCGCTTCCTTGGCAACGGCCACCAGTTGGGCGAAGGCCTGGGGATCGGACACGGCCAAGCCCGCCAGCACCTTGCGGTCCAACTCCACGTTGGCCTTCTTCAGTCCGCTCATGAAGGCGGAATAGCTCAGTCCGTGTTGGCGCGCCGCTGCATTGATGCGCATGATCCACAGGCTTCGGAAGTTGCGCTTCTTGGCCCGGCGATCCCGATAGGCGTAAACCAGGGCGCGACTGACGGTTTCCTTGGCGGTGCGCAACAGCCGGCCGCGACCACCGCGGTAGCCCTTGGCCATATTGAGAATCTTTTTGCGGCGCTGACGTGATTTCACCGCCTTTTTGACTCGAGGCATCTTTCCACTCCTTGAACGTCACAAGTGTCTGTATGGAACAGGCCCTGCCGGCGCCTAGAGGTACGGCAGCATCCTCTGCAGACCCTTCACATTGGCGGGGTCCACGATGGTGGATCGGCGAAGCGCCCGCTTGCGTTTGGAGCTCTTCTTGGTGAGGATGTGACTCTTGTAGGCTTTGGCTCGCGCAAAGCGTCCGCCTCCGGTCTTGCGAAAGCGCTTCGCGGCTCCACGGTTGGTTTTGAGCTTTGGCATGGATTCCTCCGAATGGTCTCGTTTCACAAAGTCTCAGACCGGGCTCTTTCGGCACAAAACAGCGCAACCCCGCACAAGGGCGGTGTTGCGTCCGGCACGGGGACGGGCGTACGCGTCGGAAAGCCTCGTCCCCGCGGTGGATCGAGGCGTGTAATCTATTGACACCCCTGGGGTGTGTCAAGCTTTTTGTGAGGAAGGTTAGGCCTTTGGCGCCAGGATCATGACCATGTTGCGCCCTTCCATCTTGGGCGGCATCTCCACGACCGCTTCGTCCTGGAGCTCATCGAGGATCTTCTGGAGCACCATGGCCCCGCGCTCCTTGAAGGCGATCTCCCGGCCGCGGAAGATGACCGTCACCTTGGCCTTGTCCTTCTGGGCCAAAAAGCGCCGGATGTGACGCAACTTGGTCTGGATGTCGTGGTCATCGGTCTTGGGGCGCACCTTCACTTCCTTGACCTGGATGACCGTCTGCTTCTTCTTGGCTTCCTGAGATCTCTTGCTCTGCAAGTACTTGAACTTCCCGTAGTCCATGATCTTGCAGACGGGAGGATCGGCATTGGGGGCCACTTCCACCAGGTCCAAGCCTTCCTCTCGGGCCGCCTCCAGCGCCTGTTGAAGGGGCATGATCCCTAGTTGGGCGCCGTCGGAACCAATGACGCGCACTTCGCGAGCCCGAATCCTCTCGTTCACGTTGCCTTCTTGCTTTTTCAGGGCCTTCTCCTCCTTGCTGGATGTTCTTTTTGGAATGGGTCCAAGTAAGCAGCTGCGGAACTCTATCCGCCGCCGCGGGATGAAAGCTGTGTTCGTCTATTGGCCTCTCTGTGCGGCTCCGGTTCTTTCTCCCATGAGCCTAGCGGACCCCACAGGGGGTCACACGGCGCCGAGGCCGATGCGCCCGCCGGAGCCTTCCAGGCATTCCTTTTCCACCAGCTGGACGAACTCTTCCACGGGCATGAGGTCCAGTTGCGTGCCGTCCCGGCGCCTCGGCCGCACGCCGCCGGCCTCCACTTCCTTGTCGCCCACCACCAACATGTAGGGAACCTTCTGGAGCTGGGCCTCGCGGATCTTGAATCCCAGCTTCTCGTTTCTCTCATCGATTTCCGCCCGCACCCCGGCGTCGCGGAGTTGCCCGTACACTCTGCGCGCGAAGTCCAGCTGGCTGTCGGTGACGGTCACCACCACGGCCTGCACGGGGGCCAGCCAGGTGGGGAACGCGCCGGCGTAATGCTCGATGAGCACCCCCATGAAGCGCTCGATGGCCCCCAGAATGACCCGGTGGAGCATCACGGGCCGATGGCGGTTGCCGTCCGGACCCACGTAGGTAAGATCGAAGCGTTCCGGCAGGGTGAAGTCGCACTGGATGGTGGCGCATTGCCACTTGCGTTCCAGGGCGTCCTTGAGCTTCACGTCGATCTTGGGACCGTAGAAGGCGCCTTCCCCTTCGCAGATGTGATAGGGAATGCCCTTGTCCTGGAGGGCGTCCATGAGCGCCCTGGTGGCCCGTTCCCAGTCTTCGTCGGTTCCGATGGACTTCTCCGGGCGGGTGCTGATTTCCATCTCGTAGTCGAAGCCGAAAAGGCCCATGACCTCAATGACGAAATCCACGATGCCCTGGATTTCCGAATGGAGCTGTTCCGGCGTGCACAGGATGTGGGCATCGTCCTGGGTGAACTGACGGACGCGCAACAACCCGTGGAGAACGCCCGACTTCTCATGGCGGTGCACGGTGCCCAGTTCGAAAAACCGCAGGGGCAGGTCCCGGTAGCTGCGGACCTTGGACTTGTAGATGATCATGTGCGACAGACAGTTCATGGGCTTGATGCCGTAGGACTGCCCGTCGATTTCGGTGAAGTACATGTTTTCGCGGTAGTTGTCGAAATGGCCGGATCGCTTCCACAGCTCGGTCTTGAGCAGGGTCGGCCCCATGACGATCTGGTAGCCGCGGCGGAGATGTTCCCGCTTTTCGAAGGTCTCCAGGATGTGGCGGAGCAGAGCGCCCTTGGGATGGTAGATGACCATCCCGGCTCCCACCTCGTCGGAAAAGCTGAAAAGATCCAGTTCGCGCCCCAGCTTGCGGTGATCGCGCTTTTGGGCTTCCTCCAGGAACTGCAGGTACTTCTTGAGGGCCTTGATGTCGGCGAAGGCCGTTCCGTAGATGCGCTGGAGCATGGGGTTTCGTTCGTCGCCCCGCCAGTAGGCGCCGGCCACGGAAAGGAGCTTGCACGCCTTGATGTAGCCGGTGTGGGGGATGTGGGGACCCCGGCAAAGGTCCACAAAGTCTCCCTGGCGATAGATGGAGATGGTGGGCTCTTCCAGTTCTTCCAGGAGCTCCACCTTGTACTTTTCGCCCTTTTGGCGAAAGAGCTCGATGGCCTCCTCCCGGGCCACCTCCTGCCGTTCAAAGGGAACCTTCGCCTGGATGATCTCCTGCATCTTGGCTTCGATCTTGGCGAGATCGGCGGGGCTGAAGGGCTGCGGCACGTCGAAATCGTAGTAGAATCCGTTTTCGATGGCCGGTCCGATGGCCACCTTGGCCTCCGGAAAGAGGCTGAGCACGGCCTGGGCCATCACATGGGAGGTGCTGTGGCGGAGGATTTCGAGCCCTTCCGGACTGTCGGCCGCCACCGGTTCCAGCACGGCGTCCTGTTCCACGGGCCGGGTGAGATCCACAAGGCGACCATTGAGTCGTGCCGCGATCCATTGGTTGCCCTTGACTCCCAGGTCCCGAAGAGCGTCCTGGACGGTTTGGCCAGCCGGCAACTCCACACTTTTGCCATCCGGCAAAGACACTCGTACGTGTTCCGATTCTTCGTGCATTCCCTGTTCATCCCCTTTCTTGGCATCCGCCGGCGGGCCCCCTTGCGGCTCCGGCGAAACAAAAAGAGCATCAGCCGCCGCAAGACGGGACTGATGCTCTGTGATGTTCAATCGGCTTGCGCGCTGGATTGTGATACGCGTGCTGGTTTGCGCTTCACCCGATGGCCTTGCGTATCTGTGTCGGTGTGCGTCTCGGATTCCGTGACCCGTTCCCCCTTCGAAAGGGGTGGTAGGCACGGGCGGGATTGAACCGCCGACTTCTACCGCGTCAAGGTAGCGCTCTCCCACTGAGCTACGTGCCTACAAAGTTGGTCTCCCTATAGCGAAACAGCCCGAGGGTGTCAAGGAAAATGCAAGCCTCAGGCGGTGCCGCCGCTCGTGTCCCCCTCCCAGAGGCGGAAGGCGATGAGGATGTAGTGGATGCCGCTGGTGATGGTCAGAAGTCCCGTGACCACGTAAAGGCTCTGCTTGGCCCAGATGGGAAGCGTCAGCAGGGGCGTGGCCAGGGTTGCCAGCACGGTGACGATTTGGGACAAGGTCGTGAATTTGCTCACCCAACTGGGGCGGATCTCCACCCGCACCTGAAAGAACATGAGCGTCATGACGCCGATGACGATGAGGGCGTCCCGGCTGACGGCGATCACCACCAGGGAGGTGGGAAGGAGCTTGAGACGGCCCAGGAGAATGAAACTGCTCACCAGGAGGATCTTGTCGGCCAGTGGATCCAGGTAGGCCCCGAGTCGGCTCTTTTGGTGAAAGACCCGGGCGATGAAGCCGTCCAGTCCGTCGGTGATCCCGGCCAAGAAGAAGACGAGAAGCGCTTCCGTGAGCCGGGATCCCAGCAGGAGCCACACCAGGAGCGGGGTGAGCAAGATCCGGATAAGCGTCAGGAGGTTGGGAACGGTCATGGCTTCGAGGGCGTCTCCTCGGCTGCGTCAGCGGTGGATTCCGGTGCAGGAAGGAGGATAAAGCCCAGGCGCCGGCCCACGGGGTCGTATTCCTTGAGACGAAGGATTTGGCGGGGGCCCACGCGGGTTCCGTCCGCAGCGGCCGCCTGCCCGGCTGCATCCGAATCCAGGTCTACGGTGAGAGAGCGTGGCTGGAAGGTCATGGAGGCCGCCTGCAGGCCCGGACCGGAATCGGCCAATAAAGCTTGCAGGTTCAACCAGGCGGCGTAGGGGTGGTCACCCGTGATGGTGATCTGCCAGAGTCCCGGTGCCGGCCCTCCCGCCGGGGGTGAAGGGGCAGCCTCCGTGGTGGCAGGCCGGAGCACCTGGTCCAGGGAGGGAACCAGAAGAGCCGCCAACTGTAGGGCGGCCTCCTGGCGGCTCCCTTGGGCCGGCGCCCGCTGTTCCACGATTCCCAGGGTGATCCCATCCGGTACGGCGTAGACGGTGCACCGGGCCACGTAGGCATCTCCTTCCCGGGCTGCGGTCCCCACGATGGCGTAGCGCCTTCCTTCCCGGCGCGCTTCGTCCAGGACGGCCTGGACCCTTTGGGGGGCAGAGGGGTCGGAGATCCGGCCTGAATCCAGGGTGGGATATCCCATGGTCCAGAGATAGTCCGAGGCTTCGTCCCGGACCATGGGGGCTAGAACCACTGCAGCTGACGTGTCCGGCTGCGGGATCACCCAGTGGCCTTCCCAGTTTTCCGCCACCGCCCACAGGACGTCCTTGACGGTGGTGGGCATCGGCGCACCCTGCGTCCCTCCGGTTTCGGTCACAGGCCCCGCCGCCGGCCCCGCAGAAGCCTCCGGTTCCGGAGGCGTCCCCTGCGGCAGCCAGGGTTTCAAGTCCTCCGTCAATGCCTTCATGTCGATGGAAACGGATCCCTGCAGACGGTACAAAGGATCTTCGGGCGTCTCGGATACGATCTGGTAGCTGGGGACGTAGCGGTCGGGAGATGCCAGGATGTTCGTTTCCAGCTCACTTCGATGGCGGGCGATCCCACCGGCGTCGAGAACGGTGCCCACGGCTTGGAGCACCGCCTGGCGCAGGAGATCCTCCAGCGCCTTCTGGCGGGACTGGGCCGGGTTCGCCGGGTCGTACGGGGCGACACCCTGGGCCCAAAAGGATTGTGGAGCGTCCTGCGCCACGGCCGCCGGCGCACCTGAGATAGCAAGGCACAAGGCAAGGACCATGAGCAGATATCGTCGAAGGTCGAAGTCCAGGCGATCCCTATCCATCCTTCACCACTCCCATCCGAGACGCAATCCAACTTTTCCTTCTTTTCGCAGATTCCACTTGCTATCATAGGTCGTCAGCGCGGCCAAAGCCAAAAGTTTCCCCGGGAGAAAGAACGGATGGTTCCCCGTCATTGCGTCATCTATGAGGTGGTGCTGAATCCCGCCTCCATCCACCTGCTGACATCCATCGTCGAAGCCTACGAAGGGGTGGGCACGGTGACCACTTTGGACCGGCGATTGGCCTTGGTGCATATCCGCACGGCGCCCGGTTGTGAGGACGTGGTGCGGGCCGTTGTGGAAGCAGAAAGGCTTCGGCTGGGCATCCGCTCCGTGCGGGAAACCAATCGTTTCGCACCTTGAAATGCGCCGGGCCATTGGATATGGAAACGGGTGAACGAGCGAGGAGACCATGGACTACCAAGCGGAAGCCGGCTACCGGGTGGAGGCCCGGACGTATCAGGAAGGGGAACTGATCCTGTCGGAAAAGGATCCCCTGGATGCCTTTTTCGTGGTGCTTTCCGGGCGTGTGAAGGTCTTCCACAAAGGGCGCAAGATCCGGGTGCTGGGCGAGCAGGATGTATTCGGACTGGAGGGTGTGCTGGGAAAGCGGACGTCGGCCTTCGACGTGCGAGCTTCCGAACCCTGCCGGGTCATGGTCTATGAATACGAAGCGTTGGATGACTTCTTCGAGAACGATCCCCGCCGGGCTCGGTCCCTTCTCAACTCCGTATTGAAGCAGCTCCTGGAAACCACGCTGGCGCTCCAGGGGGAAGAGGTGGTGGTGCTCCCCCAGGACATGGAGGTCCGCTACTATGACGAAGGGGAGGTGGTGGTTCGGGAGGGGGATTCCAGCAAGGAATTTTACCGCCTGGTGTCCAGTGACGCCGGTCTTCTGGTGACCCGCTCGGGCCGGGAGATCGGGCGGATCGAGCTTCCGGGCGAGTTTTTCGGCGAGATGGCCTGCGTGCTGGGCGGCAAGCGGCAGGCCACGGTGACCAGCATCGGCCGGAGCGTGATCCAGGTCTTCAACGGATCCATGATGGAACAGATCCTCACGGAAAACCCCCAACTGGCCGTGAAGCTGATCCGCACCCTGGCCGGCCGGTTGATCCGGGCCAATGTTCAACTGACGGAAGGAGACTTACGGACGTACCAATGGAAGGACTTTGTGTAGAAAAAGGGCAGCGTTCCCGGACCCTCTCCGTGTACGTGCACACCTTCGGCTGCCAGATGAACGAATACGACTCCCTGCGCGTGGAGCGGATGCTTGCTCAGGAAGGCTACGAGGGCACCGATGACCCGGCGTCGGCGGATGTGATCTTCATCAATACCTGCTCGGTGCGGGAGAAGGCGGAGCAAAAGGTTTTTTCGCTCTTGGGCCGTCTTCGCCGCCTCAAGAACAAGAATCCCCGCTTGAAGATCGTGGTGGCGGGCTGCGTGGCCCAGCAACTGGGCGACGCGCTTCTGGCCCGGTTCCCTCATGTGGACATCGTGCTGGGAACACGGGCCATCGGAGCTCTTCCGCGCCTGTTGCGCCGAAGCACGGAGGAGGACGCCCGCGCGGCCCATCTGCCCGAGCACGACGAAGAAGGCTGGAAGGAGCTCTTTCACCAGGACCATCCCTGGGAAAGCCCGGTGGTGGCCCCGGTGACCATCATGCAGGGCTGCGACAACTTCTGCACCTACTGCATCGTTCCCTACGTGCGGGGGCGGGAGCGAAGTCGGCCCGCGGACGAGATCCTCCGTGAAATCCACATCATCACACGGAAGGGCACCCGGGAGGTGTTGCTGCTGGGACAAAACGTCAATTCCTACGGGAAGGGGCTGGCTGACGGCATGAACTTCGCCCGGCTGCTCCGGCGCATCGAAGAGGAAACCGATCTGGTGCGCATCCGCTTCACCACTTCCCATCCCAAGGATCTCAACGACGAACTCATCGAATGCTTTGCCCGTTTGAAAAAGCTGTGCCGGCACATCCACCTACCCTTCCAGGCCGGTTCCGACCGTATTTTGGCCCGCATGAACCGACACTACACGGCCGCCGATTACCTGGACAAGGTGGCCCGGCTGCGCTCGGCCTGCCCGGATATGGGGATTTCGGCCGACGTGATGGTGGGCTTTCCCGGCGAGACGGAAGAGGACTTTCAGGCCACCCTGGAGCTGATCGAAACCGTTCGGTTCGACTCCCTCTTCTCCTTTCGCTATTCGGATCGCCCCTTCGCCAAGTCCGGCGCCTTTCCGGGCAAGGTGCCGGAAGAGGTCAAGGCCCGCCGTCTCACGGAACTGCAGGCGCTTCAGGCGGCCATCACCTTGGAGAAAAACCGCCGGGAGGTGGGCCGGACCCGGGAGGTGCTGGTGGAGTCGGAGAGCAAGGCGGGCAACGGGCAGATGACCGGAAGGACGTCCCAGAACCGCATCGTCAATTTCCCCGGGTCCCCAGAGCTGGTGGGGACACTGGTGCCCGTGAGGATTCGGGAGGCCTACTCCCATTCCCTCAAAGGGGAACTGGCGGACGGGGGCGCCTGCTGATGACCCTCCGGGAGCTGTGGCCTTGCCCGAAAACGGGCTTCCGTCTGAAACCGGTGAGGATCCTGACCTCCTTCGTAGCCCCGGGGCTTCAGCCCCGGGAAAAAGGGGCCATCGGAACCCTCTGAACTGACGGGCAATACCCGATGGTCCGCCCGACATCCGGGGATTCCTCCGCATCCCTGAAGGGCTGCGCTACGAGAAAGGCGGTGACCTCCGGCCTTTTCAGACAAGCTCCATGGCCTTGGGAAATTCCGCCTCAAAGGATCATCCGTCCGGAATCGGTGTAGGGGCGGTTCGCGAACCGCCCCTACAGGGGGCCCGCCATCGACTGGAATGTTCGTTCCCGCGGAACCTTATGCAAACACGCTTCCGGGCTGGGTCCGGCCGAGCTCCGGACCGGAACGTACCTGAAGAGAGTCGGGGGATGGGAGCGGCCGCATCGCTCACCCCGGCCATAAGGAGACGTTATGTATCGACGCATGCAAGTGGCCGGCTTGGTGATGGATCCCCAGAGCAACACGCCCATCGTCATCCTGAACGACCCCGAAGGGGATGAGCACCTTCCCATCTGGATCGGTCTCTTGGAGGCCACTTCCATCGCCACGGAACTGGAAAAGATCAAATTCCCGCGTCCCATGACCCACGATCTTTTCAAGAGCGTTCTCGACCATCTCGACGTGGTGGTGGAAAAGATCGAAGTCTGCGACCTTCGGGATAACACCTACTATGCCCTGATCCACCTGCGCACCTCCAGCGGAGTGAGTACCATCGACTCCAGGCCCAGTGACGCCATCGCCATCGCGTTGCGCACCGACGCGCCCATCTTCGTCAAAGAAGATGTGCTCCGAAGGTCCCAGAAGATGCCGGAAGACAAGGATCATCCGGTGTTCCGCCGGGAGGACAAGGAAAACCTGGACGAGCTTCTCGAAAAATTGGACCCGGAAGACTTCGGCAAGTACAAGATGTGAGAGGGAGTGGCGGACGGCATGCTGGACTTGGCAGCGTTGTCGCAGTGGATCCGGGTGGCACGTGGGCTGGAGCCCGCCGACCTTTGCCTGAAGAACGTGCGCATCGTCAATGTGTTCACCGGCGGCATCCAGGAAGGGGACCTGGCGGTCCACGGCGGCCGCTTCGTGGGCTGGGGGCATTATCGCGGCCGCCGGGAAGTGGATCTCGAAGGGGCCTATGTGGCGCCCGGCTTCATCGACGGGCACCTGCACATGGAAAGCACGCTCCTGGGCCCCCGGGCCTTTTGCCGGGCCGTGCTTCCCCGGGGCACCACGGCGGTCGTCCTGGACCCCCACGAAATCGCCAATGTGCTGGGAGGGGCCGGCATCCGCCACCTGCTGCAAGTGGCGGAGGACATGCCCGTGGACCTCTTTTTCATGCTCCCCAGCTGCGTGCCCGCCTCGCCCCTGGAAACCTCCGGGGCCGAACTCCGGGGGGCGGACCTGCACACCCTGCGATCCCATCCGCGGGTTCTGGGCCTGGCGGAAGTGATGAACTTCCCCGGGGTGCTGGCCGGCGATCCGCAGGTCCTGGAAAAGGTGGTGCTTTTCCAGGACGGGCCCATGGACGGCCATGCCCCGATGCTTTCGGGGAAAGACTTGAATGCCTATGCCGGTGCGGGCATCCGAACGGACCATGAAGCCACCAGCCTGGACGAAGCCCGGGAAAAGCTGGCCAAGGGCATGGTGCTCATGATCCGTGAGGGAAGCCAGTCCAAGGACCTGGAAGCCCTGGTGGGGGCCGTGACCGACGCCACATGGCCCCGGTGCCTGCTGGTGAGCGATGACCGCCACCCCACGGATCTCCTGGCCCACGGGCACATGGATGCCGTGGTGAACCGCGCCGTCTCCTTGGGCCTGGACCCCGTGCGGGCCATCGCCATGGCGAGTCTCAATCCTGCGCGGCACTTCGGGCTGCGGGATCGCGGCGCCGTGGCCCCGGGATTTCGGGCCGATTTTTCTGTGAGCCCCACGCTGCATCCCTGGACGCCCGTGCGGGTTTTCAAAGACGGGGTGGAGATGGCTCGCGACGGCGCTCCGATCGACCGCGACGGGGAGAAGACCGACTTCCCGCCCGGCCTTCCCGAAAGCCCCATGCACCTCCCGCCCTTGCGTGAGGAGGACCTGAAGGTGCGGGCGAAGGGCGGGCGCCTTCGGGCCCTGGGGGTCCGTGCCGGGACCCTCCTCACGGACCACGAAGTGGTGCAGGTTCAAAGTACGGACGGCTTCGTCCACGCCGATCCGGCGCGGGACCTTTTGAAGGTGGCCGTCTACAACCGATATTCCCAGGAGAGTCCTCCCAAACCTGCCGTGGGCTTCGTGAGGGGCTTCGGCCTCCGGCGCGGTGCCCTGGCGAGTACGGTGGCCCACGATTCCCACAACCTGGTGGTGGTGGGAGCTTCCGATTCCGCCATGATCGCGGCCGCGCGGGCGGTGGCCGAAAGTGGGGGGGGGCTGGCGGTGGCTGATGATCAGCGCGTGCTGGCCTCCCTCCCCCTTCCCATCGCCGGGCTCATGAGTCCGCGGCCGTTGGAGGAGGTGTGTCGGGCATTGGAGGCCCTCAACCGGGCGGCGCGCTCTCTGGGATCTCCCCTGCCCCATCCCTTCATGGCGCTTTCCTTTGTGGCTCTTCCCGTCATTCCGCGCCTGAAGATCACGGACCGAGGGCTGGTGGACGTGGAGGCATTTCGAGTGGTCCCGCTTTTCGTGGGGCACTAAGCCGGAATCCGCTGCCGCTGGTAGGCTGTTCGCAAACGCCGGGGCTGAGCCCGACTCTCGGAGCGCAACCCTTCAGGGCTGCGCTAGGAATTAGGGAAGCGCATGGACCGATTGGATGGGGGGAGGCGGGGTCTATTGCCGCCTGCTGATCACCCGGTTAGAGAGAAAGCCGAGGAAAGAGGTTGCCCACGGGCCGCGGCTCTTGCTATGAGAGCGCATGCCCATTGGGTGGAAACGAAACAACGGCTGATGCCAAGCAAGCGCAGAGGAGGCCCGTTATGTCCACATTGAGTTGCCGCTCTTTTGACGATGTGGTGAATTTCGCCATCCGCAAGGAAGAACTGGCCATGGATTTCTACCAGAAGTGCGCCGATCGGGCCAAGAACCCGGGCATTCGGGAATTCTTCCTGGAGATGGTGGAAGAGGAAAAAAAGCACCGCAAGCTCCTACAGGATCTGGATCCCGCCGGTCTGAAGGATTTCACCCTGGACAAGGTGGAAGATCTCAAGATCAGCGACTACCTCATGGACGTGGAGTTCCGGGAGGACATGACCTACCAAGAGGCCTTGACCCTGGCCATGAAGAAGGAAGAGAAGGCCCATCTCTTCTATTCCGCCTGGAAGGACAAGTGCCTGCACGAAAAGACCGCCAAGGTCTTCGAGATGCTGGCTCAGGAAGAGATCAAGCACAAGCGGAAGATCGAAAACATCTACGACGAGGAAATCCTGAGCTGGGACTAGACCTCCTTTCCACCCGTGCCTGCTGCCTGGGCGGTTGGTCCGCCCGGGTTTTTTTTTGAAGGATGCCCATGCAACCAACGGCCAAGGCCTACCTCGCCGCCCTGGGGGCGGTGACCATCTGGGGAATGTCTTTCGTGGCCACCAAGGTGGCCCTGACTTCCTTTCCTCCCTACAGCCTCCTCACGGCCCGGTTCCTGCTGGCGGGAGGCCTGCTCGCCCTGCTCTGGATTTTCCGGTCCAGGGAAAGGATTCATGGGCGGGATCTGGGGCTCTTTTTCCTTCTCGGGATCATGGATCCCGGGCTCTATTTCGTGTGTGAGACCTACGGGCTGCTTCGCACCAGCGCGTCGGTGGCCTCGCTCATCATCGCCAGCATACCGGTTTTCGTGGCCCTTCTCGCTTCCGTCTTTCTCAAGGAACGCACGGGGCTTCAAGGGGCCATGGGCATCCTGCTGACGCTGGCGGGCGTCGGCCTCCTGGTGAAAAACGGTGCCGACCCGGCGGCTTCCTCTTCGCTCGCCGGAAATCTCCTGATTCTGGGGGCGGCCCTTTGCGCAGCCGTCTACACCGTCGTGAGCCGCACCCTGGGCGGGCGCTACGGCGCCGTCACGGTCACGACCCTCCAGGCGTTCTTCGCCGTCGGCTTCTTCCTGCCCTTCGCCGTCGGGGAATGGGACGGCGGCTGGGTTCACCGCGTTTCGACCCAGGGAGCTTTGGCCGTGGGCTTCCTGGGCCTCTTTGCCAGCCTGGGCGCCTTTCTCCTCTACAACCGCGCCTTGGGGTCCCTTCCCGCATCCAGCGTGGCCGTCTTCATCAACCTTATTCCCGTTGTCACGGTCGTCACCGCCTGGCTGGTGTTGGGAGAACGTCTCTCGGCGGGTCAGGTGGGAGGCGGCCTGCTGGTGGTGGTCGGAGTCGTGCTCAGCGCCCGCGGGCGTGCGGAGGCCGGGAGCCCATGGGGCGTGGGGTTGCGGCGCCGGCTGCTCGCCGTCTTCCTAAAGCGCGGGGGAGCGTACGGGGGCTTTTCCCTGGCCTCGGCGGAGCAGCACGTAAAAGGCCCCGGCGCCCCCGTCCCAGGTGCGGGCGCTGGCAAAGGCGAGCACGAGGCGCTTTAGGGGCGCCTGGGTGAACCACTGCACCAGCACCCGTTTTAGGACCGGTTCCTTGCCCTTGGAATTGAGCCCCCGGCCGCAGATCACCAGAACGCAGCGAAGCCCCCGGGCGTGGCTTTCTTGCAGGAATCGGAGGACGGACTCCCTGGCTTCATGGCGGTTCAGGCCGTGGAGATCCACATGGTCCTGGTAACTGAAGTCCCCGTTGCGGAGGCCCTTGAGAATGGAGGGGGGAAGCCCCACCACGGCCCCGTCCATGTATTCATCGGACAAGGTGAGCTCGAAGCGGCATTCCCCCCGGACGAGCTCCCCCAGGTGCCGGAGAACCTCCCAGTCTTCCGCTTCCGCAAAACGCGGAAAATCAGAGGGGCCACGGAACCGCGGGACCCGCGAACGGTCCTCGGGCGAGAGAGGAATCACGTCGGAGACTTCGCGCAAAAAGAGCTCCTCGTCCGGCCCGGTGTCGGGGCCCGGCCCACGGCCCGTGGGGGAATCCGGCGGCGGAGGAACGCGGCGGCGGGCCTTTTTCTGCTCCTTTCGCACCTTTGCAATCTGTTGATCCAGCTCCTGGAAAGGGGTATAGAAGCCTGTGTTTTTCGGCCGGGGATGAGGATGAGACCGAAAGGCGCGGCCGGACTGCGATGCCTTTTTCCTTTTTCCCATGGATTCGCTCCTTTCACCAGCATCTGATAACACAGGCTCAGAAGGCAGGAAACCGCTCATGCGCCCGTACCAACTGATCGACTCCGATGAACAGCTCCAGGAGCTGGTTGAGAACTTGCTGCGTCAAAGGCACATCGCCGTGGATACGGAATCCAACGGCTACTACGCCTACTACGAAAAGGTCTGCCTGATCCAGATCTCCACCGAGGATGAGGACTACATCCTGGACACCCTCGCCCTGAAGTCCATCCCCCTTCTGGGAGAGGTCTTCCGGTCGGCAAAAGTGGAAAAGATTCTGCATGCCGCCGCCAACGACATCGGCTCCCTCAAGCGCGACTATGGGTTCCGCTTTCGCAATGTCTTCGATACGGCTCTGGCCTGTAAGATACTGGGAGAAAAACAACTGGGGCTTGCCGGCATCCTGGAGACCCGCTTCCAGGTGCAGCTGGACAAGAAGTGGCAGCGCTGCGACTGGGGAAAACGCCCCCTGAAGCCGGAGCAGCTCCACTATGCACGGCTCGATACACACTATCTCATCCCGCTTCGTCGGCAACTCCACGAGGAACTGACGGAGAAAGGCCTCTTGGAGCAGGCCCGGGAAGCCTTTGGCAAGGTCTGTTCCCAGGCCCCTCCCCGGGAGCGCTTTCCGGAGGACGGTTACCGGCGAATCCGGGGGGCGCGGAGCCTGCCCAAGGAGGGCTGGAGGGTCCTTCAGGAAGTGTATACGTTCCGGGATCGGGAAGCCCGGCGCCTGGATCGGGCCCCGTTTCGCGTTCTTTCCAACGAGGCCCTGCTTCGGCTCGCCAAGGTTCGGCCCACCACCCTGCCCCAATTGGAGGCGGTCCAGGGACTTTCCAGAGCCTACCGCACCGGCCGTCCCGCCCGGCGCCTGGTCCAGACCATCCGGCGGGCCGTGGAAGCGGCGGAAACCGAAGAGCTCACCCGGGCCCTTCCGTGATCCCCCATGGCCTCGTGCCGCCGGACGCCAACCGCGACGTCTGGGCTGTTTCAATAGGTAACGCAGATGGCGGAGGCGAGGGACCGTGCGCCCGCATCGTTCGACCTGTCCGGTGGTGTAAGGATCCGTTCCGTGCAAAGTCTACTGGAAAAGTAGGAAACAAGCGGTTAAGGTGCCCGGTGCCCGGCCGGTTCCCCCTGCAGGCGCGGAGGCACCATTTCCATAGGAAGAAAGGGAAGTTATGGTTCCAGATGCCAAGATTCGGATTCAGGACAGTTTCAAGACGTTCCGTCACGACCAGGAAAAGACGAGGCGGCCCGAAGAGACGGTGCAATGGGTTCGGGAGCGGCTCAAGAGCGTAAACATTCGGATTCTCGCCAAGACCTTGAGGATCGACACGGGGCGTTTGGACATCCCCGTCTACATCAGCCTGTGCGGCGAGGACGCCACGGCCTTTACGGGAACCAAGAAGCAGATGGGGAAAGGCGCCACGCCGGCCCAGTCGGAAGCCAGCGCCGTCATGGAACTCATGGAGCGCTTCAGCTTCTTTTCCTTTATTCACGGCGCCGATTTTCGAAAGGCTCGGGCGACGGACCTGGGCGGGCACGCCGTGGGGGCCCGAATGCTGTTGCGCTCAGTCTTTGATGAAAAGACCCCCGTGGAAAAGGCGGAGGCCTTCCTTTCCCAATGCCCGCTCCGATGGGTTCCCGTGCGGAACCTGACCCGGGGGGCCGATCAATGGGCCCCCATCGACTGGTTCTACCTGATCAACGAGTACAACGGGCCCGCCGCCGGAAACACCCTGGAGGAAGCGGTTTTGCAGGCCTTGTGCGAAGTGGTGGAGCGCCATGTGGGCTCGGTGATCTGCCATGACGAGCTGGTGACACCCGCCATCGACCCCGAGAGCCTGGCCGATCCCGCTTCCCGGGAGCTGGTGGAGAAGTTTCAACGACACGGGATCCGGCTCTATCTCCGGGATTTTTCCCTGGATACGGGAATCCCCACCGTGGGGGTGCTGGCCTACGACCCGGCCACGTTTCCGGAAAAGAGTGAAATCGTCTTCACGGCGGGCACCACGTCGCACCCGGAAAAATCCCTGTGCCGGGCTCTGACGGAGGTGGCCCAGTTGGCCGGAGACTTCGAAAACCGCACCACCTACCGCCCCACCCTTCCCAAGTACCCCAACCTGGAGGCGGCGGCCTACCTGATGGCACACGACGGCACCGTGCCCATTCAGGCCCTTCCCGACATCAGCCACGACAACATGAAGGTGGAAATCGAACGGGCGGTGGCTGCCTTGTCACGCATCGGAATGGAGGTACTGGTTCTCAACGTCACCCATCCGCAGCTGCAGGTTCCGGCCGTTTACGTGATGATCCCCGGCGCCCATTTCCTGGAGCACACGCGCAACACGGACTTTGCCCAGCACATGGCTCGAACGCTGATCCGCGGCCTGGAACCAGTGGAGGCGGCCCGGCACCTGGAAAGCCTGGACGCGATGTTCGGGCCGCGGTTCGACCTCACCTTCTTCCGGGCCCACAGTCTGGAGGCCCTGGGAAATCCGGGCGAGGCATTGAGCCTCTTTTCCCGATCCCTGGAACAGGATCCCGATCCGGGGGAGCTGGCCAGCATCTATGTGCACATGGCGTCCTGTCACAAGGACCTGGGCGACTACCGCCGTGCGCTGGATGCCCTGGAAAAGGCGGAGAGCCACAACCCGGAGCTGAAAGAGATCTACAATCTGCGGGGTTTCTGCCTTTACCAGCTCAAGGAACACCACCGGGCCATCGAGGCCTTCGAGCGCGCCATCGAGTTGGATCCCGGATCGGCCATCGACTATGCGAATATCGGCTCCAACCTGCGCGAGCTGGGCCACATCCGGGAGGCGGTGCGGCTCTACAAGATGGCCCTGGAGCTGGATCCCACCATCCAGTTCGCACGGGATAACATCGAAAAACTTGAAAAGCACCTGGCCCGCGAAGCCGCCGGGGCGTAGGAGCCCGCAAGCATGGGGACCCATTCATGTGGGGACGGTTCGCCAACCGCCCCGACCGCCCTTTCCCGCGGGGCTAAAGCCCCGCGGGTACGCAAGAAGCCGGCTCTCTTTATATGAAACGCGAGGTCGTTCCATTCGCGCGCGCGGCCTGTAGGGGCGAATAATCATTCGCCCCTACAGGGGTCTGCTTGCCAAAGGGGCGTTTCATCCTTCGTTGTCACGGGCCGTCCGTGATGGGGGTTAATGTGAAAGAAAACCGCGAATGAACGCGAATAGACGCAAATCTTTTTAGTTGTAGAAACCGCGAAGGCCGCAATGAGGGTGCCCGGCCATGCAAGGGGCGCGCAGCGACTCCTAGAGAATGGCCTATTGCGGGGTTCCGACAAATGCCCTTGCTCCGGCCCGCTCTTTCATCCATGCGAGGTGGCGCGCGGGGAGCCATGACTGTTAGAAAGATTCACGTCTATTGCCGTTCAGTGGCGGTTGCCCTTCACCTTACCCCCATCACCAGGCGCCTGTAGGGGCGAATGATGATGCGCCCCTAGTAAAGACGGCGGCACGTCACGGATGCCGCGGGCGAGGCGCGTCCAGGGGCAACGCCTGGGCCGGATTGCGGGGAAGGGTGCGGACGATCAGACGCCCCGAAAAGAGATCCCGCGCCAATTCCAGGACATCCCGGGCCGTCACCTTGCGGACCAGGTCGGGATAGCGACGGTCGTAATCGAATCCCAACCCCAGGGCCTCGTGGACGGCGGCGCTTTGGGCTCTGGCGTGCAGCCCCTCCAGGTCCAGGGCGTGCATGGTGAGCACCATGTCCTTGGCCCGTTCCAACTCCGCAGGGCTCATTTCCTCCCGGGTCAGCTCCTCCAATTTCTCGAGCACGATCTGTTCCACGCGGTCGGCGTTGTCCAGGGTGGTCTGCGTGATCACGCCGAAGAATCCCCCGTTGAGGCCGTAAAAGGGAAAGGCGTGGACCACGTAAACCAGGTTGTTGATGCCGCCCCGCAGGGCTTCGTGAAGGCGCCCGCCGGGATAGCCGATACCGGAAAGCGCCGCGTCCAGCACATCGAGGACGGGACGGCGCGGATCCCGCAGGTCCAAGCCACCAGTTCCCACGAAGAGACCCAGGGACGTCTTGTCGGTTTCCTGTTCCACCACCCGGGAGCCTTGGAACGGTTGGGTTTCTCGCGGTAGATTTGGGATCGCCGGCTGCGGCCGTTTCCAGGATCCCAGGGCCTTCTCAAGACGCTTCAGCAGCTTTTCCCTGTCGAAATCTCCGTAGATGGCCAGGACCGACGATTGGGGGGCGACCATCTTTTCATAAAAATCCAACACTTGGTCGCGAGTGAAGGCCGCGACGCTCTCGGGCGTACCCAATCGATCGTGACGATAGGGATGCCGGGTGAAGTAGTGCTCTTTGAAAAGGCGCACCAGCTCCATCTGCCAATTCTCGTCCCGGCGCTTGATGGCCAGGAGGGTCTCCTCCTTCTTCTTGCGGATCTCCTCCGGAGGAAAGACCGGATGGGTGATCACGTCGGCCAGGATGTCCACGGCCAGGTCCACATCGTCGCTCAGGACCTTGGAGGTGACGAAGTAGGTGTTGCTTTGGGATCCCGATGCGATGCTGCCTCCCACTTCCTCCAGGGCCTGGGCGATCTCCAGCTTGCTTCGCTTCTTGGTCCCGGCGGTGAGGAGCGACGCCGTGAAGGCTGCCAGGCCCTCCTGCCCGGGGCCTTCCAGGAGCAGCCCGCCTATCCCGTACAGTTGAAGGGTCACCACGGGGAGGCGGTGATCTTCGAGGAGCAGCACGCGCAGCCCGTTGTCCAGGCGCACGAGAGACGGGCCTTTGTCCTTCGGGGCCGAGGCAAGCGGCGCCGGGGCGGTCGTTTCGGACGGTGTGGAGACGGGCAGAACGGCGGCCACCGTCATGGCCTCCGGAACCAGGTAACGCCGGGCCACCCGAAGCACATCCTCCCGGGTGACCTGCCGGACCTTTTCCACGTAATGCTCGTCGAAGTAGGGATCTCCCGTGTCGAAGTAAGAGGACGCCAGGGAAGAGGCCATCTCTTCGGCCGTTTCCTTGCCGAAGATGTGGTCGGCGATCACCTTCTTTTTCGCCTTTTCCAACTCGCTTCGGGAGACCTTTTGGGATCCAACGGCTTCCAGTTCCTCTTTAAGAGGTTCCAGGACCGCCGGCCAGTTCTCGGGGGCCAGGCTCATGGAAACCACCCACTGGCCGGGAACATAGGCGGGCGTCCAGTTGAACGCTCCGACGGAAAGAACCAGGTTCTCTTTTTCTTTGAGTCTCTGATGGAGGCGGCCGGTACGGCCGTCGCCCATGAGAATGGCCAGGACGTCCAGGGCGTACAGGTCCTCGTGGGCCAGAGGAACGGAACGGAACCCCACCATGGCTTGGACCATGCGGGCCAAGGGCAGACGTTTTTCCGCCCACCGCCGGCCCAAGGGCGGAGGTTCGCTGGGAAGGACCACCGGAGGGGCCTCTCCCCGGGGCATCTTCCCCACCCTTTCGCCCACGAAGGCTAGAACGCGATGGGGATCCACGGGTCCCGCCACCGCCACCACCAGGTGCTGGGGCTGGTAACGGGCGCGGTAGTAGGCTTGGAGGTCCTCCCGAGTTTGGCGGACGAAGACGTCTTCGTAGCCGATGACCGGATGTCGAACGGGGTGGATTCGGTAGGCCGTCTGCATGAAGAGCTTCCACAGGACACGGCCGGGATCGTTTTCTCCCATGCGGATTTCCTGCTGGATCACGGCCTTCTCCCGGACCACCTCCTGCTCCGCAAGGCTGCATTCCGTCACGTAGGAAAGCAGCAGATCCAGACTCTCCTCCCAGTGGGCGGCGGTGGTGGTGATGTAATAGACCGTTCGGTCGTGGCTGGTATAGGCATTGCTCGCTCCGCCCATGCGCTCCAAACGCCTCCGGGCTTCCTCCTCGCTGAAGGACCGGGTGGTTCCCCCCGCCACCACGTGTTCCAGGTAGTGGGACAGACCGGCCCCCATGTGGTCGCCTTCGTAGATGGATCCGGCTCGGACGTAGACTCTTGCGGAAACCACCTGGGAGTCGGGGATGGAGCGGACCAGCAAGGTGAGTCCGTTGTGGAAGACGGCGAAGGTGTCGCCCGGCTTGCTTTCAAGAAAACGTTCCAGGAAGGGAGCTTCCCGGCTGACGGGTGCTTCCCGGGCCTGGCCGGCCGGGCAGGGAAAGGTGACCAACAAGCCGGTGACAAACAGCAGGGCCGCTCGGAAGACCATTCGCCGCAGGTGCATGATCCACCTCACACGAACGCATGGAGATACGAAACCGTGGAAGAAAGGAAACGGCCCTACGCCTCGGGAGGCGTGAGGGCGCAGGGGCGAGGGCGGCAGGCGTGGGTCAACGGGATTCAGCTTCCATGGACGCCAGCTCGTCCAGGATCCATCGGATCTTGTCCTTGTCCTGCAAATCTTCGGGCTTTTCCTGTTCAATGCGGAGCAAGTCCTCCAGTTCCAGGCGGCGGCGGTCGCGAAACCCGCCCACGTCCTTTCGGAAGTGGCGCTGGGCCATGTACTGGGACTTTTCGTATTCCTTTTCCAGATCGTCGTTCATGAGACCCTACTCCTTCTTTCTGGCGCTCGGGGCAGTCCTTGCCAGTTCCGCTGCGTGTCGAGCTCTTTCATCCCGGGGTCCATTCCGCCGGAAGACTGACTCTAGGGATGAGGCTCTCTCGTGTCAAGCTCCGATTGCCCCGCCGCTCATGGGAACCACAGGAGGGAAAGCAAGGTTTGAACTTGGCTATCCTGTGGAGCCCGTGACAACGAAGGATGAAACGCACCTCTGGAAAGCAGGCCCCTGTGGGGGCGAAGGATCATTCGCCCCTACAGGCCGCGGACACGGACGGAACGAGGTCGCGTTTCCCATTGGCGTTTATTGGCGTTCATTCGCGGTTTTCTTTCCTAACAAACATCAAGCCCCCATCAAAGAATTCGCCGCTCCAGGAAATGGGCGACGACTGCAAACCGATCCAGCGTGCCTTTTTCGTCATGCCAAACACGGGGCGGCCGGGCAAGGCCCCCAAACAACCATCGGTCTTCCGACCATTGGAAACGCACCACGGCCTCGGAGAGGAGAACCTCTCGGCACAGCTGCAGGGCCATGTGGACGGCTCCGTCCAAGGAGAATCCGGGTAAGAGAAGCGAGCGGCCTTCGGGGGCCGTGAAGCGGGAGCCCACCGCCCTGCCCTGCACGCAATAGACCTCCGCCGTACAGAGCGTGGGAACGGGCTTCCAGACCACCAGCGGGTCGTGACGGGCGCAGGCGTCCCGCCACTGGTCCGGGCGGGCGGCACGGATCACCGGGTCTTTGGCGGCGTTGGGCCCCGCCGCGTTCAAGGGAAGTCCTAGGCGTTCCAGGGCCTGCTCCTTGGCGCGGTATCCATAACAGATCCGGTGCGGCGGCGCGGGAATTCGGGCGTAGGCTGCCGCTCGCCACTGCAGGGGACGGTCCTTCCAAATCGTGTAGGTGAAGGCGGTGGGAAAACAGCGGCATCCGGCCGCTTCCAGAACCGGGGCTAGGCGCGGCGTGGGGTAGAGAATCCATTCGGCCCGCAGAATGGCCTCCCGTTCGTCCGGGGCGTAATCGGCAGGAGCCGGCCGGATTCCAAGGGTCCGCACCGCGGCCACATGGGACAAAAAAGGGGCCAGAGCCACCACCCGCCCCCAACGGGCAGGGGCCGCTCCGGCCGCCGGTTCGCGTCGTTCCGATCCCACAGGCCGCCCCATCAATTGGGATTCAGCAGCACGTCCGGATGGACCCCGTAGTTGTAGCTGCGCATGCGGAAATAGTTTTCCAGCAGCCCCACCTTCTGATCCACGTAGTCGTAGATCTTCAGGCGGCGTCCGTTGGAGCCGTTCCCGTTGCCCCCGTGGCCGTTGCCCCCGTCTCCGTTCTTGTAGAGGTTCCGGATGGCATGGGCCAAGCCCTTCTTGAAAAAGAGGGGAACGGCCAGGAAGAGGACGTCCGTGGACACCTGCTGGTAGCAGCGCATCAGGCTTTGGGGAGTGAAAAGAATGGCGGTGGGGCCTGCCTCCGGCAGGTCCTGACAGCAGGTGGGCGCTTCCCGCCCCGGTTGGTCGTCGTCCCCTTCTTCCTCGTCCAGTCCCGGGGACGCCGGCCGGGGAATATGGACCGGTATGCCGCGCCGTTCCAGTTCCTGTCCCAGTACCCTCTGCTGCGCATCTCCGCCGCAGATCACCACCAGGGGCCTCTCCCCGGCCGAAAGCTCTTCCTGGATGTCGTCGGCGATGAGGCGCGTTCGCTCTTCATCGGTCATGAGCGCGTGGAGCATGGGGGAATAATCGTCTTCACCTGCGTAGGGGTAATCGAAATCGGTGGGACGCGCCACCACGTGGGCTCGGATGATGCCCTTGCCGTCGCGGGCATCCTTTTCGCTGATGCTGTAGACCACATCGCCCATGTAGAAGTAGATGAAGCGGGACAGGTTGTCCCGGCGCTGAGCGGTGTTGGCCAGTCCCAACAGATAGCGACTGTCGAAATTGGGGATGAGCTGGGTCAGGACCTTCGCGGGGCTACGCTGGCATTCGTCCAGTACCACGAAGCCCACCTTTTCCTTCACGTCCTTCCAAGCGCGCATCATCTCCGCGGTGTGGGCCACCGTGATCTTCTCTCCCAACTTGTGGTGCCCTTGGACGAAGACGCCGATCTGTTCCAGTGGCACCTGCAGGAAATTCACTATCTTGGTCATCCAGCCTTCCAGGAGGTCCATGCGCGGGATGAGGACCAAGGTGGGCTGCTTTCGCTGGGCGATGACGTAAAGGGCCGTAACGGTCTTGCCGCTCTTGTAGCCGCCGATGAGAGTGGCCGAATCGCGGGTCAGGATCTCTTCCGCCGCCTGGAGCTGATATTCCTTGAGACGGCCGTGGAATTCCAGTTCGACGGGGTCCAAGGTCCGTCTGCGGTCGATCAGCTTGAAGGGCTGATTGAATTTCCGGCAGAGCTCCAGGAGTTGATCCAGGAATCCGCGGGGGAGCAGGTAATTGCGGCCGGCCTTGCGGATGCAGTTGATCTGGGGCGGGATGCCGCCGATCCACTCTCCCCGGAGATGCCGCGCCTCATACTCGGGGTTTGTGAACACCAAACGTTCCTGGATCTTTCGCATGACGGGCGGAATCACATCCCCGTAGGGAATTCGGATTCTTTCTGCTACCGTAATCTTGAGGGTCTTTGCATACATGGGAACCAAACCACCTTCCATGGGAATTCGAGCTCTCGACATCTGCGCGGGGTCATGATGCTTCCGAAGATCCTTTTGAGAGTGAAATCGCACAGTCTTTTTGAGCCCGTTAAACAAACTATACAAAAAAAGTATGGTTTAAGAAAGCCTCTTCCGCACCTCCTCCGAATCACGAAGAAGGAAGGTTTCGCCCTCTTGTGGAGCTTGCCTTCTCCGTCTCCCTAAGGTAGTCACTGCTCGGAGCGTGTCAGGCCCGTGCGATAAATGGCTCCCGGCACGAGGCCTCGGCACCGGGCATGCCGTCTCGGCGTTGGTTCCGGACCGAGTCCTGGCCCGCCCGGCGCGTGGAGTCCGCAATCTCCGTAGGGTCGAAAGATTTTTCGCCCCTGCGGCCACCTAGAAAAGCAAGGAGTAGACCGAAATGGCCCGCCCCCCGAAAAAAGCCCTGGAACAATTGCTGTCATTGGCCAAGGAATACGAATCCAAACAGAAACAGCTTGACGAACTGGCGGCCCGAGTTCCCCCTCGGGAGCTTCGGCCCAGTCTCATCGCCATGGGCGAACGGGCCACCGATCGGTTCCGAACCGCACAACAGATTCTCCTGAACCACCTCTATTCGGACGAGACGGCTTCAACGCCCGCCGAACCTGTCCGGGAAGCGGCCGCCGCCATGTGTCGGTCCTTTGACGAATTGGTGCTCCTCTTTCACCGGCTGCTCGACGAGGGGCCCGCTCCGGAATAGGGTGGAGCGGCGGCCCGGGACTGCTTAATCCAGGACATCGGCAGGTTCGTCGATTTTCTTGAGCACGATATAGAGATTCCCCGGATGCTTGAGTCGGCCGGCCACGGCTTCGGCCGCGTCGCCGGTGCCGCAGTAAAGGTCCACGCGATGGGGGCCGCGGATGGCACCGCCGCTGTCCTGGTGGACCACCCAGCGCTGAAACGGCCTGGTCCGGTGGGTTCCGTCCCCGAGCGGCAGGCGCCCCGTCAGGACGGCCGGCACACCGTCCGGGTACCAGGCGCTGTCGGCGGCGATGGAACGGCCCGGGGTCAGAGGGACGTGAAGACTTCCCAGAGGCCCTTCCTCGACCCACCGGAAGAAGACGTAGCTGGGGTTGTGCCAAAGGATCTCCTGCAGCCGTTCCGGATGGTCGTTCAGGAACCGGCGAAGCGTCGGAAGGCTCATCTCTTCGCGTGGAATCCAGCCCCGGGCGATGGCGTAGGCTCCGATGCTCCGATAGGGCCGTCCGTTGCCGGCGGCGTAACCCACGCGCCGGGTCGTCCCGTCGGAAAGACGCAGGACTCCAGAGCCCTGCACGTGGAGGATGAAGGCGTCCACCGGATCCTTCAGCCAGGCCAGCTCCAGGCCTCGCCCCTGCAAGGCTCCCTGCCCGTCGATCTGCCTGCGATCGAAGTAAGGAACCAGACGATTCCCCTCGATCCTTCCCAGCACCCGGCGCGGCCCGGTCTCGGGAGCCGAAAGCCAGGGAAACTCCTCCAGGGCCACCTGGATCAGGTCCGGAGGCGGTGAGTACAACGGATAGCGAAAGACGTGGTCGGGCTCCAGGCGCGCTTCCAGAACGGGTTCGTAATACCCCGTGACCAGGACGTTCCCACCTGAGTGCGCCTGCCTGGGGTATGCGTAGAGATCAAAGTTCCGGGAGAGCGCCGGGAGGCGGAGCTCGCCCCTTTCGAGCATCTCCCTGAGCGATAGAAGCGTCCGCCGGATCCCATCGGCCGACACCTTCCGGCCCTCCACCTCAAAGGAGATCTCCCGCCCGCCCCTTTCAAAATAGCTGAGCGATCGGGCCAGGGCTTCTTCCAGGCCTTCCAGTTGCAAGTCGTCTTCCGCGCCGGCCAAGGCGTCCCAGGAGACCCGGGTGAGTTGCGGCTTGGATGGCGTGACCGATGGGGGCTTGGGAGCGCATCCGGCCAGGAAGAGGAGCGCGGCCAGGAGCGTGGCCATGCGCCGGCTGGGCCCAAGGATCTTGCCTGTCCCGGTGCCGGTCCGGGAAGCGGGATGGGGTTTTTGCATCGCCATGGTGTAGGGAATCTCCCGGTCTTGAAACGGCCCGGGGCACGGCCTGGCGGCGTGCCCCGGAGGGGTGTGCTCCATTGTTGATTGGGGTGCCATTCCTGTAGGCAGGGTTCGCGAACCGTCCCTACCCTTCAGGAGGAGGCACGATCCCGGACGCGGGGAAATGGCATTGGGACAACTTCTCAGGTCCCCATTTCCCAGGAGTTCAGGTACTTTTCCTGCTCCTGGGTCAGGGTGTCGATCCTCACACCCATGCTGGCCAGCTTCAACCGCGCGATCTCCCGGTCGATATCTTGGGGAACACCGTAGACCTTCTTTTCCAGGCCGGCGGCGTTCTTTTTCATGTATTCGGCGCAGAGGGCCTGGTTGGCGAAGCTCATGTCCATGACGCTGGAGGGATGGCCTTCGGCCGCCGCCAGGTTCACCAGGCGCCCTTCTCCCAGCACGTAGATGCAACGCCCGTCCTCCAGGCGGTATTCGTCCACGAAGTCGCGGATCGTCCGCTTGGAAACCGCCATGGCTTCCAGGCCTTCCAGGTCCAGTTCCACGTTGAAGTGGCCGGAATTGCTCACGATGGCGCCGTCCTTCATGGCCTGGAAGTGCTCCCGGCGGATCACGTGGATGTCGCCCGTAAGCGTGCAGAAAAAGTCGCCGATCCGTGCGGCTTCCGCCATGGGCATCACCTGGTAGCCGTCCATGACGGCTTCCAGGGCCCGCAGGGGATCCACTTCGGTGATCACCACCTTGGCTCCCATGCCGGCGGCCCGCATGGCCACGCCCCTTCCGCACCATCCGTAGCCGCACACCACGAAGGTGGACCCGGCCAACAGCCGGTTGGTGGCCCGAATGATGCCGTCGATGGTGCTTTGTCCCGTGCCGTAGCGGTTGTCGAAAAGGTGCTTGGTGTCGGCGTCGTTGACGGCGATGATGGGGTAGCGCAGCACGCCGCTTTCCGCCATGCTTCGAAGGCGGATGACCCCGGTGGTGGTCTCTTCCGTGCCGCCCACGATGTGGGCCAGCAGGTCCTGGCGCTCGGAATGGAGCGTACTCACCAGGTCCGCTCCGTCGTCCATGGTGATGTGGGGTTCGTGGGCCAGGGCGGCGTGGATGTGCTTGTAGTAGGTCTCCTTGTCTTCGCCCTTGATGGCGAAAACCGGGATGCCGTCATGGACCACCAAGGATGCCGCCACGTCGTCCTGGGTGCTCAGGGGGTTGGAGGCGCAAAGGCGCACGTCGGCGCCTCCGGCCTGGAGGGTCTGAGCCAGGGCGGCCGTTTCCGTGGTCACGTGGAGGCAGGCGGCGATGCGAACGCCTGCCAGCGGTTTTTCCTTTTCAAAACGCTCCTTGATGGAGCGCAAAACGGGCATGGATTTGGCGGCCCATTCGATGCGAAGTCTGCCCTTTTCGGCCAGGGCCTCGTCCTTGATGTGAAAATCCATCGGATCGTTCTCCTTCCTGTCCATATCTTTGTCATGTAGCTGCGGCCATGGAGCGCGCTCGGACGGTCTCCTAGGAGGCTGTCTGACAATGGGTTCTTTGCCTCGTTTCGTCTCCATCCGTCATCCCCGCGAAAGCGGGGATCCAGGATTTCCAGTAATTTATGGACTCCCGCTTGCGCGGGAGTGACGGTTTGCGGAGTTCTCGGACAGGCTCCCAGGAGCTTGTCTGACAATGGCTCTCCGAGACAAGAGCCCGAGCTATGGGCCCTCTTTTCGTAGCCGCGGGGCTTCAGCCCCGCGGAAAGGGCCATCGCAACTGCATGAAGCGACAGGAAATACGCGATGGCCCATCCAACGTTCGGGGGGTTCTTTCGCAGCCCTAAAGGGCTGCGCTACGAGAAAAGAGATCATCCGCGGCGTTCTCGGGCGGTCTCCTACGCCCCCAGCTTGCCGGCCTTCTCGATGAGGATGTCCACCTTGTCCGTCTTTTCCCAGGTGAAGTCCGGATCGTTTCGGCCGAAGTGGCCGTAGCACGAGGTCTTCTTGTAGATGGGGCGAAGCAGCTTGAGATCCCGGATCATGTTGGCCGGCTTGAAGCTGAAGACCTCCCGCACGATCTTGGCGATCTCGTCGGGCGGAATCTTGGCGGTGCCGTAGGTGTCGATCATGAGCGACACCGGTTCGGCCACGCCGATGCTGTAGGCCACCTGCACTTCCACCCGGTCGGCCAGGCCGGCGGCCACGATGTTCTTGGCCACGTAACGGGCCATGTAGGAAGCGCTTCGGTCCACCTTGCTGGGGTCCTTACCGGAAAAACAGCCGCCTCCGTGGCTCCCCTGCCCTCCGTAGGTGTCCACGATGATCTTTCGGCCCGTGAGGCCGCAGTCGCCCATGGGGCCGCCGATGACGAACCGGCCGGTGGAGTTGATGAAAAAGCGGGTCTTGTCGTCCAGGAGTTCTTCGGGGATCACCTTCTTGATCACCTCTTCGATGATCCCTTCCTGGATCGTCTTGTAGCTCACTTCGGGCGTATGCTGGGCCGCCACCACCACCGTGTCCACGCGCACCGGCTTGTGGTCCACGTATTCGATGGTCACCTGGCTCTTGCCGTCGGGGCGCAGGAAGTCGAGAACGCCGTTTTTGCGGACTTCCGCCAGTTTGCGGGTGATCCGGTGGGCATAGTAGATGGGCATGGGCATGAGCACCGGCGTTTCGTTGCAGGCGAATCCGAACATGAGGCCCTGGTCGCCGGCTCCCTGTTCGTCGAAAAGGCCCTCGCCCTCGTTCACCCCCATGGCGATGTCCGGGGACTGCTTGTCGATGGAGGAAATGACCGCGCAGGTGGCCCAGTCGAAGCCCATGGCGGAATCGTTGTACCCGATGTCCTTGATGGTCTGGCGGACGATCTCGGGAATGTCCACCCAGGCGGAGGTGGTGATCTCACCCGCCACGAAGGCCAGACCCGTGGTCACCAGGGTCTCGCAGGCCACGCGGGCGGCCTTGTCTTCCGTCAGGATGGCATCCAGGATGGAGTCGGAGATGCGATCGGCCACCTTGTCAGGATGGCCTTCCGTCACCGACTCGGAGGTGAACAGGAAAGAACTCATGGACATGGCTTTTCTCCCTTCTAAGACTCTTTGGAATCGTTGGTGCCGGCCGGCGATGCCGGAGACGGCCGGCACGCCCTGCTGCGGTTTCCGGCGCGGGCGTCGGGCGGACTGACCAGGCCGCCGGAGATAAGCAATTTGAAGGCATCCTCCACCGTCATGGTGAGCGGGATGGTTTCCTTTTCCGGAACCAGAAGATAGAAGCCCGACGTGGGGTTGGGCGTGGTGGGGAGGAACACGTTGATCATGCGTTCGGAGTGGAAGGATTGCACCTCCCCGTTGGGCACGCCCGTCACAAACGCAATGGCGTAGATGCCGCGTCGCGGGTACTCGATGAGCACCACGCGCTTGAAACTGTCGTCGGACTGGGAAAAGATGGCGATGAGAAGCTGTTTGACCGCCGTATAGATGGGGCGCACCAGGGGGATCTGGTAGACGATGCGCTCCCCGAACTCCACGATGCGCCCGCCCACGTAGTTTTTCACCAGCACGCCCGTGAGCAGAACGAGGAGCACCACCAGGGCGATGCCCAACCCCGGAATGGGAAACGGGATGTAGGTGCGCGGGTTGAAGCGCTCGGGGATCAGGTTGAAGATCTTGTCCCCGTGCTTCAAGAGCAGGCTGATGACGTAGAACGTAAAGGAGAGCGGGACCACCGTGAGCAGCCCCGCAATGAAATACGCTCGGATCTTGGTTCGCAGGTTCTTCAGGAAGGCCAACCTTTGACGATCTCCGGCTTCTTGGGTTTGTTGGTCCCGTCCAGCAGGACCACGCGTGGCTCATGGTCCTGCACCTCGCCCTCTTCATATTCGGCATAAGTGGCGATGATGATAAGATCTCCCGGGGCGCCCATGCGGGCTGCCGCTCCGTTCAGACAGATGTCTCCCCGACCGGGCGGACCGCAGATGGCGTAGGTTTCAAAGCGGGCACCGTTGGTCACGTTATAGACCTTTACCTGTTCGAAGGGAAGGATATCCGCCAGTTCCATGAGATTTTGGTCGATGGTGAGGCTCCCTTCGTATTCCAGGTTGGCATCCGTCACCCGGGCGCGATGCAGTTTGCTCTTGAGCATGATGCGACGCATGGTTTTCTCCTTGCGAATGCGTGGCTTGCCGGATGGCCCTCTTTAAGGTTTCAAAACCGTATTGTCAATGAGTCGGGCCTTGCCCACGTAGGCGGCCAGGGCCAGGAGGGCTGGTCCGGACAGGGTTTTGACCGTCTCCAGGGTCTCGGCATCGCGCAGTTCCGCGTAGTCGATGCGAACATGAGGTCCGGCACCCAGGACGCGGCGAACGTGTGCCAGGATCGCCTCGCCGCTCCGCTCCCCTTTCCCCACGAGGCGTCGGGCTTCTTCCAGGGACCGCGAGAGCAGCAGGGCCTCCCGGCGTTCCTCCTCGGAAAGGTAGGTGTTGCGGCTGCTCATGGCCAGGCCGTCTTCCTCCCTCACGATAGGGTGCCCCACCACCTGAACGTCCATGGCCAGATCGCGAACCATGCGCCGGATGGTCAGCAGCTGCTGGTAGTCCTTTTCGCCGAAGACCGCCACATGGGGCTTCACGATGTGAAAGAGCTTGGCCACCACGGTGGCCACCCCCCTAAAGTGTCCTGGGCGGGAAGCCCCGCACAAGGGGCGCGTGACCTCCTCCACGGTGACATACGTCTGAAAGCCCTCGGGATACATCTCTTCCACGCTGGGGGCGAAAACCACGTCCACCCCCACGCCGCGGGCCAGGGCCAGATCCCGGTCCATGTCCCGCGGGTAGCTTTCGAAATCTTCGTTGGGGCCGAACTGGGTGGGATTGACGAAGATGCTGATCACCACCTTGTCGGCCAGGGTCCCGGCATGCCGCATGAGGGCCAGGTGCCCCTCATGGAAAAAGCCCATGGTGGGCACAAAACCGATGCGGACGCCGTCCCGGCGCCACTGGTCGGCCTGCTGCTGCATCTCGGCGATGGTGTCGATGACGCGCATGGCTCCTCCTTTCCCTGCTTGCGCCCCACAAAAGAAAGGCCTTCTAGACCGTCGTCCGGAAGGCCTCCGTCCACAACGTCAACCGCTGGCACGCTGCCGGTGAGAACACCCTTCCGTCTCGGTCCCTTCCGGGATCCAAGCGGAGTCGGCGGCTTGGAAATACCCGCCGCCTCCTTATCAGGACGCGGTTCCTTTGTCAAGGAGCGGGGAGGAGATGCAAGCTGGAAGTCCCGGATTTAGGGTTCGATCCCACATTCAGGCGTGGACCCGCGGCAACGAAAGAGTTCCCGCGAGGGCTTCGGTCGCTGAGGGTGCTGCAGGTCTTCCGCCCCCTTGAAAACGACAAGAAGAGGGATTATGTTCCGCCGCGTTCGGCAGCGGCCGAAATTCGATGATCACCCGAACGCTGAAGCCAACGGCTCAAACGGAGGTTCACATCATGGATTCTCGCGGTCCCCTCATGTCCCTCAGGAAGCAACGCTGCCCCAAATGCGGCAAGCACCGCATGAGCATCTACTACCGGCCCCAGTTCGAAAACCGCCTTTACTACATGTGCTACTGCGGGTTCACCCAGATGTCCGTGGCGGGGAAGATGGCCATGGCCTGTGCCAGCAGGGGCATGAAGGCCCTGAACATCCTTTCCATGGACTGTTAGGAGGCTGTCCGGGAACTCCGCCACCCGTCACTCCCGCCCAAGCGGGAGTCCATAACTCCCATCACGGACGGCCCGTGACAACGAAGAATGAAAGGCACCTTTGGGATGTAGGCCCCTGTAGGGGCGAATGATTATTCGCCCCTACAGGCCGAGCG
>JACIYN010000018.1 GCA_014359885.1 Desulfacinum sp.
GGCGTCCTGCAGCTGACGTGTGGCCTTTCCCGCCATGTCGGCCAGGATCAAGGTTTCGTCGTCCACGTGTTCGATGGGCTTTTCCCGGGCCACGCGCAGCAGGGACGGCGCGGGATACTTGCCCAGCTGCGGATCCAGGGGACCCAGCACGGCGTGCGGCCCCATGACGATCTGGTCCGCGGCCAAAGCGATCAGCGTTCCACCGCTCATGGCATAATGGGGGACATAGACGGTCACGGGAGCCTGATGCTTCTTGAGGGCCCGGGCGATCTGAAGGGCGGCCAGGACCAGACCGCCCGGAGTGTGGACCACCAGGTCCAGAGGAACATCCGAATCGGTCATGTGGATGGCTCGAAGGATCTCTTCCGAATCGTGCACATCGATGTAGCGCATGACGGGAAATCCCAGCAGGCTCATGGTTTCCTGCCGGTGGACCAGCAGAATCACCCGAGAGCCCCGTTCCGCTTCGAAACGGGCGATGGCCCTCTGGCGGGTCGCATCGATGATCCGCTGGCGCAGCAGGGGCTGCAGAGACGCCAGGACGATAAAAAGCCAAAAGAAATCCGTAGGATTCATCCCTTCTCCTTTCCTTCAATTCTCCCAAGAACTCAGATCCGGTACAGATGACGCACCGGGTGCCATTCATCCGGATAATGGCGCCTGTAGTGCTTGGCCGACCTCTTGACCAGGGGACCGATCACGGCCCCCACCATAAAACCTCCGATGTGCGCCCACCAGGCGATCCCTCCGCCCGCCGTGGGCGCCAGGATCGAAAAAGTGCCCGAAAAAAGCTGGCTCAGGAACCAGAATCCCAGGAACACCACCGCGGGCACCTCAATGAGCCATGGCAGGAAGAAAATGGGGATGAGGGTGATGATACGGGAGTGGGGAAACATCACGAAATAGGCGCCCATGACACCGGCGATGGCCCCCGAGGCCCCGATGGCCGGTACGGTGGAATGGACGTTGAACGCGATGTGGGTCAGGGACGCCGCAACTCCGCACACCAGGTAGAAGATCGCGTATCGCACGTGGCCGAGCCGATCTTCCACGTTGTCGCCGAATATCCAGAGGGTCCACATGTTGCCGAGGAAGTGGAGCCAACCGCCATGGAGGAACATGTTGGTGAGAAACGGCCAATAGCTCAGACCTTCGGAAGGCCACGCCGGATGCGTGTATCGGGCGGGGACAATCCCCAGGAAAAAGATGAGTCGCTCCAACGCGGGTTCCGGCAGGGCGATTTCCACCATGAAAAAGAGGAGATTGATAAAAATGATGGTCCACGTGACGAACGGACTCCTGCGCCGGGGAATCGTATCCTGCAGAGGAATCATGCTCGCTTCCGCCCCCTTTCAATGGATTTCAGACTTCCTCGTCAAAGAAGAGATCGGCTTTGATCTCGGCTTCTTCCTCGATGTTTCCCCCCACGGCGCCGGCCACGACGCCCAAGACAGCCATGAAGGCAGCATAGTGAAAGGAATCGGCCGTGTCGAGCCGCACGTCACCACCCAGCCAACTGCCCACGATTTCCTTGGGAAATCCCAGAGCAACTATACTCATGACGATGAAAAGCATGAGCCATAGGGAGAAGAGACCCAGCAAGAGAGTCAGAAACGTCACCATCCGAGTTCGGGCCACCTGTTCACGAAATCCCAGTTCCCGCGTCACTTGTCCTAGATTCTGCCCGGCAAAGATAAAGACCGTGGCACATACGATGGACAGGAGGGCACCTGCGGCCAAAGCAACACCGTCCAAATCAATCCCCAACTGCCACGGCTCAGGACTCAGAACCATAAAAAGCATGGAGACAACCGTTGCAGCCGTCATCCGTCCCATCTTGAGCGGAAGTCTCCAGGGAGCATAGCCTATGACATCCAGCAGCAGGCTCCGGGGATCCGCTCGGAAGGTGTTCCAATAAAAGCGAAACATCCCCTGCCCGCTGTTCCGCTCTTCCACACGAACGTCGGAAACTTCTTCCAATCGCCTGACAACCGTCAGGCGTTCGTCGTCCGAAAAGGATTCGATGCGAAGTTGGGAGGCATGCTCCGGAGGGGCCATAACACCCTCTGCGGAATGTTCCAGCCCCCACAGATGTCCCAGAATGTGGAGAGCGAGACCCGCCAGCTTCCGGGATTTATCCGGATCGCCCGCCAGCTCGTGTCCGGAAAGAACGCCCACTTCCAGGGCAGAGGAGGGTACTCCGAGCGTGGCGATGCGGTAGCGAGCCTTCAGTTCATTGGATACCAAGACAACGGCAAAGTCCCAATGATTCTTTATCTTCTCCTGGACCCCGGACTCCAGGAGATCCAGCGGATCCAACATGCCGTAGGCCGGATAGCGTGGCTTTCGGACAATCTGCCATTTCCAGTAAAATTCCGGAAACTGGCTCTCGATGACCTCCGCCGTCAGCTCCACCGCCTGCACGTAATCTTGCATCTCCTCAGGATTGGTCATGTGGGACAGGATGACCCAGCCGATATGAATCAGATTGCGACCCTTGGCGGACTGTTCCTCTGGGGAATTGTTCATATGCCAGTCGTTTCCCTTGGTTTCAATGGGTAAGGAAGGTGGAAACAATCGGGCGGGCCCAGGCCCGCCCGATCTTCCCGACTCACACACATGGGCGTTGATTCGCGTTCATTGGCGGTTTTCTTAGGCCAAGCCCAGGCGCTCCAGGAGCTTTGGGGTGGGGCGGCCGTTTTCGTCCCATTCCCTCAGCCGGTAGTAGATGGGGAGCATCTTGTCCAGTTCGCACACGTGGCCCTTGGCGGGCCCCGCGGGCATGGGTTCGCGGGTCATGCGCGGCGGCAGCGTGTCGTCCTTGGCGTCCAGGCCCGCCCTGTTGAGGAAGATCCTTTCCGCGTTGATGATCCGCTCGGCGGACGTCATGAGCGATTCCATGGTGTAGCCGGCCCCGGTGGCGGTGTTGAGGAGCTCCAGGATGCGCACCGGCCGGATGTCCTTGGTCTTGGTCACCAGGTTGCGCACGGAAAAGAAGACGCACAGGCCCGCCGAGTCGATGAGGGCGAACACGTCCTGCCAGTCCTTCACGATCTGGGGCTTGTCCTCCCAGGTCAGGGGATCCACCAGCAGGGGCACGCCGATGATTTCGATGTAGGCCGGATCTCCCCGCATGTGGCTGGCCCCGATGGGAGAGGTGGCATAGGCGAGCCCCATGCCCTTTTCCGCCCGGGGTTCGTAGCCGGCGAATTCCTGCCCCTTGGACACCATGGCCAGTTCCGGGCATCCATACTTGGCGGCGAGCCGCAGGCTGCCCAGGGCCAGGTCGTTTCCGAAGCCCTCGCGGGCGGCGGTCTTTCGGACCATGTCCACCATGGCTTCCGCATCGCCGAAGGGAAGCGGCCGCCCGACGGTCTTTTCGTCCAGGATGCCCTTTTCGAACATCTCCATGGCGCAGGCGATGGTGGCCCCCATGGTGATGGTGTCCATGCCCATCTCGTTGCAGATGTAGTTGGCCTTGATCACGGCGGCCAGGTCCCGCACGCCGCAGTTGCTCCCGAGGGCGTACACCGTTTCGTATTCGGGGCCTTCGCCTTCGCCCTGAAAGGGGCCTTCCGCCACACGGGTCACCCGCCCGCAGGCGATGGGACAGCTGAAGCAGGCCTTGGCCCGCACCAGGTACTTTTCCGTGAGCGCCTCGCCGCCGATGTCCTGCCAGTGTTCAAAGGTGCCCTGCTGAAAGTTCCGGGTGGGGTAAGCCCCCACGTTCTGGGTGCCCGTGGACGTGATGGGCGTTCCGTAGATCCGGAGGGGCGGCGGACCGTCCTTGGTCTGCTCCTTGAAGCCGGCCATGATCTCCTTGACCACCTTCTTGAACCCTTCCGGATCGTGGATGGGAACCTTTTGGGTTCCGAAGACGGCCACACCCTTGAGGTTCTTGGAGCCCATGACGGCTCCCACGCCCGAGCGGCCGGCGGCCCGGTCCTTGTCGTTCATGACCGAGGCGAAAAGGACGCCCCGTTCCCCGGCGGGGCCGATGACCGCCGTGCGCGCGTCCTGTCGAGTTTCTTGGCGAAGCAGCCGGTCCGTCTCGTGGGTGTCCCGGCCCCACAGGTGTTGGGCGCTGCGCAGTTCGGCGCGGCCTTCTTCCACCCAGAGATAGACCGGTTTTTCAGCGCGCCCCTCGAAGATGATGCCGTCCAAGCCGGCCCTTTTGAGCATGGCGGGGAATTGGCCGCCCGCGTTGGAGCAGGTGAGGGCGCCGGTGAGCGGCGACTTGGTCACCACCATGTACCGGGCGCCGGTGGGGGTTCCCGTTCCGGTCAGGGGAGCGGTGAGGAAGATGAGCTTGTTTTCCGGAGAAAGGGGATCGCAGGCGGGGTCCACCTCATCCAACAGGAACCGGGTGCCCAGGCCCCGGCCTCCCACGTAGTCCATGGCCTTCTGCCGGTCCAATTCCTCCACCGCCGTGGTGCCTTCGCTCAGGTTGACCCGAAGGATCTTTCCCATCCATCCCATGAGCGTCCTCCTTGTCCGTTGTCCGTGATCCGTGATCCGTGGTCCGTGAGCCGTGATCCGTGGTCCGTTAGCCGTTAGCCGGGGCCCGCAGACTGCAAGGCGTTGCCCGTGAATGGGGGCTCGCCGGGAGCGTGTCCGAAAACGCCGGCCATGACCGCTTTTCTCCCCTTTTTCAAAGGGGGCCGGGGGAATGGCCCGTGATCCGCTGTCCGTGCTCCAAGGATCCAGGGGCCCGTGCCTCTTCACCCGTCCCTTTCCCCGAAGGGCGACGCACAGACGACGGTTCACGGATTACGGCCTGCGGATTACGGATCACGGATCACGGTTTCCGGTTCCCGGCCCCGGGGGTCTCCGGCTATAAAGAACTCCGAAGAGGGGATCGCCTCCCAACAAATGAATCCATCACCCGGAAGGTGTCCACATGAAGATCCGCGTGGAAAGCTTCGCCACCTATCGAACCTACACGGAACACCTGCCCCCGGACAAGCGGCTGGATGTTCCCGAAGGCGCCGTCATCCGGGACGTGCTGGACACCCTGGGCGTTCCCATGGACAAACCCATCATCCTCATCGTGAACGGCCGGGCCCGCCCCGCCCACACGCCCCTCAAGGAAGGCGACCACCTGGTCTTTTTTCCTCCCCTGGAAGGGGGCTAAAAGGATAGGGACCAAAATCCACGCGAACGCTTTCACCCATTTGGCGGCCACTTGTTTTGTCCAACAGGACCTTGTGCCTTTCATACAGGCGGGCTGTAGGGGCGAATCATCATTCGCCCCTACAGCTCCCTGGGTCCTAAAGGCGCGTTTCACCCTTCCGTGTCGCGGATTCCCGTGATGGGGGTTTGCGCGAAAAAGAACCGCAAACGAGACGCCCTCAGGTTCGAGCAGGCGCTGCGGGAGCGCCTCTGGGAGGCTGTTCGAGAACGCCGCGAGTGAGCGCCCTTTTCGTAGCGCAGCCCTTTAGGGCTGCGGAAAGACCCCCGAACGTCGGGTAGGCCATCGCATATTTCCTGTCACTTCATGAAGTTGCGATGGCCCTTTCCGCGGGGCTGAAGCCCCGCGGCTACGAAAGGAGGGGCCATAACCCGGGCTCTTAACTCGGACAGCCATTGTCGGACAGGCTCCCAGGAGCTTGTCCGACAACGGAAGATTTATGCCGTTCAACGTCCATCCGTCATCCCCGCGAAGCTTGTCCCCGGCTTGAACGGGGAGCGGGGATCCAGGATTTCCGGCAGCTTATGGACTCCCGCTTACGCGGGAGTGACGGTTTGTAGCGTTCTCGGACAGGCTCCCAGGCGCGATCCGAGCCGAGGTCCTGTCACAGCCCCAGGTAGGCCTCCCGGATCTTGGGATCCCCCAGAAGCTCCGCCGAAGCGCCCTGGCGCACCAGCCGCCCGGTTTCCATCACGTAGGCGCGGTCGCTGTTTTTCAAGGTCATCTCCACGTTTTGTTCCACCAACAGCACGGTCATCTCCTTTCGGATCCGCCGGAGCTGCTCGAAGATTTCCTTCACGATCAAAGGCGCCAGGCCCAGGGACAACTCGTCGATGAGAAGCACCACGGGCCGCGCCATGAGCGCCCGGCCGATGGCCAGCATCTGCTGTTCGCCGCCGGAAAGGGTTCCCGCCCGCTGGTTCCAACGCTCCCGCAGGATGGGAAACATCTCGGTCACCCACTCGAAGGATTGGGAAAGGCGGTTGCGTGCTTCCTTGCGAAAGGCGCCCATTTCCAGGTTTTCCCTGACGGTGAGGTCCTTGAAGACCCGGCGGCCTTCGGGAACGCAGGCCATGCCCCGATGGGCGATTTCGTGCGGGGCCAGGGCCCCGATGTCGGTTCCGTCCAGGAGCACCCTTCCCTGGGCGGGCTTGAGAAGCCCCATCAGGGTGCGGATGAGGGTGGTCTTGCCGGCGCCGTTGGCGCCCACCACGGCCACGGTTTCCCTGGGGCGCACATCCAGCGAGATGCCGTGCAGAACCTTGTTTTCCCCGATAAAGACGTGCAGATCTTGAACTTCAATCATCCGCTTCCCCCAGATAGGCTTCGATCACGCGCGGATCCCGAACCACCGTCTGCGGATCCCCTTGGCAGATCAGGCGCCCGCCGTCCAGCACCAGCAAGCGCTCCACCACCTGCATCAAGGCCCCCATCACGTGCTCGATCCAAAGCACCGTCACGCCGAACCGATCCCGGATGGCCCGGATGAGATCCAGGGCCTGCACCATTTCCCCCGTGTTGAGGCCCCCCAGCACCTCGTCCAGCAGGATGAGCTTGGGCCGGGTGGCCAGGGCCCGGGCGATCTCCAGCTTTTTCTTGTTGATGAGATTGAGATGGCGGGCCTGCGTGTGGAGGAACTCGTCCAGTCCCACGAGCGCCAGGATTTCTTCGGCCCGGCGCCGCCTTTCCGGAGTGTCCCCCGTGAAGCCGTCCCGGCCGATGAAGCCCACCACCACGTTCTCAAAGCAGGTCATCTCCAGAAACGGCCGGGTGACCTGGAAGGTGCGGGCGATGCCCCGGCGGCACACGTGGTAGGGTTTCAGTCCGTTGAGCGGCTCGCCGTCAAAGAGGATCCGGCCTTCATCGAAGGGAAACGTCCCGGCGATCAGGTTGAAGAGCGTGGTCTTGCCCGCGCCGTTGGGACCGATGAGGCCCACGATCTCTCCCTGCTCCATCTGGAAGCTCACGTCGGCAACGGCCGTGAGTCCCCCGAACCGCTTGGTCACGTGTTGCACGTCCAAAAAAGCCATGGCGTTTCCTCTAGGGTTGAGCGTCCAGGGTGCGAAAGCGCTTCCGCCACAGGCCCACGAGGCCTTCCGGGGCGAACCGGCTGATGAAAAGGGCCACCAGCCCGAAGATGAGCACGTGGAATTCCCCGTAAATCCGGATGTATTCCGAAAGCACCTCCAGGAAGACGGCTCCCACGATGGGCCCCGCCAAGGTGCCCAGCCCTCCGATGATGGTCATGGCCAGCACCAGGAACATGAGGTTGAGCGAAAGGATTTCCGGGGTGATCAGCTGGTGGTAGTGGCCGTAGAGGGCCCCCGCCAGGCCCGCCATGGTGCTGGAAAGGACAAAGGCCGCCACGCGGATCTTCACCACGTGGATTCCCAAGGACGCGGCGGCCGTCTCGTCGTTTTGCACCGCCCGGAAGGCGGTCCCCAGATCGGATCGGATGATCCGGTGGATCACGTAGAGCAGACCCAGGGCCACCGCGGCCATGAGATAGAAGGCCCACGCCTTGGAATAGAAGGGCAGGACGAAGGGGACGGACAGGCCCATGGTCCCCCGGGTGATCTCGTATTCGTTGTCGATCACGATCCGGAGCATCTCGGAAAAGGCCAGGGTGGTGAGCGACAGGTAGATGCCGCCCATGCGGATGCAGAGCACTCCCAGCAGCAGGCCCAGAACCGCCGCCACGGCCATGCCCACCAAGGCCCCCAGAAGGGGCGGGAGCTGGAAATAGATGGCGCACATGCCGGACACGTAGGCTCCGATGCCGGCAAAGGCCGCGTGGGCAAAGGACACCTGGCCGGTATAGCCCGCCAGGAGATTCCAACTGGCGGCCATCATCACGTAGAAAAGGCAAAGAATGGCCGTGTGGAGCCAGTAGTCTCCGGCCACCAGAGGGAGCACCGCCAGCACGCCGAAAAGACCCATGGACAGCAGCCAGACAACAGAACGGGGCACGGACAACTCCTTCGCTGCAAAAGGCAACAGAACGCCAACTTTCCTTCGCGCATTGCGGGTCGCCGGGGCGACCGACTTTCCCTTGCGCGATCAGGTCTCCTTTCGGCCGAAAAGGCCGGCCGGCCGGATGGTGAGCACCAGCACCAGGATGAGAAACCCGAAAAAGTGCTTGTAGCCGGACGAAATGTAGGCGGATCCCAGGTTCTGGACCACGCCGAGAAGGATGCCGCCCACCACGCAGCCTTCCAGGCTGCCCATGCCGCCCAGGACCACCACCACGAAGGCGGTGAGGCTGATCCCCACGCTCACCGTGGGGTTCACCGGAAAGATGGGCGCCAGGATGACGCCGGCCGCCGCCGCCAGAGCGCATCCCAGGGCAAAGGAGAGCATGTTCACCCGCGCGGCGTTCACCCCCACCATGGACGCCATCTCCCGATCCTGGGCCACGGCGCGCACCATCTTGCCGAACCAGGTCTTCTTGATGAGAAGAAAGAGAAGGGCGATCACGGCGGCTCCGGCCAGAAAGGAAGCCAGCCGCTGGTTGCCGTAATAAAAGAGGCCGAAAAGGTGCGTGGACCCGCTCACCCAGTTGGGGGGCTTCTGGGGATAAGGCCCGAAGATGAAGAGATAGGCGTTTTGCAAAACGATGGACAGAATGAAGGTGATGATGAGCGAATACATGTCGTTGCCGTAGGTGGGCTGGATGAGGGTCCTTTCGATGAGAAGGCCGAAGACGAAGACCAGACCCACCGCCAGGGCCATGGCCAGGGGGATGGGAAGGCCCAGGGCATGGGCGAAGAGGGCGCTGAAGTAGCCCGCCAGCACGTAGAGTTCCCCGTGGGCGAAGTTGATGACGTTCATGATGCCCACGATGAGCGAGACGCCCAGAGCCGACAGGGCGTAGATGACGCCCAGCAGCAATCCGTTGGTGAGGTAGAGCAGAAAGTCGTCCATGGGAGGTGGTTCCTTTGCCTTGCGATCGCGGGCGATCCTTCCGTCTGGGATAGGGGGCGAAAGGCCGCCGGATGACGGTTCACGGTTCACCAGACTTTTTAACGGTCGTGGCTCTCGCTGTGTCACCCTGCATGGATGGAAGACTGAGCTAGGTAAGAGCCTTTTGTGGGAGCGCCGCAAGGCGCGATTTTCTTTACGTGACCGCACGCTTGTTGGATCACCGGCCACACTCATCGCGGCTTTCGCCGCTCCCACACACCGGTCATTTCCATCTTGCGTTCATATGGGTTCATTGCCGGTTTTCTTTCACATTAGCGATCATGGTGTGGTACGCCACCCCGCACGGATGAAAGAACCGGCAGCGGGGCGCTCTCCGCCCTGTGAGCGCTTTCCGCCCTGTGGGAGCTTTCTCGTCTCTGTGGGAGCGCCGCAAGGCGCGATGAGGTGGTGGCCGCACCGCCACGGAACGGCCGGCCATCCCCTTCGCGGCTTTCGCCGCTCCCACAGATGATGGTGCTCCCCCAGGGGATGGTGTTCCCACAGGGGATGCCGCACCTGTTGGGTGTTGATTGGAGCCCCCGATGCTCCTGCAACATACCGAAAGTACGGTTCTTTCACATTAACCCCCCATCACGGACGGCCCGTGACAACGAAGGATGAAAAGCCCCTTTGGCAAGCAGACCCCTGTAGGGGCGAATGATTATTCGCCCCTACAGGCCGCGCGCGCGAATGGAACAACCTCGCGTTTCATATAGAAGTGGACGATTCTTTCCCATCTCGAGGTTCCGGCGGGCGGGCGCAAGGCCCGCCCCAACGAAGGTAGATGGACCCGTTGAGTAGGGGCGGGGTTTATCCCCGCCCGCTCATGTCGCGGAGCTAAGGAGTCGCTCCATTTAGGCTTTCGCTTCTATATCACGGGCTCTTCCTAGTGCTTTTTCAGCTCGCCCGTCTTCACGTCCAGGGGGTAGACCACCACCTGCTCCTTGTTCTGCCACTGGACGATCAGCATGGGCGGCTGCCACTGGTGGTAACGATACGTGCCTTTTTCCGTGCCGAACTGCACCACGCCGCTTCCCACCTTGAGCTGGGTCTTTTCCAGGGCGTCCACGATCTTTTCGGGATCCGTGCTTCCGGCCCGGCGGATGGCATCCGCGGCCACCAACAGGACGTCATAGATGGAGCGGGACTTGTAATCGGTGGGTTCCTTGCCGAACTTCTTCACGTAGGCTTCCCGGAACTGGCGGGAGACTTCGTTGAATTCCACCTGGGCGTGCATCCGCGAGACGAAGAGCTCCAGGTTGCCCGCATCGCCCACGTTCTGCCAGAATTCGGGCCACAGGCTGGGAGGGCCCGCGCCTTCCAGGATCAGGGCCTGTTGGGGGAAGAGCCCCACTTCGTTGGCCTGGGCGATGAAATAGTGCACGCCGAAGCCGTACACGAAGGCCAGGACCAGGTCCGGCTTGAACTTGGCGATCTTGTTGAGTTCCGTGTAGTGGTCCTGGCTCTTTCGCTCCGTTTCCACGGTCATATATTCCACGCCCATGGCCTTCAGACCGTCTTCGGCCAACTTCTTGATTCCCAGGCCCCAGTCGGTGTTTTCCGCCACGATGGCCACCCGCTTGAACCCGTAGTCCTTGACGAAGCCCAGGATGTTGTCGTTCACCACGCCGCTGTTGCACGGCCCGGCCCGAAAGACGTACCGGGAATTCTTGGCCGTGATGTCGTCGGCCCAAGCTTCCGCGATGATGAGGGGGTGCTTGTACCGATCGGCGATGGGCACTTCGGCCAAGGCGCAGGACGAATGGCTCTCGCCCACGGTCACCACCACCTGGTCCTTGGTGATGAGCTTTTCAAAGCCGGAGGCGGCCTTTTCCGGCGTGCCGCCCGTGTCTTCGAAGACCACTTCCACCTTCTTTCCCAGCACACCGCCCTGCTGGCCGTTGATCACATCCAGGGCCAGTGCGATGCCTTCCTCGAAGGCCTTTCCAGTGGCCGCCGCTGGCCCGGTCCGCGGGCCCACCACGCCGATCTTGATCACGTCCTGGGCCTGAGCGGCACCGACCGCCAAAAGCCCTGCCAAAGCCAACCCCAGCACAACGGTCCACGTTCCCTTCCGACGCATGTTCGCCTCCTTTTCGGCTGTGGCCCCCGTTATTCCCGGGCGGCCGGTTAGGGAAAATCCAAGACCCCATGGAAAGGCCACGCCCGCCTGGCGTGCGGCGCCCCAGAAACCGGACGCAAATCGCTCCATCGAGGTCCACAAAGGAGCAAAGGACCTGTAGGGGCGAATGATTATTCGCCCCTACTGGGGTCTGCTTCCCAAAGGTGCGTTTCATTCCTCATGGTTTCGCCCCGCGTGATGGGGGTTATGGGGTCATATGGAGGAACGGACTAAGCCCGAGTTGCCACCGGCACGAGCGGCGCAAGCCGCCATGAGAGTGACCGGCAACCCAACAACCGCGCGGTCACGCAAAGAAGATCGCGCCTTGCGGCGCTTCCACAAAAGGCCCTTGCCTGGTCCACTCTTTCATCCATGCGGGCTTGCACAAAACGGGCCATGAACGTTGGGGTATTGGTGAAGAACGCCGGAGCGCATCAGACGGCGGCCTGGGCCTTCCCGTTCAGGCCCAGGATGGCCCGCGCTTCGTCCGGCGTGGCCACTTCCCGGCCCAGTTCCCGCGCGAGCCGCACGATCCTTTCGATCAGCCGCTCGTTGGAGGCCAGTTCCCCTTTGCGGTAGTAGATGTTGTCCTCCAAGCCCACCCGCACGTGGCCGCCGGCCAGGATGGCATGAACGTTCATGGGAAGTTGGGCGGCGGCGATGCCCGAGGCGGTCCAGGTGGCATCCGGAGGAATGCTGTTTTTCAGGTGCACCAGGTTTTCCAGCGTGGCCGGGATGGCCCCCTTGAGGCCCATGACGAAGTTGAAATGGAGGGGCGGCCTCGCCAACCCCCGGCTCACCAGGTCCAAGGCGTTGGCGATCATGCTGGTGTCGAAGATCTCCATCTCCGGCTTGATGCCGTAACGCTGCATGTCGGAGGCCAGCTTGTCGATGAGGTCGGGGCCGTTGGCATAGACGGCATTGGGGAAATTGACGGAACCGGTGGTGAGGCTCGCCATCTCGGGGCGGAGCTTCAACCGCTCGCTCCGCTCTTCATAGCCCATGCCGGCGCGCCCCCCCGTGGAGATCTGGGTGATGAGTCGGGTCCGGGACCGAAGTCCCTCCATGGCTTCCTGAAAGAGATCGAACCGCGGCGACGGGGATTCGTCCTTGGGATCGCGCACGTGCACGTGCACGATGGCCGCTCCCGCCGATTCGCATCGTACGGCGCACTCCACGATTTCCTGGGGCGTGATGGGGACGTGGGGGGTTTTGGCCCGAGAGGGTAGCGATCCGGTGGGAGCCACGGTGATGATCAGTTTCTCCATGGAGCTGCCTTTCTCAAGGGGTCACACCCGGGCCACGGAAACCTGTTTTTCCAGCAGCTCGGAGATGGCCCGAGCGGTTCGGAGCAGCGGGCCCGACAGCTGGCCAACCAATCGCTCCAGGCTGTACCGGGTGGTGGGCACCGCCACATTGATCGCCCCCGCCGGGTAGCCGTCCCGAAGGATGGGAGCGGCGATGGAGCGCAGGCCCACTGAAAGCTCTTCGTCGTTTACGGCAAAACCGTCGTTTCTCACCCGCGCCAGCTCTTCCCTGAAGCGCGACACCGAGACGATGGTGCGGTGGGTCAGGGAAGCAAAGGACTGCTCGGCAAGCACCTCTTGCAGCTCGTCTTCGGGAAGATAGGCCGCGATGGCCTTTCCCATGGACGTGCAATAGACGGGCAGGCGAGCGCCGATGCTCAGCGGGTGCTGCATGATGGGTTCCGTGACGTAGCGGGCCACGTAGAGGATCTGGCCGCCGTCCAGGATGGCCATGTTCACCGTCTCGCCCAATTCCCGGGAGAGCTCCCGAAGGTTGGACTCGCCCACTTGGCGAAGATCCATCTGGCTCAGGGCGGCATAGCCCAGCCCCAGGACCTTGGGGGTCAGGCTGTAGCGCTTTCGCTTGCTGCGGTGCACGTATCCCAGCCGCACCAGGGTGTAGCAAAACCGGGAGACGGTGACCTTGTTGAGCCCGACGGCCTCGGCCAATTCCGTGAGGTTGAGGGGTCTAGGTGCCTGGGAGAGGACCTCCAGCACCGCCATGCCTCGGGACAGGGAATTGATGAACGCCCGGGACGGATCTTCCACGATGGTCACTTTCGGCTTCATCGTTCGACCCTTTCGGTGGGGGTGGAAAATTACGCCTTGCAATAGATGATTCTGCTATGTAGAATCAGGGCTCGGGTTGTGTCAAGTGAAATATTTCGGAAAACACCTTGACCTGTCGGTCCAATCGTGCCCCTATGGCCGGGTCGCTTCAAGACCCAATGTCACTTTTTTTCGACGGCCATCCCCAACACGGCGCGGACCGGGGACCTCCGTCGGCCATGACTCCCGGCTCCCTTTCAGGCCGGAGAGATGCTTAGGTAGGGACGCCCTGTCCATGCAAAGGCCCCGGATGGTTGTTGGTCCCGTCTCACACCAGGGGTCAACCGATCGGCGAGCTGCGAGGACAAGAGGCTTCCGAAGCCAAAATCCAATGATGAACAACGACGCCCTTCTCGCCATCCAGTCCCTGCGCACCTGCTTCCAAACCCCGGCGGGCATCGCCCGGGCCGTGGACGGGGTTTCCCTGAACGTGCACGAAAGTCAAGTGCTCGGCATCGTGGGGGAATCGGGGTGTGGAAAGAGCGTCCTTTCCCTTTCCATCCTCCGGCTTCTTCCCATGCCGCCCGCCTTTTTCGACGGAGGCGCCATCTTCTTTCGGGGTCGCAACCTGCTGGATCTCTCCATGGAGGAACTCCGCTCCATCCGCGGAAACGAGATCAGCATGATCTTCCAGGAACCCATGACGGCCCTCAATCCCGTCTTCACCGTGGGCGACCAGCTGGCGGAAGTTTACCGGGTTCATCGCGGCCTTTCCCGGAAGGAAGCGTGGCAGCGGGCCATCGGCATGTTGGAGCGGGTGGGAGTTCCGGCGCCGGAATCCCGGGTGCGGGAATATCCGTTCCAGCTTTCCGGAGGCATGCGCCAGCGGGTCATGATCGCCATGGCCCTGGCGTGCCGCCCCAAGCTGCTCATCGCCGACGAGCCCACCACGGCCCTGGACGTGACCATCCAGGCCCAGATCCTGGACCTCATGGAAAAGCTCAAGGAAGAGATGGGCACGGCCATCATCCTCATTTCCCACGATCTGGGCGTCATCGCCGAAATGGCCCAGGAGGTGGCGGTCATGTACACGGGCCGGGTGGTGGAGCGGGCGGACACATTGGAACTCTTCGACCATCCTCTGCATCCCTACACCCGGGGCCTCATGCAGGCCATCCCGGGCCCGGACATGTCCATGGCCGACGGGGAGCTCTACGAGATTCCCGGGGTGGTTCCCAGCCTCACGGACCTTCCCCAGGGCTGCTCCTTCCATCCCCGGTGCGCTCTGGCCGACGAGATCTGCCGAACCCGCCCGCCGGATCTGACGGAAGTCCGGCCCGGGCACTGGGCGGCCTGCTGGATGGTGACTGGAGGCGCCCATGCTTGAAGTGCGCAACCTGGTCAAGCATTTTCCGGTTCGGAGGGGATGGCTCCAGCGCGTGCAGGGAGCGGTCCACGCGGTGGACGGGGTTTCCTTTTCCCTGAAGACCCACGAAACCTTGGGGATCGTGGGAGAATCCGGATGCGGCAAATCCACGGCGGGAAGAACGATCCTTCGGCTGATCGAACCCACGTCGGGAGAGGTCTTTTTCCGCGGCCGCAACATCTTCCGGATGGAGCCCCGGGAACTGAAGGCGCTTCGCCGAGAGATGCAGATCATCTTTCAGGACCCCTACGGATCGTTGAACCCGCGGCTCACGGTCTCCCGGATCCTGGAGGAACCGCTCCTGACCCACAAGATGGGCTCGCGAGCCGAAAGGCGTCGGGCCGTGGAGGAGGTCCTGGAGCGGGTGGGGCTTCTTCCCGAGCACATGCACCGCTTTCCCCATGAATTTTCCGGCGGCCAGCGCCAGCGGATCATGATCGCACGGGCGCTCATCCTGAAGCCGAGCCTCATCGTGGGCGATGAACCCGTGTCCGCCCTGGACGTTTCCGTGCAGGCCCAGATCCTCAACCTGCTGGGACGCCTGCAGCGGGAAGCCGGCTTTTCCCTCATCATCATCTCCCACGATCTGGGCGTCATTCGCTACATCTGCCATCGGGTGGCGGTGATGTATCTCGGCAAGATTGTGGAACTGGCCCCGGCGGACCAACTCTACCGGGAGCCGCTGCACCCCTACACCCAGGCGCTTCTTTCCGCCGTGCCCGTACCCGACCCCAGGCGGCGGCGGGAACGGATCGTGCTCGCGGGCGATGTGCCGAGCCCCCTCCATCCGCCTTCCGGGTGCCGATTTCATCCGCGGTGTCCCCAGCGGCTGGACGTGTGCCCCAGGGAAGAACCGCCCATGCGGGACATGGGCGATGGTCGTCGCGTGGCCTGCCATCTCCATGGGGAAGGCAGGCTGTGGGAACCGACCCGGTCCGGAGCGGCCTGAGACCTCATGCCGTCCCGTTTCCCGAAAGCGGTTCCCTTGGCTTGTCGGGTTTTCCAAGAACCACAAACGAGAGGAGGAGGATCATGAAACGAGTGCTCTTGGCTGTTCTGGCCCTGGCCGTGGTGTTCGGTGTGGGATCGACGCCCCTTCAGGCGAAGGACGCCGACACCCTGGTGGTGGTGCAGGAAGCGGAACCGGTGGGCCTGGATCTCATGCAAAGCTCCATCCAGACCACCATGAGTGTCTGCTATAACATCCACGACACCCTCTTTCATCCCCAGGAAGACGCCAGCGTGAAGCCGGCCCTGGCGGAAAAGTGGGAAAAGGTGGACGACACCACCTGGAAGATCACCCTGAGGAAAGGCGCCACCTTCCACAACGGGGAGCCCGTGACGGCCCAGGCGGTGAAGTTTTCCTTTGACCGGGTCTTCAATCCCGACATCAAGTGCCCCCACAAGGGAAAGATGTCCGCCTTCAAGGAAGTGAAGGTGCTGGACGACTACACCTTCACCATCAGCACCCACAAGCCCTATGCGCCGGGACTTTACATCTTGGGCTACTATCTGCCCATCGTGCCGCCCAAGTACGTGCAGGAAGTGGGCGATACGGAATACAACGTGAAACCTGTGGGATGCGGCCCTTACAAGCTGGTGAAATGGGTGCGGGGAGAAGAGATCGTTCTGGAGCGCTATGAGAACTATTACGGGCCCAAGCCGGCCTACAAGCGGGTGATCTTCAAGGGCGTTCCGGAAGAGGCGTCCCGGATCGCGGCGCTGCTCACGGGCGAAGCCGACGTGATCAGCGGTGTGCCGGTCCACCAGCGCAAGAAGATCGAAGAATCCGGCAAAGCCTACCTCACCCCCCAGATGGGCGTCATGCCGTACCTGGGCCTGGACACCTACCACAAGCCCTTTGACGACGTCAGGGTCCGCCAGGCGGTCAACTACGCCATCAACCGGGAACTGATCAACAAGGCCCTTTTCGGAGGCAAGGCCATCCTGTGCGCCGGCCCCATCAGCCCCCGCACGTTTGGCGCCAACCCCAATCTGAAGCCGTACCCCTACGATCCGGAAAAGGCCAAGGCGCTGTTGGCCGAAGCGGGCTATCCCAACGGCTTCGAAGCCCGGCTGGCCTACCCCACCTACATGTCCCAGATCCAGGAACAGGCGGAAGCCATCGCCGCGGATCTGGCCAAGGTGGGGATCCAGGTGAAGCTGGAACCGTTCGAGCGGGCCGTCATGTGGGAACGCTACAAGGGCCGCCAGCACCAGATGTACATCTACTGGTGGGACGACGCGCCCGAACCGGACCGCTACATGTATTCGCTCTTCCATTCCAAGAGCCGCGATTACTATTACAAGAACCCCACCGTGGACGTGCTCTTGGATCTGGGGCGAACCATCATGAACCGGGACGACCGGGCCAAGGTGTACCACGAGATCGACCGGATCCTGTATGAAGACGCTCCGTGGGTCTACCTGTACGTCATTCCCGAGGTGTTCGGGGTGGCCAACGACGTGGACTACCAGGGCCGCCGGGACGGCTTCTTGAACATGCGCTACGCCCAACCCAAGAAGTAGGAAGGGGAAAGGGGAAGGAGGAAAGGTTAAAGGCGAAAGGGGAAAGGTAAAAGGAACAAGGCATTCGCTTCACCGTCCATTCACGCCTTGTTCCTTTCCCTTAGACTGAGCGATTTTTTCTTCGGGTGTCTCTTTCACCGCGTGATTAGCGGGCGGGGATAAACCCCGCCCCTACCTAAAGGGTCCGTGCCTTTTTGTAGGGGCGGGCTTTACGCCCGCCCTTCAGGACCTGTCCATGAGAAAGAATCGTCCCATTTAGGTTTCCCCTTTTCGATCCGAACCTTTTCCCTCGTCCCCTTTACCCTCAACCCCTTTAACCGTTAACCATTAACCTTTTGCCTTTTACCTTTAGCCTTAACCTTGGACCTTTTACCTCTATGGGACGCTACATCCTCAAAAGACTCTGGCACGCCGTCTACGTCATGGTGGGGATCTCCATGATCAGCTTCTTCTTCATCCACCTGTCGGGAGACCCGGTGATGCTCATGCTGCCCGCCGACGCCTCCCACCAGGAGATCGAGGAGCTGAGGGAACGGTTGGGCTTCAACGATCCCATCCCCGTCCAGTACCTGCGCTTTGCGTCCAACGCGGTCCGAGGTGACTTCGGCGAATCGCTCTACTACCATGTGCCCGCCATGGAGCTCATCCTGGAGCGGCTGCCGGCCAGCCTGGAGCTGGCGGTGGCGGCCATGGTGATCGCCTTGGGCGTGGCGGTGCCCATCGGCATCGTGTCGGCGGTGCGCAGAAATTCCCTTTTGGACATGGGCAGCATGCTGGGGGCGCTCCTGGGGCTTTCCATGCCCCACTTCTGGCTGGGGATCATGCTGATTCTGCTCTTTTCCGTGAAGCTGGGCTGGCTGCCCACGTCCGGACGCGGGTCCTGGGCTCAGCTCATCATGCCGTCCCTGGCCCTGGGCATGGGGCTCATGGCCATGTTCGCGCGGCTTACCCGGTCGGTCATGCTGGAAGTCCTGGGCCAGGATTACGTGCGGACCGCCCGGGCCAAGGGCCTCAAGGAGCGTCTCGTCATCGGCAAGCACGCCCTCAAGAACGCCCTCATTCCCCTGGTCACCGTGGCGGGCATGCAGTTCGGCTTTCTCATCGGAGGCACGGTCATCATCGAAACGGTCTTCGCCTGGCCCGGGGTGGGCCGGCTGGTGGTGCAGGCCATCTTCAACCGGGACTACCCGCTGGTGCAGGCGTGCGTGCTGGTCCTGGCGGTGATCTTTGTGGTGGTGAATCTTTTGGTGGATCTCCTTTACGTTTATTTGGATCCCCGGATCAGTTATCTCGAGGAAAAATGAACAGCGCCAACGCCACATTCCCCACGGTTTTCACGGAAGAAATCCAGCCGCGACTCCGCCTCCTTTGGGAAACGACCCGGGAGGTGGCCCGGCGTCCCAGCGCCCTGGTGGGAGGGATTCTGCTGCTGGGCATCGTGCTCACCAGCCTTTCTTTTCCGCTCTTTTACGGCGTGGACCCCCTGGAACAGGACCTCCTCGCCCGGCTCCAGCCCCCCGCCTGGGAGGAAGGCGGAAGCTGGGAGCATCCGCTGGGAACGGACAACCTGGGCCGGGACATCCTGGCCCGCATTCTTCACGGCAGCCGCGTTTCCCTCACCGTGGGGTTGAGCGCCGTGCTGGTGGCGGAACTTCTGGGAATCGTCCTGGGCCTCCTCTCCGGCTACTACGGGGGAAGACTGGACAGCGTCATCATGCGCATCGCCGATGTCTTCATGGCCTATCCCTTCATGCTGCTCACCATTTCGGTGATCGCCGTCCTGGGATCCTCCCTTTTCAACCTCATCCTGGTGCTGGGCATCTCGGACTGGGTCACCTACGCCCGAACCATCCGGGGCAGCGTGTTGTCGCTCAAGGAAAAGGAGTTCGTGGAGGCGTCCCGGGCCGTGGGCACCCCGAACCGGGTGATCCTGGTGCGTCACATCCTTCCCAACGTCATCTCCCCCCTGCTGGTGCTGGGCACCCTGCGCGTGGCCAACATCATCATCTGGGAAAGCGGCCTGTCCTTTCTGGGCATGGGCGCCCCTCCGCCCACGCCCACCTGGGGGCGCATGTTGGCCGAGGGCCGGGTGTACATCACGGACGCATGGTGGCTCGTCACCTTCCCGGGGCTCGCCATCATGCTGACCATCCTTTCCATCAACCTGCTGGGAGACGGATTGCGGGATGCGCTGGACCCGCGGCTTCGAAACATCTGACTTCCATGAATATACAAGATCACGCGCTATTTATGGGACGGCAGCGGAGGTACCTACCATGAAGATCCTGGTTTTGGGGGTGGGCTTGCAGGGAAAGGCGGTGCTCCACGATCTGGAAAGATCGGAGCAGGTCCGGGAGATTGTCGCGGCGGACATGAACGCTGAGGCCGCCGAGGACCACGTTCGGCGGAAAGGCTACCGAAAGACGACCGTCGTCCATCTGGACGCCACCAGCACGGAGCACCTGGAGCGGCTCCTGCGATCCGTCCGGCCCCATGCGGTCATCTGCATGCTGCCGCCCCACTTCGGGTTCAAGGTGGCCGAAGCGGCCGTGGCGTGCGGCGTGCACTTCGTGAGTTCCAGCTACACGGGGGATCTCGTCCGCTTGGCGGACGCGGCCCGGTCAGCGGGTGTCACCCTCCTGCCCGAGATGGGCATGGATCCGGGGATCGACCTGGTGCTGTGCAGGCTGGCCTTGGAAGAGCTGGACCGGGTGCACGGTCTTCATTCCTACGGGGCCGGGGTGCCCGAGCCGGCCTGCGCCGACCACAATCCGCTGCGCTACAAGATCAGCTGGACCTTCGACGGGGTCCTCAAGGCCTACAAACGCCCGGCCCGCTTCCTGGCGGAGGGCCGGGAGGTACGCGTGGCGGAAGGAAAGGTCTTCCGGCCCGAATACGGTCACACGGTGGAGGTTCCCGGGCTGGGAACCCTGGAGGCCTATCCCAACGGGGACGCCGTGGCCTACATGGACACTTTCGGCCTGGGCCGGGAGGTCCAGGCCATGGGGCGGTTCGCCCTGAGATGGCCGGGCCACAACGCCCTCGTGAACGCCCTGTCCGAGTTGGGCTTCCTGGAAGACGCCCCGGTGGACGTGGGGGGATGCAGCGTCTCGCCGCGCCAGTTCCTGGTCCATCACCTGACGCCCCGCCTCACCTTCGCCGACGACGAACGGGACGTGGTGATCCTGCTCGCCCGGGCCTGGGGCCTGAAGGGCGGCGAACCCCGGCGCGTCTCGTACTGGCTCATGGACTACCGGGACTTGGAAACGGGGCTTTTCGCCATGAACCGCACCGTGGGCTACACGGCCGCCATCGGAGCGCAACTCATCCTGAACGGCACCATCACCAGGCGGGGACTGCTCAACCCGGCCCGGGACGTGCCACCGGACGTCCTGCTGAGCGAACTTGAAAGGCGGGGCATGACCGTTCAAAAACAGGTGGAAGACCATGGGGCCGGAACCGGCATCTGAAACCAGAACCACCGACGTTCTGGCCGATTTCGCCATCAACCTGGAATCGGACGCCCTTCCGGCGTCCTCCCTGGATGCGGCCAAGAGGTGCGTGCTGGACCTTGTGGGCGCCGCGGCGGCGGGGGTTTCCAGCCTGCCGGCCCGGGCCGTCCGGCGCGTCTTCGACCGCTATTCCGTTTCAGGCCAGGCCACCGTGTGGTTCCACGGCCTGAAGCACCCGGCGCCCGCCGTGGCCATGGCCAACAGCGCCGCCGCCAGCGCCCTGGACCTGGACGATGGACACCGGGCGGCCGGAGGGCACCCCGGAGCGGCCATCATCCCGGCGGCCCTGGCGGTGGGGGAGGAAACCCGGGCTTCGGGAAGGGAACTTCTGGCGGCCGTGGTGGTGGGCTACGAAGTGGCCGTACGCGTGGCGGCCGCACGGGACTTCGCGGCCCTGGACACCCTGTCCACGGGACGCTGGGCGGCCTACGGAGTGGTGGCGGCCGCGGGAAGACTCCGCCGCCTGTCTTCGCACCATGTGGCGGAAGCCATGGCGGTGGCCGGCGTGCAGTCTCCCGGGCTTTCCGCCGCCGGATACAGCAAGGTGATGGGAAACAGCGTGAAGGAAGGCATTCCCTGGGCCACCTTCACGGGCCTGGTGGCGCTGGATCTGGCCGTGGAAGGATACACGGGCCCCACCGACATCCTGGACCACCCGGCCTACTACGATGCGGTGCGGATCCGGTCGAAGCTGAAGGAATCTTTTGCCATCGAAAGGACCTATTTCAAGCCCTATTCCTGCTGTCGCTGGATCCACAGCGCCGTGGACGCCCTGTCGGACATTCTGGCGGAACAGGGCCTGGACCCCGACGGCATCCGGCGGGTACGGGTGGACACCTTCGGCCGGGCGCTCACCCTGAACAACTACCCCGATCCGCCGTCCCTGGAATCGGCCCAGTACAGCGTGCCGTTTTGCCTGGCCGTGGCGGCCGTGCGGGGCCGGGACGCCCTGCTGCCCCTCAAGGAAGAGACCCTGGGCGATGCGGCGGTGGTCGATTTCGCCCGCCGGGTGGAACTGGGCCGGGACGCCGCGCTGGACGCCCTCTTTCCGGCCCACACCCCCGCCCGGGTTACCGTGGAAACCACGTCGGGGGCGGTCTTCCAAAAGACCGCGGTGGACCCCCTGGGAGACCCGGACCATCCCTTGTCCAACGAAGCCTTGGAAGAAAAATTCCACCGGCTCACGGAACCCGTCCTGGATCGGGCGGCCAGGGAATCGGTGGTGCAGGTGGTGCACGGCCTGGACGGCCTCCCCACCCTGGATCCTCTCATGGAACTCATCGCCAACGAGGCTCCGAAAGGCAGGGAGGCGTCTTCGAACGGGAGGCCCCTGCCGTGACACCCCGGGACCGCGTGGAACGGGCCGTCCGCCGTGAGCCCGTGGACCGCCTGCCGGTGGGGGAGCTCTGCATCGACGAGGCCCTGGCCGACGCCTTCGCACCGTCGCTTCCGCCTGGATTTCCAAGGCGGCGGGCCCTGCTGCATCACCTGGGCGCGGACCTGGTGTGCCTGCCGCCTCCGGAGCCCCCCCCGGATCCAAACGGGTGTCCCGCCCGGCAGGGGCAGCCGCCGTGGCCGGATCTTTCTTCCTGGGTCCGGGAGACGGATCTTTTCGTTTTCGTCACGGTAAACGGCCCCTTCGGAGCGGGGTGCCGGGCCCTGGGGTGGATGTCCTTTCTGACGGCCTTCGAGAGGGAAACCGAGACCGTCCGGGAAATTTTCGAAGATTCCCTGGAACAGGCCCTGGCCCAAATCCGCCATGCCGCCCATCAGGGGGCCCACGGTCTTGTGCTGGCCGATGACATCGCCTACGGGAAGGGACCTTTCGTTTCTCCCGCACGCCTTCGAAAGAGCTATTTCCCTTGGATTTCGCAGGCGGCCTCCGCCGCAAGGGATGCGGGCCTGACCGTCTTTTTCCATTCGGACGGCAACCTCCATCTGCTCCTCGGGGATCTCGCGGATACCGGCATCCACGGGCTGCACTGCCTGGATCCCCGCTCGGACATGGATCTTGCCGCCGTCAAGAAAGAATACGGAGACCGGCTGTGCCTGTGGGGCAACCTGGATCCCGCTTGCCTCACCGGGGAACCCGTCCGGGAGGAGGTGGAACGGCATGTGGTCGCTCTCCTGCAGTCGGTTCCCGACCGCACCGGCTGGATCTTCGGAACCACCAGCGGCCTCTTTTCCGGCATGGATCTGGACGCGGTCTCGTGGGCCTACCAGGTGGTGCGTTCCTTCCGTCCGTAAGCCAACCCAAGGCGGCCCCGATCCCTGCAGCGATCGGAAAAACTCAGCCGGAGCGATCCCTTTCCATGAAACGCGGCCAGTGGGAGCCATTAGTCATTCGTCCCCACGAGGGCCTGCTTTTCAGGGTGCGCTTCATCCTTCGTTGCCGCGGCCCCGTCCGTAAAGGGCGATAATTTTTTATCACCGTGCACTTGGCGGGCGGGGATAAACCCCGCCCCTACCCGAAAGGTCGATCCCTTCTGGTGCGCAATTCCCGGCCGCCGGATAGGCCATCGCGTATTTCCTGTTACTGCATGGAGTTGCGATGACCCCTTCCGCGGGGCTGAAGCCCCGCGGCTACGAAGAGAAAGGAAATTCTCCGGCCTCTTGAGGCGGAGGAACATTCTCGGACAAGCCCTTAGGCCAGAAACGGCTTCAGGTAGGCATAGTCGGGCGTGAACTCTCCCCGGTGGACGATGAGGGCCGGCTTGAGCGGGTCGGGGAGGGCGGCGGGCGCCCCGGGATCGTTCAGGTCCAGCCGGCAAAGATCCGGAAGAAACGGCATCAGCGCCTTTCCGAAATCTTCCGACGCCTCCCTGGGGAATTCGCACGGCAGGTTGTCCACGGCCATGATGACCGGGCCGCGGCCCCCCTCCATGCCGTCCAGCAAGCCATCCGTTTCCACGTCGTAAACGTAGCAGGGATCGGACGGGCTGGTGGCCTTCCGGGTCACGGCGATGGAACCTTCGATATCGCAGGTGATGTCTCCGATAACCTGGAGCTTGGCCTTCGGATGGGCATAGACTTCCCGGAGGTTTTCCGCCGTCACCAGCACCGGATACCGCGGATCCCAGTAGATGGCGTTGATAAGCACGGTCAAGTGGGGAAGGTAGGGCGCCAGGGCCGGCCGGTACTTTTCGGGATGCGCGTAGTAGTCCTGCAGGTCGAAGGGGCCGCCGTCGGAACGCCGCACCGTGTCCTTTTCCTCGAAGACCACCACGTGGAGCATCCGGCGGGATGCTTCGGCCACCGCACCGGAAAGGAGATCCCGGGGCTTCCATCGGCGGACGGGAAAGCAGGCGTCCAGGACTTCCAAGGCGCCGCGCGCCACGTTCCCATAGCCCAGCACGCCGATCACCACGGGCCCCAGACTTTCCGGAACTCCGTTCTTTTCCAGGGCCGCCGCGGCCTCTTCCTTGAGGCGGTCCAGGGCGTTTTCCAGGGTTTTATATCGGTAGGGCTGCTGAACTGAGAGGAAGGGATTGAGCCCAGGATCGCATCCTTTCCAGGCCAGGCGGCGCCCCAGGGCGTGGAGGGATTCGATCATGCCGGCCAGGCCCGCGTAGCGGCCGAAAAGCACCAGGCGGCGCCCGGCGGAGTCCACGATCCGCTCATAGTCCATGAGATGGGCCCCGGCGCCCATGAGGGCCCGGAGCATGGCCATGTTGTAGGATTGGCCCTTGATGGTGTGGGAAAAGAAGACGTAGAGGGTCCCCGGGCGAAAGAGGGAGGCGGGCATTTCCTTGACGCCCAGAACGATCCGGCACGGAGAGAGGTCCTCCTGGACGAGGGCTCCCGCTTCCCGGTAGGCGCCGTCCGGGAAAACCCGAAGTTCCGAAGGTTGCACGATCACCGAAAGGCCGTGGTCCCGAATGAGGCTCCCCACCTGTTCCGGGGTGAGGGGCACCCGCCGTTCCCACTGGTTCTTGTCTTCCCGCCGAATCCCCAAGGCAACGCTCATTCCGTCCCAACCTCCCTTTGCAGCATCCTTCCATCAAAGAAGGGGCGGAGGATGATCCGCCCCGGAGAAAAAGATAACCGAACTGCACGATTCTATCTCATTGTGCGGTCCTGACGGGCGGGCCTAAAGCCCGCCCCTACCATAAACTTTGCCCCCGATTTCCCGGCCCTCGCGCTCCCGGGCATGGAAGTGGAGGCACCATCCAATCGGGCGTTTCGTTTGTCAAGGGATAAGAACCGTTTTGAAGGCCATGGCAATTCGGCCGCTCAATCCGGTTGGCCAAAAGGAAGGCCGCGGAGATATGGGGGTGGGCCTTGGTGTCACCTTGCGAGGACAACGCCCGCCGAGACCGGTTTCGTTTTTCCCACCTTCGAGGTCGCCTTGTCCCAAAAGGATACATAGCCCGTTATGCGGTAGGTACCCGGTCTACCTGTGTGAAGCATGAAGACCACCTCACCCGACTGGGGATCGACGCGGGTGGGTTCATAGGCATAAGGCCCCTCTCCATTCCAGAAAAAATGCCCTTGGAGAATGTCCACCTTTTCAAGGCCTACACAGTGCATGACGGCCGGGTAGGGTGACTTGGTGCTGACCGTTTCGGGAATGGTCAGCTTTTTGACGGCAAATCCCGATGTTCCTGTTTCTGATGTGGTGGCACATCCCAAGATTAGCGCGCCGAAGACCACCACCAGCAAAAGACCTCCCAAGGACTTGGCCGACCGACTCATGGCACCTCCTTTTCTCTCCTGCTTTGCCTTTTCCCGGACGGTCCCTTCGATCAGCGGAAATGATCTCCAGGGAAATCATCCTCACCCATGCCTTGCACCTTCTCTTTGCCAACCTTCGACAGCGCATTGGGATTTTCCGGATCCAAGTCCCAGCGGATCGGGTTGTCCCGAATGTATTCCCGGATTTGCTGCAGGGATTGGTCGTTTCGGATGACGTGTTCGTAGTAGTTCCGCTGCCAGACGGTTCGAATGTTTGTGTTTTGTCGAAACCACTTGGTAACGCCGATCTTGAAGCCACGCACGACGGATCCCACGGTCTTTGATGTTCCGCGAGCTCGCGACATGCCATTACCCTGTAGGGGCGAATGATTATTCGCCCCTACAGGTTCACGCTGTGCCCGTGTGCCACGGACGATCCACAGAATGCCATGCAGGTGGTTCGGCATCACCACGTATTGATCCAGCCGAACCTGCGGAAAATGGCCGGGAATATCCAGCCAGCACCGCTCTGCAACCCTTCCGGCGGCGTTCAACACCATCCGGCCATCCTCCACCCTACCGAACAGGGGAATCTTCCGGTGGGTGCAGAGGGTCACAAAATAGGCGCCCGGCCGGGAATAATCGTATCCGGGCAGCCGCATCGGCCGACGTCTGTGCCTGGTGTGATCAGAAGTCCGCATCCCCATCTGCTCGAAGGGAATCCCACTATTCGGATCGGTTGCTTCCATGCGCGTTCCAAAGAAACTGACGGAATATCATGGTCTGTAGGGGCGAATGATTATTCGCCCCTACAATCGCCGATTCAAGCAAGTGCTTTGGAGCTCTGGATAGGAATTCGATTAACCCCGATGGGGCGGCCTTGTCAATTTCGGCGGAGCGGTTTTCCCGCGTCGATCCCGGATAGAAGCCCCCGGGAGCGGAGATCTTCAGCCAGGGAGGCGGCGTTATGGAAATGGTGGACCTGGAGGCCCAGCCTGCGGGCGGCTTCCACGTTTTCCCAGGCGTCGTCCACGAAGAGCGTCCCTTGGGCGCGAACTCCCAGCCGTGCCAGCGTCCGCTGGTAGGCTTCCGCAAAGGGTTTTCGAACGCCTTCGTTGGCGGAACAGAAAACCACGTCGAAAAGAGGAAGAAGGCCCCACCGATCCAGCCATCTTTCCAGCCCCAGAGGCGCGTTGGAAAGGACCGCCAGGGGCAACCGTCCGTGGAGGGCTCGAACGATGGCGGCCACCTCCTCGTTGAGCCGCTCGTCGGCATCGTACCGGCCGCGAAAGGCCTCCACGGCTTCCGGAGTCTCGAGCCCCAGTTCCGGCCCTACCCGCCTCCAGTATTCGTCCGGGGTGATCCGGCCCAACAGAGCGTCCTCCCAGGCGGGATGGTCGAACATGAGGGTGTTGAGCGCGCCGGTGGGAATTCCCAGGGCCTCTTCATAGCTCCGAAAGAGGGATTCGGGCTTCTGGGCCGAAATCACCCTTCCGAAATCGAAAATCACCGCTTCCAGATCCTGCATGGGGTGGCGTCCTTTTGAAAAATCCTTAGATTTGCTATTGTTCTTGCCTCGTGTCGCATTTTCCGTGGTGGAAAGGGAAGAAAGGCATGGCCTCATCCGTCCGGCCCCGGCCGGGTTTCGCAAAAGCCGAAGGAATACTGGCCCTCATGGGCTCGGGAGAACTGACCTCCTCCATGGTGGAAGTGCACAAGGCCCTTCTGCGGCGCTGCGGTCCCCGCCCTTTGGCAGTCTTCCTGGATACGCCCGCCGGGTTCCAGCTCAACGCGGACGAAATCTCCCGGCGCGCCCGGGACTACTTTTCACGGCACGTAGGATACCCGCTTGAGGTGGCGTCGATCAAATCCCGGGATGCCCTGGAAACCCCGGAAGGAACGCAGGCGCTTGAACGGCTCCGGGCGGCGGACTACATCCTGGTCGGGCCGGGAAGCCCCACCTACGCCGTGCGCCAGTGGGACGGCACGCCGGTTCCGGAGATCTTCAGGAACTGCCTGCTCAAGGGAGGAGTGCTCACGGCCGCCAGCGCCGCCGCGCTCACCCTGGGCGTGCACACCCTTCCCGTCTACGAAATCTACAAGGTGGGCGAAGATCTTCACTGGGCGCCGGGCCTGGATATCCTGGGAACCCTGGGGATCCGGGCCGTGGTGGTTCCGCACTGGAACAACGCGGAGGGAGCCACTCACGACACCCGCTTCTGCTACATGGGCCTGGAACGGTTCCGGGCCCTGGAGGCCATGCTCCCGGACGATGCAGCCGTGCTGGGGATCGACGAACACACGGCCGTGCTGCTCGACTTGGAAGCGGGCAGGGGAACCGTGTACGGAGTGGGGAAGTTCACCCTCCGGCGGCCGCCTCACGGACCGTCGCCCCAGCCCACGGAATGCATCTTTTCATCGGGCGACACGTTCAGACTGGAAGTTCTCCGGCAAGGACCGGAATGGGACGCCGAAGGCACGTGTGCCGCTCTTGGGGAGGGAGATTTCCGAGGGGACGACGAGAAAGGAAGGCCCCCGGAACTCCGTGAGGATGCGCCCTTCTGGGACCGACTTCGACGGTTGGAATCGAGCTTTCAGGAGAGCCTGGAGCCTCGCAACCCCCACGGTGCGGCCGCCGCCCTCCTGACCCTGGACGGGCTTCTCTGGCAGGCGAACGAGAGGGACCTGTCTCCTGAGGATGTGAGCCAGGCACGGGAAATCTTCCGGGAATGGGTGGTCGCCTTGGCCCAGAAGCTCGCCTTGTCGGAAGAGGACAAGACGGCCGTCCTGGCTCCGGTGATGGAACGGCTGCTCGAACTGCGGCAGGAACTCAGGAATCGACGGGATTGGGAGACCGCCGACGCTCTGCGGGACGCCCTGGCCGCAGGCGGCATCGTGGTGGAAGACACACCGCACGGGCCCCGATGGCGGCTTCGGTGAAAAGAAAACCGCGAATGAACACCGATCAACGCCAATGGCGCTCATGGCCTGGAGGACCGGGGCTTCAGCCCCGCAGGAAATAAGTGAGGACAGCGGCCATCCCCAGCGTTTTCGAACAAGGCCGGGGCAATCGGGTCAAACAGGCAGAGGAAAAAGGAGAGCGGAACTGTTGGACGAGTTGCGGCGGTTGTGGAAAGAGCGAAACAGCCTGGGCCTTGGCTGGCCCAATCCGTTCGTGACGCCGGCCTGGATCGACGCCTGGAAGAAAACCCTGGGAACGGATGCGGAGATCTTCACGGTTTCGGCCCGGGAGGGGAAATCCCTCTGCGGCGTCCTGCCCCTCATGAAGGCGGGAAACGAGGCGCGCTTTGCCGGGGATCCGGACGTGTTCGACTATTTTGACGCCGTGGCGGTTCCGGGGCAAGAGATGAAGACCGCGTCGCTATTGCTGGAAGCGGCACGGCGGGAAGGCATTGGAATCCTGGACCTGGGGCCGGTTCGCCCGGAATCCTTCGTCCACACCCACCTGGCCGAAACGGCGCGCCGGCAAGGTTTGCAGGTTTCCGTTGAGCCGATAGCCGTCACCGTGGAGATGGACCTTCCGGACACCTGGGATGCCTATCTCCAAAGTCTTTCCGGAAAGCAGCGCCATGAAGTGCGCCGAAAACTCCGCCGTTTCCAAGAGGCCGGAGCGACCGCCTTTCGCCTCCACACCCATCCGGAGGACGTGGAGCGGGCCCTTCCCGTCTTCTTTCAGCTATTCAAGAGCAACCGAAAGGACAAGGCCGGGTTTCTCACGCCGCCCATGCGCGCCTATTTCGAAGAGCTGTGCCGCGCCCTGAGCCGGGAGGGCATGGTGCGCCTTTCGGTGCTGGAGCTCAACGGCGATCCCGTGGCCGCCACCCTTTGTTTTGATGACGGCCGCACCATCTACCTGTATAACAACGGCTACGATGCGGCCTACGGCGCCGTGAGCGCGGGGCTGGTGAGCAAGGTCTTCACCATCCGGGACGCCGTGGAACTGGGACGCAGGCGCTACGATTTCCTCCGGGGCGACGAAATCTACAAGTTCCGACTGGGAGGTCGGGAAATCCAACTGGTTCGGGTTCGAATCCACCTGCTCGGCTGAACGTTTGAGGCTGTTACGACAGGGAGATGCACGGGAACGGAAAAATGAGGGATTCGGAGAAGGATAGCGGCGGCGGAAGGCTGCACATCGCTCTGATCTGCGCCCATTCGAGCCCCACGGGGCCCCTGGGGCGCCGGGACACGGGCGGGATGAGCGTCTATATCCGGGAGATCTCCCGAGCCCTGGCCTGCCTGGGACACGATGTGGATATTTTTGCCGGGACCACGGCCCCGGAAGGGGCCCCTTCGAAGGTTGTCCGCCCGGCTCCCACCGCCCAGGGTTCCCGAACGGGTGGCTCCGTGCGCGGCATCCGGGTCCCTGCGCCCCCCGCCCATGGAAACGACCCGGACCGGGTCCGCAAGATCGCCGACCGTTTCGCCGAAGCCGTCTTCCGCCACAGCCTGCGCCAGCGGCCCTACGATGTGATCTTCAGCCACTACTGGGTTTCCGCCCTGGCGGGCCTTCAGGCCTCCCAACGGCTCCAGGCGCCCCACGCCGTCATGTTCCACACTCTGAGTGAGCTGAAGCGACGGGCGCTGGGGAAAAGCGTGGATTCTCCCTGCAGGCTGTGCGCGGAAAGGCGCATCGCCCGCAAAAGCACCCGCGTGATCGCCGCCACGAATCGGGAGCGGGAGGCCCTGCGGGAAGAGTACGGGGTTTCGGAGGACCGCACGGTGGTCATCCCCTGCGGCGTGGACGAACGCCTTTTCCGGCCTCTGGACCGGCCGGCCTGCCGCCGGCGCTTGAACCTAAAGCCCGAGGAGGCCGTCCTTCTCTTCGTCGGGAGGTTCGACCCGATCAAGGGCCTGGAGCGACTCTTCCGGGCGGTGGGGCTTGTGGATTCCCCCCGACCCATCCGGCTCCTGGTGGTGGGGGGAGATCCCGAGGAAGACGGTTCCTCCTGGCAGGAGATGACGCATCGGGCGGAGGAGCTGGCCCCGGGTCGCCGTATCTCCTTTCTCGGACGGGTGGAACAGGAAGATCTTCCCCTCTACTACAACGCCGCGGACCTCTTCGTGGTCTCGTCCTTCTACGAGAGCTTCGGGCTGGCCATCCTGGAGGCCATGGCCTGCGGCACTCCCGTGGTGGGACCGCCCGTGGGCGTGCTGCGGGAGATCCCCCAAGAAAGCGGAGCCGCCCTGCTCACACCGGATAACGCCCCGGAATCTTTGGCGCGGGGCATCCGCCGGGGACTGGCGGGCCTGACGGTCGTCCCGGACCGGGAGCGCATCCGGGCGACAGCCGTGGCCTACCGGTGGCGGGAAGCCGCCCGAAGGCTGGAAGCCTGCTTTTATGAAATGAAGGAGGAAGCCTCGGTCCCGTGGACGGGCGAGGCACCGGAACATGATTTAAATCTTCCCCAGGTGGGATGGCAGTGAGACGCAGAGGAACCGACGATGATGGAACCTGTTGACGTGCTGGTGATTGCCGCTCATCCCGACGATCCCGACTTCGGGGCGGCGGGAACCATTGCCCGAATGACCCGGGAAGGAAAGACGGTCGCTTACGTGATTTGCACGGACGGGGAAAAGGGAACCAGCGATCGGAACATGGACCCCGCCGAGCTGGCGCGGATGCGACAAAAGGAGCAGCGGGCCGCTGCGGACACCCTGGGGGTGGGGCCGGTGATCTTCTTGCACCATCCGGACCAAGGCCTGGAAGACACCCCGGAATTCCGGAAGGAACTGGTGCGCTGGATCCGCACCTTCCGCCCCCGGCTGGTGCTCTCTTCCGACCCCTACCGCCGGTACCTCTGGCACCGGGACCATCGGATCGTGGGCCAGGTGGTCATGGACGCCCTCTTCCCCTACGCCCGGGACCATCTGGCCTACCCGGACCTACTGGCCGAAGGCCTGGAACCCCACAAGGTGCGGGAGGTGTGGTTCTGGGCGGCGGAAGACATCAACCACCGGGTGGACATCTCCGATCTGTTCGAAACCAAGATCGCCGCCCTGCAGTGCCACGCCAGCCAGTGGAACCAGCATCCCGTGGCGGACATCCGAAAGTGGGTGGAAGACCGGTGTCGCAGGCTGGCGGAGGGCACGCCCTACACCTATGCGGAAGGATTTCACCGCGTGGTGCTTCCGGAATAGGGGGCCAAGCCCCGTTTCAGCGGCCCCAGTCCACGTCTCCGCAGAGATCTTCCGGAAGGCCCCGTGCCAGAAAGGCCCGGGCGGCATCCCGTTCCATGCCCACGTTGGTGGGCGGGCCGTGGCCGGGAAGGACCAGGGTGCTCACGGGAAGGACGAAGATCTTTTCTTCCAGGGATTGGAGGATCCGGCGAAAGGCGGCGGGGCTGTCCGTGTGCCCGGGGCCTCGCGGAAAAAGGGTGTCGCCGGAAAAGAGGACGTTTCCGCTGTGAAGGCAGAGGCTCCCCGGCGTGTGGCCCGGAGTGTGGAGAACCCGCACGGTGAGGGATCCCACGGAAAGGGAGTCGCCGTCCTCAAGCGGCTTCAGGCCGGAGACGGGAACGCGGGGGGCGTCTTCCCCATGGCAGAAGACCGGGACGGACAGCGCGTGGACCAGTTCCTCCAGGCCCTCCGTGTGGTCCCCGTGTCCGTGGGTGAGCACCACCGCCTTGGGAAGAACATCCTCCAGGGCCGCCAGGATCCCCCGGGGCGCGTCGAGGAGAAGCGTCTCACCGGTTTCGCGGCAAACCAGGCCGTAGGCGTTCACCTGGTAAGGCCCCAGAACGAAGCGCAAAACCCTCATCTCCCCCATGGTCAGCAGGACCGGGTCCGATGCCGCCACGCCGTCACCTCCCCTTGGGTTTTCGTGTTTTTGCCCTTTTTCGACCACACCATCCCCTAAGGCCCCTTCGCTCCGTGCCGGGACAACCCAACCAGCACGTCAAGCCCCCCACCCCGCCTGGATGAAAGAGCCTGCACCTGGCTATTGTCCGCCCTATGGGAGCGCCGCAAAGCGCGATGAGCTGTGGCGGCCGCACCTCCATGGAGTGACCGGCCTCCCGTTTCGCGGCTTTCGCCACTCCCACACCTCGTTCACGCCCATGGCCGCCCCTTGGCCTTCCTTGCCCGTTTTTCACACCAACAAACAATAAAACGCCCCTTTGGGAAGCAGACCACTGTAGGGGCGAATGATCATTCGCCCCTACAGTCCCTCTGCACGGACGGTGTCAGATCGCTTTTCATAAAAAGAGAGGGCCCCGATACGGCCTTTTACCGGAAATGCGGGCATACCGTCCGCACCCTCGGCGGGCCGAAGGCCCGCACTCCCGGGGAACACATAGACCTTCTCTACTCTTTACAGCCCTTCAGCAATGCATTCCCCCTTTACGGAATGCGTTTACACGTTCTCGTCCATGAAGGGCAGGCCGTCCAGGGTCGGGGCGAGATCCTGAAGGATCTTTTCCACGGCTGCGGCAAGCTCTTCGCGGCGGAAGAAATGAACCTCGCCGGTTTGGCGCACCTTCACCTCGAAGGTGCCCTGCTTGAGGCCGCGCTGGCTCACCACCACCCGCACGGGGATGCCCAGAAGATCGGCGTCCTTGAGCTTCACGCCCGGCGATTCGTCCCGGTCGTCGTAGATCACTTCCCACCGCCGGCCCAACTCCCGGTAGAGATCCTCGGCCGTGGCGTCCACATCGGCCTTCTTGCCCAGCGTGGAAATCACCACCTGGAACGGGGCGATGCTCACCGGCCAGATGATGCCCGCCTCGTCGTGCCAGCGCTCCACCACGGAAGCCATGAGCCGTTCCACACCGATCCCGTAGCAGCCCATGACCACCCGGCGGTTTTCCCCCTCGGCGTCCAGGAAGGTCACATCCATGGTGTCGGGGGCCGTGTACTTGGTGCCCAGCTTGAACGTGTGGCCCAGCTCGATGCCCCGCCGGATCTCCAGGGTTCCCGTGCCGCACTGGGCGCACCCGTCCCCGTGGCGGACCTCGGCGATGTCGGCCCGGTCCGTAATGGTGAAATCTCGGCCCGCCACCACGTTTTTGAGGTGCACGTCCACGTCGTTTCCGCCCGCCACGTAGAGGGTGCGATCGCCCACGGACGTGTCCACCACCACGCGGATCTTTTTGCCGTCCAGGCCCACGGGGGAGAGGAACCCGCCGTGCAGTCCTTCCTTTTCCAGCGCCTCTTCGGACGCCATGTCCAGGTGGACCGCCTTCAGGTGGTTGGCCAGCTTGGTGGAAGACACGTTGAAATCCCCCCGCACCACGGCCAGCACCAGCTCACCGTCCGCTTCGTAGGCCACGGTTTTGAGGAAATGATCCTCGGAGGTGCCGAAAAAGTCCATGAGCTGGGCGATGGTCCTGACCCCCGGCGTGGCCACCCGCTCCATGGCCGGAGGATCCGCCGGCAGGTCGTCCACGGCGGGCTTGACGCCCACGGCCTTTTCCGTGTTGGCCCGGTAGCCGCACGCCGCGCACACCACGAACTGGTCTTCGCCGTGGGGCGACTCCAGCATGAACTCGTGGGATCCAGTCCCTCCCATGATGCCCGTGTCCGCCTCGATGGGCACGGCCTGGAGGCCGCAGCGGGCGAAAACGCGAAGATAGGCGTTGTAGATGCGCGGATAGTAGCGGTCCAGGTCCTGGAAGTCGGGATGGAAGCTGTAGGCGTCCTTCATCTGGAATTCACGTACCCGCAGGAGTCCCGCGCGGGGGCGGGCTTCGTCGCGGATCTTCGTCTGGATCTGGTAGAGCATCACCGGAAGATCCCGGTAGGAGCGCAGGAATTTCTTGGCGATGTCGGTGATGATCTCCTCGTGGGTCATGGCCAGGACGAATTCGCGGTTTCGCCGATCGCGAATGCGGAAGAGCTCCGGTCCGATGTCGTAGTAGCGCTTGGTGGCCTTCCACAGCTCCGCAGGGTTCAGCACCGGCATGGTCACTTCCATCCCGTCGATGCCGTCCATCTCCTCGCGGATGATCTTCTTCACCTTTTCCGCCACCCGGTGCCCCAGAGGAAGGAGCGAATAGATGCCCGCCGCCGCCGGATAGATGTAGGACCCCCGAAGCAGCAGGATGTGGGACGGGGTTTCCGCCTCCTTGGGAACCTCGAAGAGCGTGTGCACAAAATACCTGCTGTAGCGCATGGACCGGACCTCCTCCTTGGCTGTCGATGGACTTTTCGTTAGTTATTAAGGCGTTAGACCTTACCACGGGCGCGGCTCCGCCACAACCGGAAATCGCCCTTTCCGAAAAGCCCTTGGCCCCTTCGGCCCGGCCTGCTATGAAGAAGCCCTTCGGTCGCAGCCCGGCCGAAAGAATCCCCATGAAGGAGACGAGAGCACCATGAGCGATCGAGAGTCCAGGCGCCATCCGGGCGGGGAGGAAGGCCATTCGCCCGCCTTGTGGAATATCGAGCAGTTTCGGGAAAACGTCTTTCGCTACGCCGAAGAACTCACGGACGACCCGGACAACCCCGTGCCCAAGGAACGGGTGCTTCTGCAGCTGGACCGGGATCCCGAGTTTCAGACGATCCTGCAGAAGTGGCACAGGCTGTGCGGAGCGGAAAAGGTGCGGGATTGGAAGCGGGTGTTGGAGCTGGCGGAAACCCACGCCCGGGAGATTCTGCCCAGTTGCCTCATGTGCGGGGAGTGCTGCCGCCGCGGAAGCCCCACCCTGCACGTGGAAGATTTAAGCCTGCTGCGGGAGGGGAAGATCCCCTGGGACGCCCTTTACACGCTTCGGCGCGGAGAGCCGGTCCATTCGCCCTTCAAGGACGAGCTTTTCTTCCTGCTGGACGAACGGATCAAGCTGCGGGAAAAGCCGGGCGGTCGTGAATGCCTCTTTCTGGACGGGGACACCCAGGAATGCACCATCTATGCGGAACGGCCCCTGCAGTGCCGGGCCCAGGCCTGCTGGGATCCCAAGCCGGGGGAAGAGCTGACCGCCCAGCCTTACCTGACCCGCAGGGACATCTTCTCGGAAGTGGAGATCCTGTGGGACCTTCTGGAAGAACACGATCGGCGATGCGCCTTCGAAAAGCTCAGCGCCGCCTTCAAGGCCCTGGAGGAAACGCGGGGGCAAGCGGTGGACCAGGTGCTGGAGCTTCTGGCCTACGAGGACCATTTCCGGAACTTCGTGGCGGAAAAACTGAGCATTCCCCGTTCCCAGATGGAACTGGTCTTCGGAAGGAGCTTTGCCGACCTGGTGCAGGTGTTCGGGTTCCGGGTGGAAACGGAAGCCGACGGCACCCGGGTGCTGGTTCCCGACGCGCCGCCGGAAAAAACGGAGAAGAGCCAATAGGACCCTTTGGGGTGGGCGTCGAATTCGCCAATTCCAGGAGGATCTCTGCGGATTTCGAGGCAACGCCCGGCTGTAGGGGCGAAAAATCTTTCGCCCCTACAGGTTTCGGGCCTTCCGGGAAACCAGTGGGCGCAAGCGGCAACGCATGGCCCATGGCCTCCCGTAAAAGCGACCGCCCTCACCCCTTCCCCCTTCCCCCTTTAGCCTTTTACCTTTTACCTTTAGCCTTTAGCCTTTCCCCTTTAACCTCACGAAAAAAGCGTATAACACACCTTGTCCCCCACCTTGGTGGCCTTGGCCAGCTCCAGGTGGCGCAACGTGGCGAAGTTGGCTCGGAATTCGCTCTCGTCGATCCCCAGTTCCGCCTCGATTTCTTCCAGCGGCACCGGGCCTCTTTCCTTGAGGAGCTTCAGGATCTTTTCCTGGAGTTCCGTCAGGCCCCCTTGGCCTTCGCCCGTCTTCTTGGCGCTGTAGACCGCCCAGGGATCGCACACCTTGGGGGTGGCCATGCGATCCAGGTAACAGTCCTCGCACAACGTCTGGCCGGCGTGTTCATACTGTTCGTCTCGGTTCACCGTGGCGCCGCATGCATCGCAACGTAACATGATCCTTCACCTCCCGCCTTCCGAAAGACTCAGTGGATTGATGAACGCGTTGGACCTTTTTAGAGAAGATGGTGCACGGCCCACCAAAAATCAAGGCCGCGTCCTCCTGTGATCGCCCCCCTTGCCTCCTGGCAAGATGAAAAACATTTCTTCAAGTCTCTTGGGGTGCGGACCGATTGTACTGGCGACTCCCTCTTTCTGACTGGAGCTCTTATGCTAAGAAGGCGAATTTTCTTTCTTCGCATACTGAAGCGCATATTCGAACCGTTCTACACGAAGAAGAAGATGGGCCGGAGCGGGTCGGGATTGGGCATGCCGATCGTGTGGCATGCCGTAAAGGACATGGGGGGGTTCATTGACCTGAAAAGCGAGGTGGGCCGAGGAACCGTCATCTCCCTTTACCTGCCGGAGAAGGAACCTCCTTCCCGCGAGGAACCCTCAACCGATAGGGAAACCCTCTCGGGCCGGGGGGAAAAGGTCCTCATCGTGGAAGACATGGAGGATCAACGGATTCTGGCGGAAAAGGCCTTGATAAAACTCGGCTATCAAGTCACCTCGGTGGACGACGGGGCCCGGGCCCTGGAACACCTCCAACGGGAAGCCCCGGACCTGCTCCTGCTGGATCTCATGCTGGGCAACGGGATGAGAGGGGACCAGCTTTACCGGGAAATCCTCAAAACCTATCCGAACCAGAAAGCATTGGTTGTGACCGGTTATGCGGATCATGCACGAATTGAAGAAATTCTTCGACTGGGAGCCTCGGGATGTCTCGCCAAGCCCTACACCATTGAACAGCTGGCCCGGGCCGTCCACCAGGCCTTGTACGGCTGAAGCAAATCCCGCCCGGAAGAGGCGTGACGGCCCGGGAGGAATTGGAAAGCCCGTTGCTCCGGACCTTCCTTGTTGATGGCTGCCTGTGGATGCCCCATAAGGCGCGATGAGCCGGAGGCGGCGGCACCTCCATGGAACGGCCGGCCATTCCTTTCGCGGCTTTCGCCGCCCCTATCGGCTCATTCTTGCCCATGGTCGCGCGTTCGTGCCTTTTTCCTGTAGGGGCGGTTCGCGAACCGCCCCGACCCACAAACCGTTGGAGCTCATGGTCGCCCGTTCGTGCTCGTTTTCGTTCAAACCTCCGGGACGCCTGCGGCATCAGGGGCGTGAGCCGGCCAGCTGCTCCAGGGCCAGCATGAGGGCGTGGGTCCCCTTCTTACCGTGCCCCTGGGCTTTGACGGCCAGGTAGAGCTGATGGACCAGGGCCAGGCCGGGGAGGCACAAGCCCATGCGTTCCGCTTCCTTGAGGGCGATACCCATGTCCTTGATGAAATGCTCCACGAAAAAGCCGGGGTCGAAATTCTTCTTGAGGATGCGCGGGGCCAAGTTGTCCAGGGTCCAGCAGGCGGCCGCTCCCCGGCTGATGGACTGAAGCATGGTTTCCAGATCCAGCCCCGCCCGGGTGCCGTAGAGGAGGCTTTCGCACACCCCGATCATGGTGCCCGCAATGACGATCTGGTTGCACATCTTGGTGTGCTGCCCCGCACCGGCGGGTCCCTGGTAGACGATGTTCTTCCCCAGGATTCGAAACAGGGGCAGGACCACGTCCACCGCCTCCGGATCGCCGCCGATCATGATGGAAAGGGTTCCTTCCCGGGCGCCCACATCGCCTCCGGAAACGGGGGCATCCACGGCATGGACGCCCTTGGTTTGGGCGTACTTGTGGATTTCCTGAGCCAAATGGGGTTCGGTGGTGGTCATGTCCACCACCACGGTGCCTTCCCGGGCGGTTTGAAGAACGCCTTCCTTCCCCAGGTAGACTTCCCACACGTCTTCCGGAAAACCCACCATGGAGATGACCACGTGGGCTTCCCGGGCGGCCTCGGCCGGGGATTCCACCCAGCGGGCTCCCTGTTCCAGGAGGGGCACCGCCTTTTCCCGGGTACGGTTGTAGACCGCCACGGAATAGCCGGCCTTGAGAAGATGGGCGCACATGGCCGCCCCCATGACCCCTGTGCCGATCCAGCCGATCCGGGTCCATTGGGGATCGCATGCCTTGAGATTTTGGGCCTGAGCCTGTGTCATCATGCCTCCTCCCGTTTCGTCTTTTCCGGTCGCACCCATTCACCCACGGCCGCGTAGGGCCGGGCGATCTCCTTCAGTTCCTTCCGCCTGGCCAGGAAGGCGTCCTTCATGGTGCGAAGCCATTCCAGGTGGGCCTTGGCGTCGTCGTAGGTGAGAAAGAGCGGGTGAAGTCCCCGCCGGGTTTCCACGCGAAGCGAACCGTCTTCCCAGCCAATCGTCCCCTCGTTGCTGCAAACCATGCAGCGGACCCGCTGCGATCCCGGCAGGGTCTCGTCTTTCGGGGGCAGAAAGCGGAAGGTGTCTCCGCCGCACAGGGGACACCGGGGCGCCGCGTCGGCGGCGGCCCCGTCGGTGAGCGCCGCCGCCAGGCGTCGGGCGCAGGCCTTGGCGGCCTCGTCCAGGAAGATTTCCCCGGGAAGCGCCCCGTAGAGCACATCGGATCCGCGGTGATCGGCCAAAATGAGCTTCAGGAAGCTGTCCACCATGAGCTTGGTGTAGCCTTCCAGGCCGGGCACTCCGGCGACGGCCGCGCCCACCGCCGGTTTTCCCCACAGGGCGTCCATGTGCGCGTAGAAACTGAGGCCCCGGTCCAGGACCCGCTTCAGGCTGGCGTTGGCCCCCAGAAAGTAGGTGGGAGCGGCCAGGGCCACGGCGTCCGCCGCGGCCAGTTCCCGCAGGAAAAGTTCCATGTCGTCTTTTTGCACGCAGCGCATCTCCCCGAACAGGCACTGGTAACAGGCGATGCACGGCCGGATGTCCAGTTCGGGCAGCCGAAGCATCCTGAGATGCCATCCGTCCGGAAGGTTTCGGAAAAGTTCCTTGATGAAAAGTTCCGAATTTCCGTACTTTCTCGGCGACGCCACCAAGCCCAACAGCGTCTTCATTCGTCCCTCCTTGGTTCGTTGACCGTGATCCGTGATCCGTGAGCCGTAATCCGTGAAATGAGTGACGGGTGATGAGTGACGGGTGACGGGCGGGGAAAGTGCCCCTCCCCTAGCCCTTACCCCATATCCCATACCCCTGGCCCGACACACCATAGCCGGAAAAGCGGGGCCGGGCAAACGGGCCGTGTTGATTCCCCTTTCCCAGGGCCGTTAAGATGCGGCAGATTCGAAATCCATTTGCAAGGAGGCGACGGCCATGGTGGAAAAGGTGGTGATCATGGGGGCGGCGGGAAGAGATTTTCACAACTTCAACGTTTATTTCCGGAACAATCCCCGGTACCGGGTGGTGGCGTTCACAGCGGCCCAGATCCCCGACATCGAAGGACGCCTTTATCCGCCCGAACTGGCCGGCCCGGGCTATCCGGAAGGCATCCCCATCCACCCGGAAGAGGAACTGGCGGAACTCATCCGCCGCCACACCATCGACCTGGTGGCCTTTTCCTACAGCGACGTGCCCCACGTGGAAGTGATGCACAAGGCGTCCATTTGCATGGCGGAAGGAGCGGACTTCATCCTGATCGGAGCCACCTACACCATGCTGAGATCCTCGAAGCCCGTGGTGGCCGTGTGCGCCGTGCGGACCGGGTGCGGCAAGTCCCAGACCACCCGCAAGGTGTGCGAAATCCTCCGGAGCCGGGGATTGCGGGTGGTGGCCGTGCGCCATCCCATGCCCTACGGAGACATCCGCCGCCAGGAGGTGCAACGGTTCTCTTCCTACGACGATTTCGACCGGCACCGGTGCACCATCGAGGAACGCGAGGAGTACGAGCCCCTGGTGGACCAGGGCATCGTGGTCTATGCGGGCGTGGACTACGAAAAGATCCTTCGCCGGGCGGAAGCAGAAGCGGACGTGATCGTCTGGGACGGCGGGAACAACGACACCCCCTTCTACTTTCCGGACGTGCACATCGTGCTCCTGGATCCCCACCGGCCCGGCCATGAACTCACCTACTATCCCGGCGAGACGAACCTGCGGATGGCCCACATCGCCGTGATCAACAAGGTGGACACGGCCCCGGAGGAAGGGATTCGGCAGGTGAGGGAAAATATCGAACGGATCGCCCCGCAGGCGGAGATCCTCCTGGCCCAATCCCCCGTACTCGTTTCGGACCCGGAGAAGATCCGGGGGCGGAGGGTGGCCGTGGTGGAGGACGGACCGACCCTCACCCACGGCGAAATGCCCACGGGAGCCGGCATGATCGCGGCCCAAACCTTCGGCGCCGCCCAGGTGGTGGATCCCAAGCCCTATGCGGCGGGAAGCCTTCGGGAGACCTACGAACGCTACCCGCACATGGGTCCCGTGGTTCCGGCCATGGGCTACAGCCCGCGCCAGATCGCGGACCTGGAAAAGACCCTGAACGCCGTTCCCTGCGATCTGGTGCTTTTCGCCACGCCCATCCAGCTCACCCGCATCGTCACCCTGAAGCATCCCTCCGTTCGCGTGCGCTATGAATACCGCGATTGCGGAACCCCCACGCTGGAAGAGGCCTTGCTGCGCCGACTGCCCTTCCTTTTCGGATCGGAGGTCGATGCATGAGCCCGCCCACACCTCCCAAGCCCGTCCTGCTGGTGGCCCTGGGCGGAAACGCCCTCATCCGAAAGGGCCAGGAAGGGACCATCGAGGAGCAGTTCGAAAACCTCCGGGTGCCCATGCGCCAGATCGCCCGACTGTGCGAAACCCACCGGATCGTCATCACCCACGGCAACGGCCCCCAGGTGGGAAATCTCCTGCTCCAGCAGGAATGCTGCCCCCACGTGCCCCGGCTTCCCCTGGAAATCCTGGTGGCCCAGACCCAGGGACAGATCGGCTACATGATCGAATCCACCCTGGACAGCGCCCTCATGGACCTGGGGATCGTCACGCAGAAACACCTGGTGAGCCTCATCAGCTACGTGGTGGTGGACCCGAAGGATCCCGCCTTCGAAAATCCCACCAAGCCCATCGGGCCGGTCTATCCGGAAGAGGCCGCCGCGAGCCTGCCCTTTCCCGTCAGGAAGACGGCCAAGGGATACCGGCGGGTGGTGGCCTCTCCCAAGCCGCTCCATATTGTGGAACGCCGCGAAATCCAACGGCTCATCGCCATGGACTTCGTGGTGATCTGCTGCGGCGGCGGCGGCATCCCGGTGGTGCGGGAAGGGCGGAGCTTCGCCGGCGTGGATGCGGTGATCGACAAGGACCTGGCCAGCGCCAGGCTCGCCCGCGAAGTGGGCGTGGATCTTTTCTGCATCGCCACGGATGTGCCCGGCGCCTATGTGCATTACGGTCGCCCCGAACAGAGGCTGCTGGAGGATCTTTCAGCCGATGAAGCTGAACGGCTCGCCCGGGAAGGCCATTTTCCGGAAGGCTCCATGGGACCCAAGGTGGAAGCGGCCGTGGAGTTCGTTCGGGCCACGGGAAAGGAAGCCGTCATCACGTCCATTGAAGCCATCGAAGCGGCGGTGGAAGGACGGGCGGGCACCCGCATTCGGGCGGAGTGATGGGTGATGAGTGATGAGTAACGGGTAACGGGTAACGGATAACGGTTGAAGAGTCAGGCGTGAGCCCAAAGGCCGTTTGCAGGCCCGGTCGGCGATGGCCGGTGGAGCAGGCCGTTCCACAACGCACTCGAAAACCTCACCCCCCGGGAGCCTGTCCGACAATGGCTTATTTGCCCCTTGCAACGTCCATCCGTCATCCCCGCGGAAGCGGGGATCCAGAATTTCCGGCATCTTATGGACTCCCGCTTGCGCGGGAGTGACGGTTTGCGGCGTTCTCAAACAGCCTCCTAACCTTCTTCCCGGCGGCGGAGGCCGCGTTCCACGGTGACCACGAAATCCTGCACGTTGGTGAGGATGGACCGCGCGGTGAGCGATCCCCGGTTGGCCAGTTTCTGCACGGCGAACTCGGACATGTCCACCGTGTAGAAAAAGACGGGGCGGACCGTGCCGTCGTCCAACACGCGATAGGAAGGGGCCATGTTGCCCGTGGCGATGGCGTGGAGCTGGGTGGCCAGGGCCACGATGGTGGTGGCGCGCCGCACCTGGTCCCGCATGCGGTCCTGGGCCTCGTAGGCGTCCGCAATGACGCCGGGAAGAGGGCCGTCGTCCCGGATGGAGCCCGCCAACACCACGGGGATTCTCTGGGTCACCGCCGCGTGCATCACGCCGTCCGTCACCATCCCCCGCCGGATCGCCTCCTCGATGGAACCCACCTCCCGCAACCGGTTGATGGCGTCCAGATGGTGATAGTGGCCCAAGGGCACGGATCTCTTGGAATAGATTTCCTGGCCCAGGGCGGTCCCGAAGAGCGCCCCTTCCAGATCGTGGGTGGCCAGGGCGTTTCCGGCCAGCAGAGCGTGCACGTACCCGTGGCGGATGAGGGAGGCGAAGGCGCTTCGAGCGTCCTGGTCAAAGACCACGGCGGGTCCCAGAACCCAGACGATGGTGCCGTGATCCCGCTCGTAGGAAAGCAGGTCGTAGAATTCGTCGTAATCGATGGAAAAGGACGTCTCCCGGGTCAGACGCGTGCGGAAGGCGAACTTGTCCCCGGTTCCGGACATGTCCTGGAAGGCTTCCGCGTGGACGTAGATGCCCTCTTGGGCGTTCTCCCCGCGGCCCACGGCCACCCGATCCCCCGGCCGAAGCCGCCGGAACTCCACCACCTCCAGGGACCCGTCCGGTCGCTGCACCACCACGCAATCCATGCGGGATTCCCGAAGCAGCTCCCAGCGGCCCGGTTCCAGGTGGAAGTACTCCGGAAAGACCGAGGTGGCATGGTAACCCTCGGGCGCCACTCCGGCCTTCACCACTTCCCGGAAGGTGACCACGGGGGCCTCGGCGAAAAGCGGATCGGAAAAGTCCGGCGGACGGTATTCGGGCATTCGAAACACGGTGCACCTCCCTGGGTTACAGCCCTTGTTTTGGAAAAAAGTTGAAAGAGCCCGATCTGCCTTTTGGATCCACCTTTGGGGCACCATAACAGGGTATGGCGCCGAGTGGAAAGCCCAAGCGACCTCAAGGCCCGGAGACATTGGAAGTGGTTGACGGACCACGGAACTCGCGTATATACAGGATCGATTTCATTTATCGATCAAACCGATGTGAGGCGAACGGCCCTTATGGATCTTCGGCGCTTGGAAGTTTTTTGCAAAGTGGTGGAGCTGGGAAGTTTCACCAAGGCGGCGGAATCGGTTCTGCTGTCCCAGCCCACCATCAGCGAACACATCCGCACCCTGGAAGAGCTGGTGGGCGAACGGCTGGTGGACCGCTTGGGCCGGGAGGTCCTTCCCACCCAGGCGGGCACCATCCTTTACGAATACGCCCGTAAGATCCTGGCACTGAAAGACGAGGCGCTCCAGGCCCTGGCGGCCTACCGGGGCGACCTGGCGGGGGAGCTCACCGTGGGGGCCAGCACCATCCCCGGAACCTACATCCTGCCGCGCCTCATCGGCACCTTCAAGGAGAAACACAGGGAGGTGCAGATCCGGGTGCACATCGCCAGCACCGCAGAAGTGGCGGAGGGGGTTCTGGACGGCCGCCACGAATTGGGGCTGGTGGGGTCCCAATGGAAGGACCGGCGCTTGGACTTCCAGCAGATTTTTTCCGACGAGCTGGTCCTGGCGGTTCCCAAAGGGCACCGTTGGAGCGGGCGCCGGGAGGTGGCCGTGGAAGAATTGGCGGATGAACCCTTCATCGCCCGTCACCGGGGATCGGGCACCCGCATGGTGGCCTACCACTACCTGGAACAGCACGGGCTGGAGCCCCGGCGCCTCCGGGTGGTGGCGGAGATGGGAACCACGGAGGCGGTCCGTCAGAGCATCAAGGCGGGCATCGGGGTGTCCATCCTGTCCAGGCAGGCGGTGGCCGAGGATGCCGCCCACGGGCTTCTGGCCATCGTCCCCCTCCGCGGCCTGGTCATGGAGCGCCCGTTTTTTCTCGTCAAACGCCGAGGGCGGGAGCCCTCGCCCCTGTGCGCTTCCTTTGAAGCCCACCTGAAGGCCCACAATCACGGTTAACCGGGGTCGGCACCATCCCTATGGAAACAGGATACCCTCCTCGAGGCTTTCGCCGTTCCCACAGGCGTTGGTTCGGTTTCGTGCCCTGCCCGCAATGAACACGGCCAAGGCCGCACCTACAAGGGACCGAAAACACTGTTTTTTATAGAACCCCCCATCACGTACGGCCCGTGACAACGAAGGATGAAACGCACCTTTGGGAAGCAGGCCCCTGTAGGGGCGAATGATGATTCGCCCCTACAGGCCGCGCGCACGGACGGCCGAGGTCGCGTTTCCCATAAACTATATGTTTTTCCTCATCGTACGGTTGGCGCGGGCGGGCGTAAAGCCCGCCCCTACGAAATGGGAGGAGCCTGCTGGATCGGGGCGGGGTTGATCCCCGCCCGCTAATTCCGCGATGATAAGAGAATCCGGCAAGAGAATCGCCGGACCAGAAGGTTGTTTCCCGTGGAAATCCTTTGCGGGAAGGTGCAGAGGGCATTCCCGGAATTTTGTCCCTCAAGGAAGGAGCAGGGCGGCTTTTCTGAGTCGGCCGGAAAGGGCGCCTTCGGTCTTTCGCAGGTAGCCTCTGTCTGCTCGGTGAGCCAATTCCGGCCATTGTTCCAGGAGAATCCGGACCGCCAGCTGGGCCGCCGCGCCGGTCACCCCCGCGCAGTGGTCGAAGTGGAGCTTCGGATCGTGGCGAACCTTTCGGGTGAGCGTGCGGCAGCATGTGGCTCCGAACTGCTCCTTGAACCGTTGGTGAAGATCGGCCACGGCCGCCCGAACATCCTTGCGGTTCCGAAGCCCCTTGGCGGCGCCCACCACCAGCCCGAGAGCCACCGCCGCCCCGCTCACGGCCCCGCACACACAGCCGCTTCCTCCCAGCCCTTCGGGCAGGCCCGATGCCAGGCCGACCACCACTTCATCGGGAAGTTCGCAGCCGAAGGCCCGGTTGAAGGTCAAGAGGACCGCTTCCGAACAGTACCACCGGTGGTGCCGGTAGAGATTTTCCGATTTTTTGCGGAAAAGCTCCGGAAGATCGGAGGCCGCGCCGGCGTTTTGTGTCGTCATCCCTGGGTCCTTGCTATGGCCAGTGCCGAAGGCTCAACGGCCCTCATTCAGGGTCTCGAAAACCATTGCATTCAACCATCACGTCTTATGGAGGCCAAGGGCGGGCACAATGGAGGGGCGGTTCGCGAACCGCCCCTGCGCTGCCCCCCGAGGGCAACCGGTCCACACGCCGCAAACAGGTTGGGTCCTATCCGCACCGTTAAAGATAAGGGACACCAACTTTTCGGGAAAGACCCCCCGCAGGAGCCAATCATTATTCGCCCGTGCAACAACCCTCCGGTCATCGGCCGTCCTGCCCCCGGGTCCCTCGGGGCGAAAACGGCGCGCATGAAAAGGCCGGCGCCGGCCTCCTACTGCACCTTCTCCGCGGGGTAACCCGCTTCCATCCAGCCCTTGATCCCGCCCGGGCACCGGTACACGTTGGTGTAGCCCAGCTTGACCGCCCACATGGCCCCGTTGTGGCTCCGCGTGCACTTGGTGAAGCCGCAGTAGAAGACGATCAGCCGGTCCTTTTCCGGCCCCAGCAGCTCGGTGAGAGCATCCCTTTGGGCCGGATCCAGGCTTTCCATCTCCGGGATGGGAAATTCCATCTGGACCGCACCGGGAATATGCTGCTTCTTGTAGCTGGCCTCATAGGGCATGGTGTCCACGATGAGCATCTCTCGCCCCTGGTCCATCCATTGCTTGAGCTCCTCCGTGGTCACCACTTGATAGCCGCCCCGTTCCACTTCCCGGTGGAAGGTAACGGCGACCTTCTCCGTTTCCAACTCCTTTTTGCCCCATGCGTACGCATCCCGTACCGGAGCCGCAAGCCAACCCAGCGCCACAAGACCCGCCAACACAAGAACCGTTCGTTTCATACCGACTCCTTTCGCCTTTCCTCCACCCAACGATTCTTCCCGTTCCATCGCTTCCACACAAGAAGCCCCCCCAGCATGGCGAGCATTACCCAGTCCCGATAAAACGCCTGCCGGAGGGATTCCTGGGACGCCAATTCATCGGCCGAAAAACATCCGCAGTCGATGGCGAGCCCCTGAAGAATCCCGAACCACAGGACACCGATAAAGAGGACAAGGAGGCCCGCCATGGTCCAAAGACTCCATGCCGCGTTCCAAAGGGCTCCCGCCCCCGCCGCCACTTCCAGCAAGGGAAGCCCCACGGACACCGGCCCCAGGGCCCAGTCGGGAACCAGTTCATAGTGGGAAATGGTGTGGGCGAAACCCGAAGGATCCAGAAGCTTCACCCCTCCCGCCCACAGGAAGGTGATCCCCAGGCCCACGCGCACGACGGCAAAGATCCAGCGACCCGGATTCCGGTTGAGAACCTTGGAAGCCATCCCTCTCCACATACCGAACAAACCCTTCCAGCTGTCTGACAATGGCTTACCGGCTTACAAGGCAGAGGAATTCTGACCCTCCTCGTAGCCGCGGGGCTTCAGCCCCGCGGGAAAGGACCGTCGTAACCCCATGAAGCGACAGAAAATGCGCGATGGCCTATCCGACGGCCGGGGGTTCCTCCGCAGCCCTAAAGGGCTGCGCTACGAGGAAAAAGGTCGTCCGCGGAGTTCTCAGACACCCTCCTAGCCAGTCGGGAGCCGGCCGGGCCCGGCCGCATCCCCTGTCCTTGGCGGTTCAGGTTATTCAGCACGGGCGGGCAGCTCAAATAGGTAATTGTGATGGATCCCGGCATGTTGCATCGCGACCGCCTATACGCTTGACTCTTGCCATCAAACATGCAATTGAGTTGCATGTTTGGTAGAGCTTCAGCATGAAAAAAAAATCGCCCGATGCAGGAGGAAAATGCGTGAGGTTTCGAACCGTCCTTTTCATCGCCTGCCCCCTCGTGGTGGTGGCGGCGCTCTTTTCCATCTCCCTGGGAGGATCCGCCGGCCAGCGCATGGGCGTGGTGGTGAGCATCCTCCCCCAGAAATACTTCGTCCAGCGCATCGCCTCCGACCGCGTGCAGGTTTCCGTGTTGGTTCCGCCGGGGGCCAACCCGGCCGTCTACGAACCCACCCCGGCCCAGATGAAGGCCCTGTCCCAGGCCGCGGTCTACTTCACCGTGGGGGTTCCCTTCGAGAGGGCCTGGCTGCCTCGGATTCGCTCCGCCTTCCCCGAGCTCCGCATCGTGGCGACCGACCGTGAGATCCACAAGAGAAGCCTGCCACGCCACGTGCACGAAGAGGAAGGACAGACGGTCCACTCCCATCCCGAGGACCACGGCGGCTTTCCGGACCCGCACGTGTGGCTGGCGCCCCATCTGGTGGGGGTACAGGCACGCGCCGTCTTCAAGTCCCTGGCGGACCTGGATCCGGAGCATGCGGGCTTTTATGAAGCCAACTACAAGCGGTTCGCCCTGGATCTGGTGGATCTGGACCTGGAACTCCAGCGTCGGTTCCGGGACGTGGGGCAGGCCAACCGCTTTGTGGTGTTTCATCCGTCCTGGGGCTACTTTGCCGACGCCTACGGCCTGAAGCAGTTGGCCATCGAACTGGAAGGCAAGGAAGCCCGGGCTCCGGAGTTGAAGAAGCTCATGGACGAGGCGCGTTCCCTGGGCGTGAAGGCGCTTTTCGTGCAACCCCAGTTTTCGAAGCGCTCGGCCGGCGTGGTGGCCCAGGCCGTGGGCGCCGAGCTCGTAACCTTGGATCCTTTGGCCGAAGACTGGGCCGAAAACCTGCGTGCCGCAAGCCGCCGTATCCGGGAGGCCCTTCGATGAACTCCCAACCGACAAAGGAAGCGGCCAGCCTCCGCGGGGTCTCTTTTTCCTACAACGGCCACCAGGTCCTGGAAGGTGTGGACCTGCGGTTGGAGGAGCGGGATTTTGCGGCCGTCATCGGCCCCAACGGGGGCGGCAAGACGACCCTTTTGAAAATCCTCCTGGGGCTGTTGCGGCCCCGGAGCGGGCAGGTGCTCCTGTTCGGAGAGTCGCCGGAGCGCACCGCGCACCTGGTGGGTTACGTGCCTCAGGATATCCATGCCAACAAGCACTTCCCCATCTCGGCCCTGGACGTGGTCCTCATGGGCCGCCTTCGTCCCGGGCGACTTTTCCACCGCTACTCCCGGGAGGACCATCGAGCCGCGGAAGAAGCCCTGGACAAGATGGAGATGTGGCCGGAGCGCCACAAGAGAATGGAGGAGCTGTCCGGCGGGCAGCGACAGCGGGTCTTTATCGCCCGGGCCCTGGCTTCCAACCCCCGGGCCCTCTTTCTGGACGAACCCACGGCCAGCGTGGACGCCATGGGCCAGACGGACCTCTACAGCCACCTGAAGGACCTGAACGAGCGGATCACCATCCTGGTGGTCACCCATGACCTCATGGTGCTTTCCAGCTACGTGAAATCGGTGATCTGCGTCAATCGCTCCCTCATCCACCACCACGCCCCGGAAGTCACCCCGGACATGCTCCGGCTGGGCTACCGCTGCCCCGTGGAATTGCTGGGTCACGGACACCTGCCCCACCGCGTGCTGCCCTGCCACGGAGGGCCCTGCTGTGAGTGAATGGCTCCAGCTTCCCTTTGTTCAGAACGCCCTGGCGGGCGGGATTTTGGCCGGCATCCTGTGCGGAGTCATGGGCACCTACGTGGTGGCCAACCGGATCGCCTATCTGGCGGGCGGCATCGCCCATGCGGCCTACGGAGGCGTGGGGCTCGCCCTTTTCCTGGGCTTTTCGCCTCTTTGGGGCGTGTTGGGCTTTACCCTCACCGGCGCGCTCATCATGGGATGGATCTATCTGAAGGAACGCCACCGCGCGGACACGGCCATCGGAGTCCTCTGGGCCTTCGGCATGGCCGTGGGGGTTCTGCTGACCGACCTGACGCCGGGCTACAACGTGGACCTCATGAGCTATCTTTTCGGCAGCATCCTCACCATTTCCCGACAATCCCTGGCGGCCATGGCCGCCCTCATCACCGCCGTCCTCCTCTTTGTGACCCTCTTTTACCGGGACCTGGCGGCGGTTTCCTACGACGACGAATTCGCGCGGGTGCGAGGCATTCCGGTAACCGCCCTCCAGCTTCTGCTCATCGGAGCCGTGGCGCTTTCCGTGGTGGCGCTCATCCGGGTGGTGGGGCTCATCCTGGTCATCGCCCTGCTCACCATCGCCCCTTACATGGCCGAGAAACGCTGCCGGTCCCTGGCATCCATGATGGTGACGGCCGGGCTTCTCAATTGCGTCTTCGCCCTGGCGGGCCTGTGGATTTCCGTCCGTTTCAACGTGACTTCCGGCGCCGCCATCATCTGCGTGGCCTCCCTGGCCTATTTCGCCTTCGTGGGATGGTCGTCCCTGAGGCCCCGGGCCTGAAGCCCCGAGATGTTGGCGTGCGTCGGATCCAGGGGCGGCCCCGATGGGGCCCATGGGCCGGGAGACAAGAAAGCGGAAAAAAGGGAAGGATCATGTGTGAGCGCTGCGACTATTCGGGGCTTCTTCGTGCGGTAGGGCTTCGACCGACCCTGCACCGTTTGGCGGTGCTTCGGGTGGTGGGGGCCGCTCCGGCGCCCATGACCGCCCAGGACGTGTATGAGGCCGTCCAGACGGACCGGCCCATCAACCGCGTGACCGTCTACAGGGTCCTGGATTCCCTGGTGGAAAGCGGGCTGGTGGAAAAGATAAGCGCAGGGGATCGAAGTTTTCGTTACGGCTTGGCCCCCAACGAACACCACCCGCGGCATGCGCACTTTTTCTGCCGCCAATGCGGCCTCATGGCCTGTCTTCCCCCGGAAAGCCTTCCCGTCCCATGGCAGGACGCCTCCGGCGCGCTCCCCGGCGTCGCCGAAAAGGTGGAAATCCGGGTGGACGGCATCTGCGAGCAGTGCCTGGGAACCTAAGAGACTGTCTGAAAAACGCCGGGAATCACTGCTTTTCCCGTAGCGGAGCCCTTGAGGGCTGCCAAAGGATTTTCGGATAGCGGTCAGTCTTCCGAGCATTTTCAACAACGTGAAGGTGCGGCCGAAAGTTATAGGCCGGCCCGATTCTTGAGCCCCCCTTTCATCGAAACTTCCTATTTGTTTGTGCGCCCTCGGATTCCTATCTTGCCGAGTGATTCAATCCTTTGCTCAGACCGAGGAGGCGTTCGACCATGGCGCACAAGCACATCGACTGTCGAGGGCTGGCCTGCCCGGCACCTGTGTTGAAAACCAAGGAAGCGGTGGACCAGGGGGACGCGGATCCCATTACGGTTCTGGTGGACAACGAGGCGGCCAAGGAAAACGTGCGCCGGTTTCTTTCCAGAAGCGGCTACCGGGTGGAGGTCCGAACGGAGGGCGAAACCATCCTGGTGGAAGGCACCCGGGACGGCGCCCAGGCCTGTGAGGTCTTCGTTCCCGAACCGGACGACGCCGAAAACGCCCGGATCCTGGTGCTGGTGGGAACCCGGCGGATGGGAACCGGGGACGACATGCTGGGCGAGAAGCTGATGGAAAACTTCCTGGGGACCCTCAAGGAGATGGGCCCCGCCCTGTGGCGTCTGGTCTTTCTCAACGCCGGCGTGACGCTCACCGTGGACGATTCCCCGGTGCTGGGGGTGCTCCAGGACCTGGAAAAGTCCGGTGTCCATATCCTGGTTTGCGGTACCTGCCTTTCCCACTTCGGCCTGCTGGAAAGAAAGAAGGTGGGGGAGACCACCAACATGCTGGATATCGTCACCTCCATGCAACTGGCCCACCGGGTGATCAGCCTCGTCTAACATCCGCCTGAACCAAGCGGTTTTTCCACCGGGTTTCTCTGGAACCGTGCCAACGGCGGGCGTGGATAACCCCCGCCCCCACCCAAGAGGCCAATGCGTTCCGGTAGGAACGGACTTCATGCCCATTGGCCAGAACCGCACCACGAAAGAGAATCGTCCCGTTGGACATGCTGCTTCCTGTTTGACAAATTCGTCACAAGACCCTAAGGAAGGGGCGACTCGTGCCTACATGCCAGCACACGCCGGGAGCGCCCCATGCCCACCACATCCGCCAAGAACCTCTTCATCTTCAACGTCCTGGACGGCTTGCGGGAAGGCCTTTCGCAGTTCTCGGGCCCCAGCCGCGCCGCTCTGCTCTATGCCGAATCCCCCGGGGATCCCATGAGGATCTGCGACCCGGAGAACCTGCTCCGGGGCCATGAGCCCATGCTCAAGGCGCTTTATCTGGATTCCGACGAGTGGCGCTCCAATGCTCCGGACACCCACGGCATGAAGCGCTTCGGCCAGATTTACCCGGAAAAGAACCTGGAAATGGCGGGGCTCATCTCCTACGGCGGCCGATCCCGATCCATCTTCTACCAGATGTGGTTTACGGAACACCACCCGGACATGTGTTCCGTGGCCCCCACGGAAAGGTGGCTGGAACACGCCGTGTGGCTGCTCAGCCACGATTTTGCCACCTCCAGTGCGTTCTACACCGGCTCATCCCGGTACGTGCTCCGCGAATACGCCACCCACGCCGTGCGGGACGCCGTCATGGACGGCCTCAACATGATGATCGGCTGGGACAACCGGCTCCAGGTCTATCCCATCCTGGATGCCGTCCTGGAGATATCCAAGACGCCGGAAGAAGGGGCCTGGCCGCGGGGGGAATTGGTCTTCGTGGAAGAGCGGTTCCTGGAAGAGATTCCCTTCATGGCGCGATTCCCCAGGCTGGAACAGCCGGACATCAAGAACACCAAACATATTCGAAAACTTCTCCAGGCCGTGGAATATTCCGATCGCCAGCTGGTTTCGGACGGCCGCTCCCTGGTGGGCATCGCCCGCGGCGCCCTGCCGGACTGCCGGGTCACGGCTGATTTCCGCGGAAGCTACGGTTTCCTGCATCTGAACGGGAGTCCTGTCTGCAGCTTTTCCGACGGCCGCTTCCATTCCACCAACCGCCGGGCCAAACTGGTTCAGCTGGAAGAGGCCCTGCTCAGCTCCTCGGTGGATTCGTCGGTGGCGCACACCCTGTTCCGGATCACCGCCGCCATCGTGCACGGGGCCGAGGAAAAAAAACACGGCTGTACGCTGGTTCTGGACCTGAACGAAACCCCCATCGCCATTTCCGGCCAGGAACTGGACCGTCCCTTGGATCTACAGGACCCGGCCTACCTGGACCTGGCCAAATCCCTGGCCAAGGTGGACGGGGCCCTCCACATCGGCCGCGACGGCCGCCTACATCGCTTCGCCTGCCTTCTGGACGGCCGGGCGGTTCCCGGAGAGGACCGGGCCCGGGGCGCCCGCTTCAACTCCGCCCTGCGTTTTACGGCGGAACACGATCAGCTATTGGTGGTGGTCGTTTCGTCCGACCGGCCGGTTTCGGTCATCCAGGGCGGCGTGGAACTCACCGCCGTCTGCCGCTGGAAGCCCAGCTTCAGCTTCACCACGCCCCCGCCCACCCTGAGCGATTGGATTTCCTGGGGATGACGGCCTCCCTTCCATCGCCTTTTCCTATTGGACGCACGGGAAGGAAATGATTACAGGAGTGCCTTGGGCATTCTCCCCGGCGCCCCCTGTGAAAAGGGAGGCGACAGCCCTCCATATGGCCCTTTCCCGCGGGGCTAAAGCCCCGCGGCTACGAGGAGGAGCCAATTTCCTCGGCCTTGTAAGTCGGTGAGCCATTGTTGGACAGCCTCCACGGCCCACGGATTACGGATTACGGAAAGGACGGGCGTTTGAACACTCCCAGGCTGGCCCTACCCAATTTTGTGGATGATGTGGAAGTCTTGCGCCATCTGGCCATGGAACTGGGAGCGGAGGGCATTGACTGGAGCTTCCGCCCCCACACGCTTCCCCGCACCCCGCTGGAACAGTCGCGGCTGGCCCGCACCCTGGCCCGTTTGGAACCCTTGGAGATCCGCTATCATGCGGCACTCCCCCATGTGGATCCGGGGGACCGCGATCCGCACCGGGCGCAAGCCGCCCTGAGCGTTCTGGAAAGGCTCTGCCGGGTAACGGCCGGGCTGGGAGGCCGCGTCCTCACCATTCATGTGGGTCTCGGGCGATCCACCACCCAGGATCTTTCCTGGCACCGAACCCTGGAAAACCTCAACCGTCTGAACGAAACGGCCCGGAACCTGGGGCTGCGCCTCTGCCTGGAAAACCTGGCCTGGGGATGGACGAGCCGCCCGGACCTCTATGAGAAGATGCTTCGAAAGACGGGACTCTGGGCCACCCTGGACATCGGTCATGCGGCCGTGAGCCCGTCCATCACCAGCCAACAATTCGAACTGGAGGACCTGGTCTCGCCCCAGCCGGATCGGTTTCTCAACGCCCACGTCTACCACCTGGAAGTGGACGATCACCATATCCCGCCGGAAGACCCCGCGGATCTCTCGGTCCGCCTGGACCTCCTGGCGGCACTTCCTTTCTGTGACTGGTGGGTGTTGGAACTGCGCGACGCTCTCTCCGTGAGAAAGGCCCACGGAGTCGTCCGCCGCTATCTGGACGAGAGACGTCAAGAAGCCCCCAGGTCTCAAGGGGTCTTCTTGCGGATGTAGAGCACCTTTTCGATCCTCGCCACCACGTCCCCCGATTCGTCCACCACCTCCACCGTGAAGGTGGGCAGGACCTTGCCCCGTTCCGCCACCTTTCGGCGGATATCCCTAAGGGTTTCCTCGTCCAGATGAAAGCGCGCCCGCACGGTTCCGCGGCCGGGCTTGACGAAATCGATGGAAGCCGCCTTGTCCCAGACGATATAGTCGGGTCCCAGGTTTTTGATGAGCATGAGCATGTAGAAGGGATCCACCATGGAATAGAGGCTTCCGCCGAAATGGGTCCCCACGTAGTTTCGGTTCAGGAAGGTGAGCGGCATCTCCACCACAATGTCCCGGTAGTCTTCCGATAGGTGCCGGACGCGAACTCCCGCACCCAGATACGGCGGATACACATTGAGCAGCCATCGAAACTGGTGGTGATTCATGAGCATCCCCTCTTTGAAAGATCTCCCCCTTTGGATCCACACGGCACCGCCCAGGGCCGTCGGTGCCTTCTTCACGGCATCTCAGTGAATACCAAGACCTCTGCAGACATCCGGGAAAAGGCCCCTCAGCCCCCCGTGCGCCAGGGCCTTCACATGATGGTCCACCATGGTTCCGTCCCACATGCGGAGAAAGGATCGCATGGGTTCGGCCACCGCGTCCTTATTGGGGAAAAAGAGCCCTTCTCGGACCATGTGCTCCCGGTCCCAGCCCTGATCCAGCCACGATTCCACCTTGCCTTCCCGGCGAAAGATCTCCCCCAGCGCCCCGTCCCAGGCCGCCGGGATATCCTTCGTGATCACCCCCCCGTGGCTCGTGAGAAGCACCCGGGCATCCAGGGCCTTCAGGCGCAGGTAGGATTCCACCATCTTCGCGAGATCACAGTCCACCCACCCATACCAGGGGCCGAATCGGTCCAGTCCCATGTCCCCGGTGAAGAGAATCCTGTCCCGGGGAAAGAAGACGGCCGTGTGGCCGGGCGAATGTCCGGGCGTGGGAACCAGCTCCATGGGAACCCCGCAGTCCAAAACGCCGTCGCCGGCCCGGAGGGGCTCCACGGCGGGCACTTGCCCATAGCCGGCCGTCTCCGTCACAAACCGCTCCCACGATTCCGTGAGTCCCGCAGGTCCCGCCGTTCTTTCCACGAAATGGGCCAGCGACCGCACAAGAGGCACCTCCGATTCCGCAATGACCACCCGGGCGCCCCCTTGGACCGCCGCCCGGGCCCAGATGGTGTGGTCAATGTGGTAATGGCTCAGAAAGGCCACGTGGGGCCGAAACTCCTCCAGCAGGGCCTCCGCGTCCCCGGGGCCCGGGTTGGCGTCCATGGCGATGCGCCGAGAGCCGTGAACCAGAACCCCGGCGCAGGCCCGAAAGAGCTTCATGGAGCGCGGCTCCACGTATTCCACCGTCTCGGTGATCTTGGTCCGCTTCATGATCGTTCGTCCTTTACAAGGCTCCGCTCCCGTCAGCCGCCCTGGGCCAAACGCACCAGAAGGCTTCGAAAGAGCGCCTCCTCCTCTTGGGAGATCTCCTTCAGGAACGATGCGTTGGCTTCGCGGCTGATGCGGATGATCTCCCGGGCCACGCGCTTTCCCTCGTCCGTGAGGCAGATGAGGATGGACCGGCGATCATGGGGGTTCTTTCGCCGTTCCACAAAGCCCAGCCGCTCCAACCGGTCCAGGATGCCGGTCAGGGTGGCGCTGTCCAGTTGAACCCGCTGGCCCAGCCGTGCGGAGGTAACCCGGTCCTCATCGGCCAGAAAAGCCAGCACAAGGCCCTGCACGGCGGTCACGTTCAGGTGGGAAATCCGGGACGTCCAGTATCGCACCCCCGCCTGGGCGGCCTTGGCCAGTTGGAAAAAGATGCAGTCTTCCGGTTTTTTGAGCATGCCATTCCCTCGCAGTCACTTTACTTGCATACAAGCAAATAGCCCCTGCACCCCTTCCTGTCAAGTCTCAGAAGCCCGTTTCGCCTTTGCACTCCAAGATGTTTTTTCCTATCTTCGGTGTACCGGCAAAACAGGAGCCTGTGCGAGAACGCCGCGGACGACCTCTTTTTTCGTAGCGCAGCCCTTTAGGGCTGCGGAGGAACCCCCGCCTCGGATAGGCCGTATTTCCTGTCACTTCATGGAGTTACGGTGACCCTTTCCGCGGGGCTGAAGCCCCGCGGCTAAGAGGGAAACGCAAGCCCCGGGCATCTTCAGCCGAAGGGCCATTCTCAGACAAACCCGTGGTGTTGGAACGATCGGCTCACCTTTGAAATTGCGGGAGGATCCGCCATGGCGACCCTGGTGATCGGAGCGGTTCTTGTCTTGGTGCTTCTGTTTTCCGTGGTCTTGTACAACCGGCTGGTGCGCGCCCGGAACCTGGTGGAGGAGGCCTGGAGCGGCATCGATGTGCAGCTCAAGCGGCGCACGGACCTCATCCCCAACCTGGTGGAGACGGTCCGCGGCTACGTGCAGCACGAGCGCGGCGTGCTGGAAGAAGTGACGGCGCAACGGACCCGGACCCTGCAGGCATCTTCCGTGGAAGAGCGCGAGCAGGCGGAGCGCGGCCTGGGTCGCGCCCTGGGGGCCCTTTTCGCGGTGGCGGAAAACTACCCGGATCTCAAGGCGAACCAGAATTTTCTGGAGCTTCAGCAGGCTTTGGCCGACATAGAAAACGAGATCCAGCTGGCGCGACGCTACTACAACGGCACGGTCCGGGACCTGAACATCCTGGTGGAATCCTTCCCCAGCAATCTCTTCGCTTCCCTTTTCGGATTCCGGAAGGCCCGGTTCCTGGAAATCGAGGAAGGGGAACGGGCGGTCCCCAAGGTGAGCTTTTCCTGACGAGGTGAGCCCCATGATCCGAAGGCTTCTTCAAACAGCTTGGGCGCTCCTGGTGCCGGCCCTTCTTTGGGTCGCCCCCGCCCCGGCATCCGCCGCTGAAACGGAAAAGATCCTCCATTTCCACAGCACCATCCTCATCGAGGCCGATTCGAGCCTGACGGTGACCGAATCCATCACGGTGCAAGCCTTGGGCAGGACCATCAAGCGCGGCATCGTGAGGGATTTTCCCACGACGTACAAGGACCGCTACGGCAACACCGTGCGGGTGGGCTTCGAGGTGGTGGAGGTCCGGCGGGACGGGAGGCCCGAACCCTACCACATGCGGCCTGCCTCCAACGGGGTTCGGATCTACATCGGGCGCAAGGACGTTTTCCTGAAACCGGGGGTCTATCGCTACGAGATCACGTACCGCACCACCCGGCAGCTGGGGTTTTTCCCGGAATACGACGAACTTTACTGGAACGTGACCGGAACCGACTGGACCTTTCCCATGGAGCGGGTGACGGCCCGGATCCGCCTGCCCGAAGGCGCGTCCCTCGTGCAATATGCGGCCTATACGGGTCCTGCGGGAGCCAGGGGGAAGGATTTTCGCTTTTCATCCGAAGGTGGCGGCTGGGTGACCTTCGAAACCACCCGTCCGCTGAAGCCCCGCGAAGGGCTGACCGTGGCGGTGGCCTGGCCCAAGGGGTTTGTCGCGGAACCCGGCGCACTGGATCGAGCGGGCTACCTGTTGGAAGACAACCCGGGACTGGGCGCCGGACTCCTGGGGCTGCTCTGCATTGTGGCTTATTGCCTGGTCGTCTGGGCCCGCGTCGGAAGGGATCCCAAACCGGGAACCATCATTCCGCTCTTCCATCCTCCCCAGGATCTTTCCCCCGCGGCCGTGCGCTATGTGCGGCGCATGGGATTCGATCAAAAAGCCCTGGCCGCAACGCTTGTGAACATGGCCGTGAAGGGATATCTGACCATCGAGGAGGAGGACAAGGGCTACACGCTCCGGCGCACGAACCAGGGGGAAGAGGGGCTGTCGCCGGAGGAAAGGCCGGTGGCGGAGGAGCTTTTCACCCGCAGCAAGGCCGCCTCTGTTCACTTGGGCAAGCGTTACACGCCGAGGCTTCGCCAGGCCATGGACGCGCTCCACAAGGAGCTTTCCCAGAGGTACCGAAAGGTCGCCTTCTTCACCAATTCCAAGTATATGGCCCCTGCGCTGTTGATGACCCTGGCCACCCTGGCGGCCATGGTCCTGGGCTCCCGGGACCGTTCCTCGGCCGCGTTCATGACCCTGTGGCTTTCCATCTGGACCGTCGCCTGTCTCCTCTTGGTCCATCGAGCCCTCGCTGCCTGGAAATCGGCCCCATCCAAGGCGGCCGCGCTGACTCCCACCTTCATGGCGGCGGCCTTCTGCGGCTTCGAAATAATGGGTTTGACCCTGTTCGCCGGCGCCGTGTCGTGGGGAGGCGCTCTGCTTCTGGTGTGCCTCGCGATCACGCACCCGGTTTTCTATTTTCTTTTGAAGGCTCCCACCTCGTTCGGCCGGAAGCTCCTGGATCAAATCGAAGGATTCCGCCGGTATCTCTCCGTAGCGGAAGAAGACCGCCTCAACATCCTCCATCCCCCCGACCGGACCCCGGAGCATTTCGAAAGGAACCTCCCCTACGCCATGGCCCTGGACGTGGAGCAGGAATGGTGCGAGCGATTCGCCGGGATCCTGGAGGCGGACGGCGCACCGGACCGCCGCTACCGCCCCGCGTGGTATCGGGGCACGCACTGGTCCTCCCTCGGCACGCGGTCTTTCGCCGAAAGCTTGGGAAGCTCCTTTGCGGGAGCCGTGGCCTCCGCGTCTTCGCCTCCCGGCTCTTCGTCGGGATCGGGAGGTGGCGGCTCCTCGGGCGGCGGGGGAGGCGGCGGAGGCGGCAGCGGCTGGTAACGAGTTCGGCCTTCGGTCAGGGCGCCTCCACCAGGCACAGGTGGACCTTGCGGGCGTTGTGAAGGAGCTTGTTGGCGTGGCTTCCCATGAGGAAGGGCTTGCGCTCCTTGAAGCTCCGCTTGCCGATCAGGATCGCCTCGTAGTCTCCCCTTTCGATCTCCGCCAGGAGATCCTGGGCGATGCCGCGCCGGGCGGTGACAACCCGCGTTTCAATGGCCGATTCCGGAATGCCCTGAAGAATCAGGGCATGGCGGGCCTCATCCATGAACTGGTCCACGTGGCGGCGGGTTTCCGTCTCCCAGCCCTTGCGCCACACACGGCGTTCATCCCGCTCCCCTGCATCCAGAATGTGGCCGTCGTCCCAGAGCGCGGGGGGAAGGGGCGGCAGGATGTGCAGGATGGTATAGGTAAGACCGGACGTGGGAGCGATCCACTCGTTGACGTAGTAGGTGAGCGCCCGGCATTCGGGCCTTCCTTCCACGGCCACCAGGACCTTGCCGCTGGAGGGTGCTTCCGGATCCATCACCCACACGGTGCGGTGTTCGGCGTACTGGGCCACACGGCTGGAGACGCTCCCCAGCAGCAGGTTTTCGGCCGGGGTGAGGCCGCGCCGACCCACGGCGATGGTTCGGATCTTGTGCCGTTCCGCCGTCCGGAGGATGTCCATGCCCGGGTCCAGGCTGTCGAAACAGCAGGCCGTTTCCACCTGCTCTTCTGCGAAACCGTTTTCGCGGAGTGCCTTCCGGCACGGTTCGGTGATGCTGCGGCAGATTTTTTCCTGGGTGTCCTTGGCGATCCGAAGCGATGTTTCCGCATCCCACAATTCCCCGGGATAGAGGAGCAGGTTCTGCTGCACGCAGTGCAGCAGAACGAAGCAGCAATCCTTTCGGCCGCGAAGGAACGATCCGAACCGGGAGACGGCTTGCAGACACCTCTCCGATCCGTCCACGGCCACCAAAACGCACTTTTCCAGGCGCTCTTCCATGGCGGTCCCTCCTTTCGGGACGGGCGTCCCGCACGGGGCGGAAGACAAAGATCCTCCGAAATGGGGTTCTCCTCTGCCACCAATATAACCCGCCGGTCCAAGAGGGCCATCTCCTGTTTGGAGGGGCATCGCCTTTCCCACTTTAACGCTGGGATTTGACAACACCTGGAACCCATGAAAAAGTACCTTTAGGATAGAGCGCATACCGGGTTCCGTTTCTGACGCTTCAGGGGGATGATAATGGGCCGATCACGATTGTCCGCTGGAAAACTCGCCGTATGGCTGTGTGCATTCGCCCTGGCCGGGTCCTGTCTCGGAGGCCAGGCCTCAGCAGAGACTCAGCGCCGTTTCAAGATCCTCCACGTCATGAGCTACCACTCCCCTTGGAAGTGGACCGATGATCAGTTCAACGGCTTCAAGGCCGCTTTGAAGGATTTGGACGTGGAATACCGCGTGGTCCAGCTGGACGGAAAGCGAAACACGTCCGAAGCCCATCTTGAGAAGGTGAGCCGAGAAGCCCGGGAAATCATCGAGAGCTGGCGTCCCGACCTCGTCTACGCCACGGACGATCTGGCACAGGCCCGTGTCGCCGCCCATTACGTCAACAGGGACATTCCCATCGTCTTCAGCGGCGTCAACGCCAATCCCTTTAAGTACGGCTATGTGGGAAGCTCCAACGTGACGGGCATCATGGAGCAGGAGCATTTTGTGGAAACGGTCAACTTGTTGAGGGAAATCGTTCCGAACGTCAAAAGGATCGCCGTCATCTTCGATGACGACCCCACATGGGAAGGGGTGGCGGAGCGCATGCTGACGCTCTTGCCGAAACTGAAAGATATTGAGGTGGTCAGCTGGGACGTGATCCGGACCTTCGACCACTACAAGAAGCGGATCAAGGAGCTCCCCAACGAAGCCGATGCCGTGGCCCTCCTGGGGATCTTCACCTTCAAGGACTCTTCCGGCCGGAACGTGCCCTACACGGAAGTCCTTCGCTGGACGGCCGAAAACAGTTCCCTGCCCGATTTCTCCTTTTGGAAGGATCGGATCTCCTACGGAACCCTCTGCGCAGTGACGGTCTCGGGATTCAATCAGGGCTTTGAGGCGGGAAAACTAGCCCGCCGCATCCTGGTGGACGGCGTGCCGCCCCGTTCGCTCACCATGCATCCGTCCTTGAAGGGAGAGCCTGTCATCAGCCTTGCGCGAGCGCGGAAGCTGGGCCTCACCATCCAAGCAAGCCTTCTCTTGTCCGCGGAAATCGTCACTCAATTCAAATGGGAGCAATAGATGGTCGTCCGTCTCCGAACAAAAACCATCCTCATCGGAATCGGGATCTTTCTGCTGGCCATTGGATCCAGCACGGCCGTCAACGGCATTTACTTTGTCCGGGAATACTTCGATGCGCGCAAATCGGAAACCTTCGTCATTGCCCAGAGCCTGAAATCGCAGCTGGACAGAATCTTGAAGATGCGCATTCCCTTGGAGCAACTGGAAGGGTTCGAGGTGATGTGCACGGAAGTCGTGGAAAACTTCAAGTTCTTGTCCTATGCCATGGTGCTGGACCCGCAAGGCAAGGTGCTTTTCCGGAGCGACCCGCGGAAAGGCAGCGGAAGCATCGGGGATGCCGTACCCCCGGCGACCCCGGGAAGCCGGCAAAAGACGGTACGGCTCTTTTCCATGAACGGACAAGCCTATTACGATTTCCAGCTGCCCGTTTTGGGGAGCCACGACGAGCCCGTCGCCACCATCCGAATCGGCTTTCCCCGCTCCTTCATCCTCAACAAGGCGCTTTCCCTCATCTCTTATTCGGCCATCACCGCCACCGTGTTCCTTCTCATGGGCGCCCTTCTCATCTTCACCTTGTTCGATCTCTGGGTCACCAAGCCGGTAGAAAACCTCATGCGATCCATTGAAAACGTCCGCAAAGGCACCTGGTCCACGGAAAAACTGGCGGACATCAAGTCCTCCGACGAATTGGGACAGCTGGCCAAGGCCTTCAGGGAAATGATGGAGGACTTGCAACAGACGACGGTTTCCAGGGACTTCCTGGACAATATCATCGAGAGCATGCTCAACAGCCTCATCATCACCGACGCGGAGTTTCGAATTCGTTCCGTCAACAGGGAAACCACCCGAATGCTGGGATATTCGGAAAACGAACTGGTGGGCGCTCCGTTTACCAAGATTCATGTCCATCCCGACGCTTCCCGCGACCGCCACGTCCACGATGCGCCCCCCATGGAAACCGTGAAGGCCCACGAAACCAGCTACCGGTCGAAGGATGGCAAAGAAATCCCCGTTCTCTTCTCGTGCAGCAAGATACAAACCCGGGACGGGGAGATTGAGGGCTATGTTTGTGTGGCGCAGGACATCAGCGAAGTCAGCATGCTCCGAGGACTCCTACCCATCTGCATGGTGTGCAAGAAGATTCGAGATGACCAAGGGTATTGGAACCGAATCGAAACCTATATCCGGAAGCATTCCAAGGCCAGGTTCAGCCACGGAATCTGCCCGGACTGCGCCAAGAAGCTCTACCCCGATATCGACCTTTACCCTGATGAGCAGAAGGGATCGTGAACACGGAGCTCACACCCCCCCGTCCGGGAGCTCTAGCTACTGGCCGCAGTTGCCACCTTCCCGACCATCATGGCCGCAAGGTGCGATTATCCTGAAAGAGTTCTGTTTTCAGCAAGCTGCAGGAATGTCGGGGGCTCAAAGCAACACCTGTGGGAGCGGCGAAAGCCGCGAAATGGGTGGCCGCTTATTCAATGGCGGTGCTGCCGCCAGATGATCGAATCCAGCGGCGCTCCCCCAGAGGGGAAAACGCCCCGTTGCCGGCTCTTTCTTCCCTGAGGGGTGTCGCTAGTCCTTGGGGGCTGGAACACCCGCGTTCAGAGGAAATCGCCGGGAAGGTCGGACAGCCTGCGAAGGACGGGCATGGGCGGGAGACTCTCGAGGAAGAGGCGCCCGTAGGGCTTGGTGGTGAGCCGGCAGTCGAACAGGACCACCAGCCCGCGGTCCGAACGGGATCGGATGAGGCGCCCGATGCCCTGCTTGAGGAGCAGCACGGCCCGCGGCACCTGGTAGCGGTAGAAGGGGTTTTCCCCGGATCGTTTCAGGATCTCCAGGCGCGCCGCCGTGACGGGATCATCGGGGACTTCGAAGGGCAGCTTGTCGATGAGCACGCAGCTCAGGGCCTCGCCGGGCACGTCGATGCCTTCCCAAAAGGAATAGGTGGCCAGCAGCACCGAGTGCAGCTCGCTCTTGAAATCCGCCAGAAGAGCCCTCTTGGGACGTTCCCCCTGGCACAGGATGGGATAGGGAAAGTCCCGGGCCGCGAGCCTTTGATGCACTTCGTGCAGGTTCCGGTAGCTGGTGAAGAGAAACAGAGCGCGGCCTCGGGTTCGTTCCAGGACGGCCCGGGCCTCCTGCGCCACGGCATCGCAGAACTGGGGATCCTGGGGGTCGGGAAAGGGCTGGGGCAGATAGAGCAGGGCCTGCCGGGAAAAGTCGAAGGGTGACGGGAAGATCTTCTCCGCGGCTTCCTGTGGCACTCCCAGGCGCTCACGGATGAAGTGGAAGCCGGGCCGCCCCTTCTGGGCCGTGGTGAGGGTGGCCGAGGTGAGGATGACGGCGCCGGTGCGCCCGAAGAGCCTTTCCGAGAGGATGGGCGCCACTTCCAGGGGGGTGGCGCGAAGGGTGAAGCTTTTTCGGACCGGAGAGGCTTCGTACCAGTAGGTCATGCGGGGATCTTCCCGCTCCGAAAGCATCTCCAGACTTCGCGACAGGGCCCCCAGGCGCCCCCGGGCCATTTCCAACGCAGGCGAAAGGGAACTGTGGGCTTCCAGAAAGGCCGCCAGTTCCCGCAAAGACTCCTGCAGGTCCCCGCAGGTTTGCGCAAACGGCTTTCCCAAGGCGGGGGGATCCAGGCGCACCCGGCCGCCCCTCTTCCCCGCCCCCTCCACCAGCACCTGGTGAAGATCCCACAGCTTGCGGGAAAGGTGCTCCCCGGTGCCCGCCACCCGGGACCTCAGTTCCGCGGGTGCCTTGGGGGCGGAAGCGGCCCTTTGGAGATCGCGAAGGGTTTCCACCACCTGGAAGCTGGAAAATTCCAGGCCGAAATACATGGCCGCCACGTCCTCCAGCCGGTGCGCCTCATCGAAGACGAACACGTCGAAAGAAGAAAGCAGGTCCCAGGACCCTTCGCCTTCCAGGGACAGGGAGGCGAAAAAGAGGTGGTGGTTGACCACCAGAAGATCCGCCCGGGCGGCTTCCAGGCGGTTTTTCTGGACGAAGCACTCTTCGTTGTGGGGGCACTGGGTCCCTAAACATTGGTCTCCGGAAGCCGTCAGCTCGCTCCAGATGGGCGCGTCCTCGGCAAGGGCATCCATTTCGGCGCGGTCGCCCGTGCGGGTCCGGGACGCCCAGGTGCGAAGCCGATGGAAGGAGGCGGCTTCCTCGCGGTTGAAGAAGGAAGGCTGGTAGCTGAATTCATGGTAGCGGCGAAGGCACAGATAATTCCGTCGGCCTTTCAGGACCTTCATGCGGAGTTTGGGAAAGAAGTGATTCTTCAGGAAGGGGATGTCGTGTTCCAGGATCTGGTCCTGCAGGGCCTTGGTGGCGGTGGAGACCACCGTCTTTTTACCGCTGAGAAGCGCGGGCACCAGATAGGCGAAGGTCTTTCCGGTTCCGGTTCCCGCTTCGGCCAGAAGCGGCGTGGATTGGACGATGGCCTCCCAGACGGCCTGTGCCATGCGGCGCTGGGCCGGACGGTGTTCGTAGCGGTCCACCACCCGGGACAACAGGCCGTCCGTCTCGAAAAAGGAATCCACGCTGGGGGAAGTGGCCATGGAACGCCGTCAATCCTTCCAGAAAAGGTCCGACTTGAAAAAGGAATCGGAGGTGGATTCTCCCGCGCCGGGCTGGGTTTGGGCCGTTTCCGTGCTCCGGGGCTCCGTGCCTTCCGCAAAGGCCACGTAGGCCGCCTCCGGCGGCTCCTCCGACTTGGGGCCCGGCTTTCGCTGGACCTTGGCGAAGACGATTCCCTGAGGGATGGCGAAGTTCTCCACGGGTTTTCCCTGGAGCCACGCTTCCATGAAGTAGAGCCAGATGGGCGCGGCGGCCCGGCCTCCCGTTTCCTTGCGTCCCAGGGAGAGGCGATGGTCGTCGTGGCCCACCCAGGCACCGGCCAGCGTGGAGGGCGTGTAGCCGACGAACCAGGCGTCCTTGAGGTCGTTGGTGGTCCCCGTTTTGCCCGCGGCGGGGCGCCCCAGGCGGCGCACTCCCCGGCCGGTTCCTTCCTGGATCACCCCCTGGAGGATGTGGGTCACGAGGAAGGCCGTCTGCGGCGACAGGACCGCCTCCTGCCGCGGTTCGTGCCGCTGGAGAAGGCGCCCGTCGCGATCGTAGACCGCCTCCACCAGGTAGGGTTCCGAGCGCACCCCCTGGTTGGCGAAGGCCGAATAGGCCGTGAGAAGCTCCCACAGGCTCACCCCGGAAGCCCCCAGGGCCAGAGAGAGGGTGGGGGTGAGGGGCGACCGGATCCCCAGCCGGTGGGCGTAGTCCACCACGTAGTCCACTCCCACCTGCTGCAGGAGCTTGATGGTGACCACGTTGCGGGAGTGGATGAGGGCGTCGCGAAGCAGGATGGGGCCCCAGAAGCTCCGGTCGTAGTTGGCCGGTTTCCAGGGGCCCTGCAGGCTGGGGTCGTCCTGGATGATGGGGGAATCGATGAGCACGGAAGCCGCCGTGAATCCCCGGTCCAGGGCGGCGGCGTAGATGATGGGCTTGAAGGCCGATCCCGGCTGGCGAATGGCCTGGATGGCCCGATTGAACTGACTCTTGGAAAAGTCTTTGCCGCCCACCAGGCAGTAGACCCGGCCCGATCGGGGGTCCATGGCCAGAAAGGCCCCCTCGGCGGCGGGTTCCTGGTCCAGGCGTGCGTTCCACGTGGAACCGTCCCCTTCCTCTTCCAGCCGCACCCGGATCACATCGCCCGGATTCAATCCCTTCTTGCGGGACTTGAAATACCCCGCCGCCCACTTTTCCTTTTCCGGAGGCAGCAGGCGGGCCGTCCGCTCCCTGCCCAGCAACAGCCGGCACATCCCCCCCTTGGGGCATTCCTGCACCACGGCCTCCACCACGGCGCCGGAGGCCAGGTTCCGATACTTTTCCGCCAGCTGCTGCAGGAAGGCATCCCGTTCGGGGCCCTCCACGTGGCCGTGGGGTCCGCGGTACCCGTGGCGCTTGTCCAGTTCCTCCAGGCCCTTTTGCACCGCCGCTTCCGCGGCCCGCTGGGCCTCGAGATCCAGCGTGGTGTGGATGGACAGGCCGTCGCCGTAAAGCACGTCACTTCCGAAATCGGCTTCCACCCGCCGTCGCACTTCTTCGGTGAAACTGTTCAGGACCTGCACCCGGGAGGCCTCCGGGTCGGCGAAATCCAGAGGTTCCTTCCGAGCCGCGACGGCCTCTTCCGGGCTCAGAAAGCCCACCTCCACCATGCGCTCCAGCACGTAGTGCTGCCGCTCCAGGGCCTTTTCCAGGTTCCTGAACGGGCTGAAACGGCTGGGAGCCTTGGGAAGACCGGCCAGAAGGGCCGCCTCAGCCACCGTGAGGTCCTCGGCGTTCTTGCCGAAATAGGTTCGGGCGGCCGCCTCCACCCCGTAGGCCCTCGACCCCAGGTAGATCTGGTTGAGATAAAGATAAAGAATCTCGTCCTTGGTCATGGACCGGTCGATCCGGTAGGCCAGAATCGCTTCCTTGATCTTGCGGATGTAGGTGCGCTCGGGACTCAGGAGCAGGGACTTGACCACCTGCTGCGTGATGGTGCTCCCCCCCTGGACGATCTCCCCCGCCCGGAGGTTTTTCACCATGGCTCGAAAGATCCCCGCCAGGTCCAGCCCGCCGTGTTCATAGAACCGGGCATCCTCGGCGGCGAGAAAGGCCTGGATCACATGCCGGGGGAAGGAATCGAGCGGACGCACATAGCGCCGCTCCCTGTAATATTCGCCAATGAGCGTGCCGTCGGCCGCGTACATCCGACTCACCACAGGGGGCCGGTATTCCTTGAGCGACTGGATGCTGGGCAACGACCGTTCCAGCTGGATGTAGGAAGCCACGGCCACGAAGGCCGCCACGCCCAAAACCATGACCACCAGCGCCGCCGCGCCGATCCACCAGCCCGCCTTGAGTCTGCCGCTGCCCTTCCGTCCCCGGTCCCGCCCGGGATCCTTGTCCATGTAATGCATAAGCGTCCTCGTGTGCGGCGGCTCCGCCGATTCCGGTCTGCACCCCGGCCCGGGTCCGAGTCTCGGCCGGGAAAAGTCATCCTACCGGAAGCGAGGCCGGAGGGAAAGAGTCAAGGATTAAGGATTAAAGGGATAGGGGGTAGGGGGAATCCCCCCCGGCCCCCCTTTGGGAAAGGGGGGAGGGACGGACCACCCGTCGCCCGTCGCCCGTCACTCGTCCCCCGTCACCCGTCACCCGTCACGGATCACGGACCACGCATCACGGATTACGGACCACGCATCACGGACCACGGATTACGGATTACGGATTACGGATCACGCAAAAAGATCCCGATCCAGGGAACGGTACTGGATGGCTTCCAGGAGGTGGTGGGAAGCGATGGACGGACTTTGCTCCAAGTCCGCAATGGTGCGCGCCACCTTGAGGATCCGGTGGTAGGCCCGGGCGCTCAGATGCAGCCGGCGAAGGGCTTCGTCCAGGAGCCGCTCGCCCCTCGTGTCCAGACGGCAGAAACGCTCCAGCTCACGCGGGCCCATGAACGCGTTGGCGAAGATGCCCGTTCCGGCAAACCGCTCCTGCTGCAGGCTCCGGGCGGCGCACACGCGTTCCCGCACCGCCTGGGATGTCTCCCCGTGCGAACCGTTTCTCAGATCGTCCACATCCACCGCAGGCACTTCCACGTGCAGGTCGATGCGGTCCAGAATGGGCCCGGAGATGCGGCTTCGGTAGCGCTGGATCTGGACGGACGAACAGCGGCAGGCCCTGCGGGGCTCTCCGGCGTAGCCGCAGGGACAGGGGTTCATGGCGGCGGCGAGCATGAAGCGGGCCGGGTAGGTGAGGGTGATGCCGGCGCGGGCGATGGTCACCCGACCGTCCTCCATGGGCTGGCGCAGCAGGTCCAGGATGTTTCGGCGGAATTCGGGAAATTCATCCAGGAAGAGCACCCCGTTGTGGGCCAGGCTCACCTCGCCCGGGCGCGGCACGTGGCCGCCCCCGATGAGGCCGGCATCGGAGATGGTGTGGTGGGGATGGCGAAAGGGACGCACGGTCACCAGGGGACGGTCGTTGAGCAGCCCCGCCACGCTGTAGATCCGGGACGTCTCCAGGGATTCCTCCAGGCTGAGCGGCGGCAAGATGGACGGCAGCCGCTGGGCCAGCATGCTCTTTCCCGATCCCGGCGGTCCCACCAGCAGGATGTTGTGGTTTCCGGCCGCCGCCACTTCCAAGGCGCGCTTGGCGTGTTCTTGGCCCTTAATGTCCCGAAGATCGAGGGTCTCCCGGGACGGGCCGTCCAAAAGGATTTCGTCGTCCTTTTCGTAAAGGGGCAGGGCCCCACGGCCCCCCAGATGTTCCACCACCCGGGCCAGATGGTCCGCCGCGTAGACGTTCACCCCGTCCACCACCGCCGCCTCGGCGGCGTTTTCCCTCGGCACGATCATCTCGGGACAACCCAGAGCCCTGGCTCCCATGGCCATGGAAAGGCAGCCGGTCACGGCCTTGACCCGACCGTCCAGGGAGAGTTCCCCCACCAGGATGGGCAGGCGCTCCGGGTCCAGTTCCAGCAGGCCGGATGCGGCCAGGAGCCCCACCGCCACCGGCAGGTCGAATCCGGCGCCTTCCTTTTTGAGATGGGCCGGAGCCAGGTTCACCGTGATGCGATCCATGGGGAAGGGATACCCGCAGTTGTGAAGGGCGCTCTTCACCCGCTCCTTGCTCTCCCGGACGATGTTGTCCGGCAGGCCCACCACGTTGAACGCAGGAAGCCCCGAGGCGATGTGGACTTCCACTTCCACCAGGAAGGCCTCGATGCCCACGACACCGAAGGTGTAGGTCTTGGCCACCATGCCGCCGGTCCCGTCGAGAAAGACCCTTGTCTTGTGCGGGAGATCTCTTTTAGAATCCCAATCTTCCGGAAGCGACCCAACGATCACCGGGGCCTCTCCATGGGAAGCCCCCGGAGAAAGCGGGATCCATCGATACCATGATCGCCTGTTATTACGATATCCTTGGCGTGTCCAAGACGGCCAGTCAAGAAGAAATCAAGGGGGCCTTCCGCCGTCTGGCCCTGCGCTGGCACCCCGATCGAAATCCCGGCTGCAGCGACGTGGTCGAGACCTTCCGGCGCATCCGGCATGCCTACGAAATCCTGTCCGATCCCGAAAAGCGAAAACTTTACGATCTTCGCCGGGGCATCGCCCGCCCCGACAACGGCAGGGGCTACACCTTCCGATGGACTTCGGACGTGTGCGACGCGGTCTCGGAGGTGCTCCACGACATTCTGGGCATCCACCCCCAGGGAGCGTATCCGGAAAGGAAGGTGGACCTGCGCTTCGACCTGGAAGTGACCCTGGAGACCCTCCTGTGGGGATCGGAAGAAGAGATCCGCTTCGAGCGGGTCCGCTACTGCCCGGAGTGCCGAAGCAACGGAAATTCCCGAAGGCTCGGCGAGGGGCCCTGCGCCCGCTGCCGCGGGACGGGCGAAGTCGTGGAACAACAGTCCCTCACGGTCACCATCCCCCCGGGCTGCACCCACCAGAGCCGCATCCGCATCCCCGGCGTGGGCGATCAGCCCCATCCCCGGACCCGTCCGGGTGATCTGGTCATCGTCTGCCACCTGGTGGAGTTCCGTGATCCGTGATCTGCGGGCGGGGATCCCCTCCATCCCTGCACAAAACGGCGGCCGAACCGGCAGATGGATTCATCCTTCGTCCAGGCGCTCTTCGCGCTCGGCCACCTGGGCCTCGCGCTCTATGCCGAAAATCTCCCCCGGTTCCCTCTCCTTGACCTCGATGGCCTTGCGGATCTTGGCATAGCGAGTGGCCTCTTCTTCCAGGCGGGTCGAAACGGCGTTGGGCGCCGCCACGGTTTCCATCTTGAGCTGATGGATGGCGCCCAGACCTTTTTCGTGGGAAGGGAATCGGCGGCGGCCAGGGCTTCCCGCTTTTGCCTCTTTTCCTCCTCGGGCTTGAGGGCCTCCTTGGACCGTTCCTCCAAGAGTTTCTTCAGCTTGTTGTAGGCCCGCTGCATCTCCTTCTTGGTGTTGGCCGAACTGGACTTGGGAACATCCCCTTGTCCCGTCATGAAGCTCTCGTTATGGGTTTTCGTCTGGGCTGCGTCCAAACGCCTTTTTCGATGTCGCGCCTCCAGAAAATCCATGTAGCCCCAAAGGCCTCCCAGGTCCCCCGGCGGGCAGGCGCGTTTTCCTTTGATGGCTTGAACCCCGGGCGCTTGGGGATCAAAGGGGAGAATTTTCTCCAAGACGGCCACCAGAATCCAATCGTCCCCGAAATCGTACCAGTGCGTCCTGCGATCTCTTTATCGGACCGGCACGTCCGCCCCCCCGATACTTTGCCCCATTCACCCCGTAGGGATAATGAGCCGATCCTTTCGACCACCAAATCGTCACCGAAGCGAGATGAAACGGCAACAGTGTGCCCTCACAATCCCTTGAGTCCAGAAACCCAGGCAAGCGAGGGAGACAGATGAAAGCAGACCTGCATGTCCATTCCCGATTTTCCACCCGGCCGTCCCAGTGGATCCTGCAAAAGATCGGCTGTCCGGAAAGCTTCACCGAGCCGGCCGAAGTGTATCGCATCGCAAAGGCACACGGCATGGACCTGGTCACGTTGACGGACCACAACACCATCCGGGGCGCCCTGGAGATCGCCCATCTGCCCGATGTGTTCATCAGTGAGGAAATCACCACCTATTTTCCCGAAGACGGGTGCAAGGTGCATGTGCTGGCCTACGACATTTCGGAAGACCAGCACCGGGACATCCAGAAAGTAAGGGAAAACATCCATGAACTGGTTTCCTTCCTGAATGAGCAAAATATCCTCCACGCCGTGGCCCATCCCCTCTACGGCATCAACGGCAAGCTCACCGTGGAGCACTTCGAAAAGATGCTCCTGCTCTTCCAGGCCTTCGAGCTCAACGGCGCCCGAAACGACTTCCAAAACCAGGTCCTGGGCGCGGTCCTCAAACGGCTCGAAAGGGCTCACCTCTTTCGGCTGGCGGAAACGCACAGGATCCTTCCCATGGGCACCGAGCCCGAGAAAAAGGTGGTGATCGCCGGTTCGGACGACCACAGCTCCCTTAACATCGCCCGTGCCTGGACCCGGGTGTCCCAGGCTCGGGACGTGCGCTCCTTCCTGGCAGGGGTCGCCGCCGGGCACGCACAGACCGGGGGCACCCCGGCCACGCCCCTCACCATGGCCCACAATCTCTATGCCATCGCTTACCAGTATTATCGCGAAAGGTTCCGCCTGGACCGTCACCTGCACAAGGACGTGCTGTTCCGGTTTCTGGAAAAGGTCCTGGACGTGAACCGGGAAGAAATATCGGCGTCCTGGCCCTCGAAAGTCTACGACCTGGCCCGGGCCGCGCGCCGTCGATGGGGGAGCTCCACCCCGGAAGAAGAGCTTCCCCCCGTAAAGGCCTTCTGGAAAACCTCTCAGTGCCTGGTGTCCAAAGACGCGCGATTCACGGCCGTGGTCCATGCCCCCCGGAGCCCTTCCGCTTCCAAGGCGGAGAAGATCTGGCACCAATTCGTGGGCCAAGTGGCCGACTCCCTTCTGGTTCACCTGGTGGATCGAGCCGGCCGGCACCTGCGGGGCGCCAATCTGTTCGACACCTTCGGCAGCCTGGGTTCCGCCGGGGCTCTCTACAGCTTGCTGGCCCCTTACTTCGTGGCCTATTCGCACTTCACCAAGGACAAGGTCCTGGCATTGGAGATCTCCCGACGTCACCATCTTCCCATGGGTGTCGAACCGTCCGCGGGGAGCTTCTCCGTGGTCCACTTTACGGACACGGTGCGGGACGTGAACGGGGTGGCCAAAACGCTCCTCCAGCAGCTCCACACAGCCCGGAACTTGGGGCATCGTCTGACACTCTTCACGGCGGAGGAGACGGACCTGGAGCTGCCCGAAGGAGTGGTGAACTTCCGGCCCGTGGGCAGGTATCAACTGCCCGAATATCCGGAATTGTCCCTCAACATCCCGCCTTTCCTTCCAATTCTGGCCGCCTGCTACGAAAGGGGCTTCACGCAGATCCATTCCGCCACCCCGGGGCCCATGGGCCTGGCCGCCCTGGCCGCGGCCCGCATTCTTTCCCTTCCCATCGCGGCCACCTACCACACGGCGTTTCCCCAGTACGTGAAGCGCCTGACCGGCGATGAAGGCCTGGAGGCGGCCACCTGGCGCTACATGATCTGGTACTATAATCAAATGGATCACATCTATGTGCCCTCCGTCGCCACCGGCCGCGAGCTCATGCGCCACGGCCTTCCCCGGGAAAAGATCCGGACCTATCCCCGCGGAGTGGACACGGAACAATTCCATCCTCACAATGCCTCGGAGCGTTTCCGCCTGGAGCACGGATTGGACGGGAAGACGGCGGCCCTCTACGTGGGGCGCGTGTCCAAGGAAAAGGACCTGGATATCTTGTGCCGTGCCTACAGGCGGCTTCTCGCCATGCACCCGGAAACGGCCCTGGTGGTGGTGGGCGACGGCCCCTACCGTGAGCAAATGGAACGGGCCCTTCGGGGAACCCCCGCCGTCTTCACCGGTTATCTCTCCGGCAAGGACCTCTCCGGGGCCTACGCATCCTGCGACTTTTTCGTTTTTCCCAGCACCACGGACACCTTCGGCAACGCGGTTCTGGAAGCCCAGGCCTCGGCCCTTCCCGCGGTGGTGAGCGACCAGGGCGGTCCCCGGGAAAACGTGATCGATGGGACAACCGGCCTCATCTTCCGGGCCGGGGACGAAGACAGTCTGCTGCAGGCCTTGGCATGGATGTGCAGCCATCCCGAAACGCGCCGTGAAATGGGGAGGAAAGCCCGTACCTTCATGGAAAAACGGTCCTTCAAGGAGGCCTTCCTGGCCACGTGGCGGCTTTACGAGGGAGCCTTTCGCCAAGACGGAGACGACGAGACCTCTCTGCGCGAAGCCGTGTGAGAAGAGAACGGGAAGGAGCCTGGCCATGAAGGAGAAAGGGCCATCGCTTTTTGTGCAAGGCGGCGGCACCGGCCCTGTGCGCCGCCTCCGGCTGTTCAAGCCGCTTGGGAAAATCGCCGCTTTGGATCAACTGCAAGAAGTTTATCGGTCCGTGGCGAACACCGCAGATCTGGAAAGATTCCTGGACGGTTCCCTCCGGGCCCTCCAGGTTCGGGTCCGCATGCGCGGAACGATGGACGCCGTTCCCCGTGAGGGGGCGGTGATCGTGGCGGCCAACCATCCTTTCGGGGGCCTGGAAGGGCTCATCCTGGCCCGCCTCCTGCTCGGCATCCGCCCCGACGTGAAAATCTTGGCCAATTGGCTTTTGGAAGAAATCCCGGAAGTGCGGCAGCTGGTGATCGGGGTGGATCCTTTCGGACGGAAGGGATCCGCCGAAAGAAACGTCCGGCCGCTTCGTCGATGCCTGAAATGGCTGGAATCCGGAGGCGCCCTGGTGGTTTTTCCCGCAGGCACCGTTTCCCACATGCATGTGCGGCGAAGGCGCATCATGGACCCCCCGTGGAAGCCAGCCGTGGCCCGCCTGGCCCTCCGGAGCCGATGCCCCGTGGTGCCGGTCCACTTCGAAGGGCGAAACAGTCTGCTGTTTCAGCTTCTGGGGCTTGTCCACCCGGGCCTCCGCACCCTCTTGTTGCCCCGGGAGTTGCTGAACAAGAACGGGACGACGGTGTGCGTGACCGTGGGAAAACCCGTGGCGTTTCGGGATCCTCCTCCACTGGCAGAGGCGCGCCATGCGGCGGAGTACCTCCGAGCCCGAACCTATGCACTGGGCCTGGGCGGACAACCCGGCGGGCCCCCGCGCACCCGAAAATCTTTCGGCACCCATGGCGCTTTTTCGCCGCCTCGCCCCCCGGGATCTCCCGTGGCTCCCGCCCCGCCGGTGGAGCTCCTGGAGCGGGACGTGCGGCGCTTGCCCGATGCAGATTGCCTTCTCCAGTCCGGCCCCTACCGGGTCTACTGCACCCCCGCCGAGCGGATCCCCCACGTGTTGAGGGAAATCGGGCGCTTGCGGGAAATCGCCTTCCGGAATGAGGGGGAGGGGACCGGCAGATCCATGGATCTGGACCGCTTCGATCTCTATTATCTACACCTTTTCGTCTGGCACCAGGTCAACCGGGAAGTGGTGGGGGCGTACCGGATCGGAAGGGCCGATCAGATCCTGAAGCGGATCGGGCTTTCGGGCCTCTACACCCATAGCCTTTTCAAGTATGGGCGGGGCATTCGCCGCCTTTTGCCGGCAAGTCTCGAGCTGGGCCGATCCTTCGTGCGCCCGGAATACCAAAAGGCCTACGCTCCCTTGTGGCTCTTGTGGAAAGGGATCGGCCGGTATGTGGCCCGACGGCGCATCTACACGAACCTCATCGGCCCGGTGAGCATCAGCGACGACTACCACGTCCTCTCCCGCCACCTGATCCGTTCGGTGCTCCAGGCCCACTATTTCTCCTGGGAACTGGGGCGCTGGGTTCGGCCCCGGAGGCCGCCGCGTCTCAACCCTTCGCCGCCCTGGGACACCGGCCTCCTGTGCCGCGGACTGAGGAACGTCGAGCTTTTCTCGGAACTGGTGGCCGACCTGGAAAACCGGAAGCGATCCCTGCCGGTCCTGCTGAGACACTACCTGAAGGTTGGCGCAACGGTGCTGGGTTTCAACGTGGACCCGCGCTTTTCCAACGCGCTGGACGCCCTGGTCTTGGTGGATCTCACCCGGATGGATCCCAAACTTCTGGAGAAAACCATGGGAAGAGAAGCGGCGCAGTCCTACCTGGCCTTCCACTCAGGAAACGGCCGAACCCTTGAAGCCGCTTGATGAGACCGTCGAGGCACGGCTCCCGATCACGGCATTTCCAACCCCCGAGCGCCGCGGAGCCGGAGCTCTGGAAAACCTTACCCGCCCGAAGATGAACGCGCCCACAACGGCCGTGAACGGCGCCACGGTCACCAGACCGAAGCTTCCCACCAGGGTCTTCAGGATTTCCGAAGCCACATACACGTGGTTCATGAGGTTGAGCACCGGCACACCCTGAGCCATGAAGGCCATCAACAACGTCATGTAGCCGCCGGAGTAGGCCAGCAGCAGCGTGGTGGTCATGGTGCCCACCACGGCCCGGCCCACCTGAAGCCCGCTGGACAGCAGCCGGGAGAAGGAATAATCCGGCCGGGCACGGGCCACCTCCTCCATGGCCGCGGCCACATCCACGGCCAGGTCCATGAGCGCCCCGGAGGCCGCCACGAAAATGGCCGCCGTGAAAAGCCGCGGCAGACTCAAATGGGCATATCCCGCGTAGAGCATGGTCTCGGAAAAGGGAAGCACCGCCCCGTTGACGTGAAAGAGCGGTACGAAGACCATGGCGAGGACGCAGCTGGTGAACACCCCCAGCATGGCCCCCAGAAAGGCCGTCAAACCGCGCCAGCTGAATCCAGCGACCATGAAGATGATGACTGCGGTGAGGAGCGACGTACCGGCCAGGGCCACGGGGACGGGGTCCCAACCTTCCAGGAAGGCGGGGATCAGGACCCTCCAGATGAAGACGACGGAAAAGAGAAAGGATCCCAAGGCCTTGGCCCCCGTCCAGCCGGCGAAGGCCAAGAGCAGCAGGCAAAAGAGCCCCAGCAGGCCGACTTCCCGCCCGATGCGCCAATGGTCCTGGGCGGCCACAAAGACGATCTCCCCCTCGGGGTTCAGAGACAAGACCACAAGGGCTCGGTCTCCGGGCCGAAAGACCTTGTCGATGTCCATGCGCCCCAGCAACTGGTTCACGGCCTGGACCCGCCTGCCTTCGAAGGGGCCGTTTTCGATCCGGAGCGAAACACGTTGGGCACCCTTGCGGATCAGCCCGAACTGATGAATCTGAGAATCATCCACGGCAACGACCCGGCCGGTGCAGCGAACGGCCCGGTCGTCCACGCGATGTCCGTAGGACGACGGAAAGAAGAAACAGGCCGCCGTGAGGCAGACGATGGCGCAAAAGCCCGCCAGCCGACGTCTCCAAGGGCCGCCCATAGAAGCTCCTTTCTCCGAACAAAAACGCGCGGAGACGGCTGTGGCCGTCTCCGCTGCCTTGCGGTGCACATGGCGCGAGGAAAAGATCAGGCCGCGTCGGCCATGTGGACCACCTTGGGCGCCAGGCCCATGACGGACATGATCTTTTTGGCCAAATCCGTGTTGTCATAATAGCCGTTGAAGAGCTCCGCCCCCACCCCGAGGGCCGACGTGGTGACGGGCGCCCCCGTGTGCTTGAACGATGTCCAGGCCAGTCCTGCGTTGTTGTCGAGCACGTGGGTGATGGTCACGGTGAGCGGGTCGTAATCCCCGTAGAGAAGGTAGGTTTGGGGATCGTCCGAGCGGACCCGCTCGGACGCCATGGACCGTTCAAAGGCCTCCCGAAGCATGGCTTCCTGGTAGGCTTTGACCACCAGCGGATCCGATTGGGGATCCCCGGTGAACTTCAATCCGAAATGGGCGGTGATAACGGGCTTGATCTTTTCAAAATCGCAGCGGTCGCCGCATTGCTTCCGGAACTCCTTCAACACCTCGTCGGTGAATTTCTGGAAGGACGCCTTCTGGTGCTTCAGCATGTTGAATTCCGTCTCGTACTTGGTTCCGGCAAAGCCCAGGGTGAGTCCCCCGCATTCATGATCCCCCGTCACCACGATGAGTGTTTCCTGGGGGTGTTTTTCGTAGAAGCGCAAAGCCACCCGTACGGCCTCGTCGAACGCCAGTGTGTCCCGAATGGCGGCCACGGCATCGTTGGCATGGCAGGCCCAGTCGATCTTGCCGCCTTCCACCATGAGGAAAAACCCCTTCGGGTTATCGAGAAGCTCCACGGCCTTTTCAGTGAATTCCGCGAGCGAGATGTCCTGGGACCTTCGGTCGATTTCGTAGGGCAGGGCGGCACTGTCCTGGAGCCAGGGGTTGACGGCGATCACCTTGAGCCCGGGGGAGCTCTTCAAGGCCATGAGCTCCCTCCTGTCGTCCACCAGGGTGTAGCCGGCCGCGCGAGCCGCCTCCAGCACATGGCCCTGCGGCGCCTTGGACCTTTTGCCCTCGGGATCCTTGAAACCGCCGCCGCCGAAGAAATCGAAACCGCTTTTCACCAAGGCCATGCCGATTTCATGGTACATGCTCCGGGACGGAACGTGGGCGTAGAAAGCCGCCGGCGTGGCGTGGTCGATACTCACGCTGGAAACGATGCCCACCTTCTTTCCCCGCTCTTTGGCCATCTCGGCCAAGGTCTTGACCGGCCTCAGGTCGGGGTCCAGTCCCACGATGCCGACTTTGGTCTTGATTCCCGACGCCATGGCGGTGCCCGCCGCCGCCGAATCTGTGATGAAGCGATCCGCCGCGGAGGTGGTGGTGACCCCTTGGGCCGGGAAGGTGTCCACGGTGAGGGGCTTTCCGGCATAAGCCGATGCGGCGGCACGCTGCGGAATGCCCATGCCGTCTCCGATGAAGTAGAAAATGTACTTGGCCGTTTGGGAGTAGCCGTCCGCCGCCCACAGCCCGCCATGGGGCAGCAGGGCCGACAGGACTACGAGCCCCAACAGGATCAGCGCCCGGGTGACCTTCCTCGTGCGCACCATTGCTGACCACATCGCGCTCCTCCTTTGCCTTTCCTGGATCTATTCCTGGAAATCCTCCCAAATGCAAACGCCCGATCGCCCGTTTCAGGCGGGAACCACGATGGACCGCACCGTGTGGGAAAGCGCGTCGGAACCCCGCGTGCTCAGCACGTGGTAAAGCGTCATGATGGACGCCTGGGAAAAGACATAGTTTCTCAGCTGATGGAACCGTCGCCCCTCCAGGTCCTTTTCCGACAGGCCGTAGTCCTTCACGGCGATTCGCTTCATTTCATCCATCACCCACTTGGCGGCCGGTACGGTCAGCACCCAGTCGTGGTCTCCCAGGTGACAGACGAAGTTTTCCATCCGCCGCGGTACGGGCAGCGTCTTGCCGTCCGAATCCAGCAGGCCCGCCCTCACGGGATCCTTCCCGGTGAGGGCTGCAGCGGCTTTGAGCCAGCGCACCGGCCCTTCTTCATCCTTTGGAAAGCCCGGGTGGTTGTGCGCACAGGCCTGGGCCACACACACCTCGGCAGGAAGGCCGCGATGGAGGCTTTCGGCAACGCTGTACGGGTGGTGTTCGCCGGTGCCGGCCAGTTTTCGCTCCGTGCGGGATCGGCCGTCTTCCTGCCATTGAAAAACCCATGGTTTGTGCAGATCGTGGAGCACCTGGGAAGCGATCACCACATCCCGGTCCAGCTGAAAATCGTAGACCGCCTTGTAGTGTTCATAGAGGCTGAGAGACACCATGGTGTTGAGCGCCGTGTGGGTAACGAGCCCGCCCGGGTAGGCATGATGGCTCTGGTAGCCGCTTCCCGGCGCCGCCAGGAAGGGCCATGGGGATCGACGGGGATCGTCCACGGGAGGAAGAAACTGGTCGAAGGGGATCTCATCCACCGCCCCTTCCGCCTGCAGCCGCCGGTAGACCTCTTTGCGATCCTTTTCCGAGCTGAGCGGTTCAGTAAAAGTGGGAGCCGGATTGTCCAGAACCTCGAAAACCGCCTGTCGAAGAGAATCGTTCCGGATGCTTGAAACCGCTTGCCGAAGGGAGTCCCACGATCGCAGGACGATTTCCGATCGTTGGGCCATGTCCAGAGGGCTGAGGCTCAAACATTCTTCCAAGCTGACCGTCCTGGGTTGCGCCGACGCGACCCTGGGCAGGGCCGCATGCAGCGCCGCCATCCCCCCGCCATGAGGCTCAGTTGAAGAAATTTCCGCCGTTCCATGAGCACGCCGTCGTTCATTTCATCTCCTCCGCGATAATGAGAACGTGGATGGTCACGACCTCCGTCCGCCCCTGCCAGTCCTGGAACTCCCACGGGCCGCAAAGACAGAGGCCGACTTCTCTCCGGTGGTTGACTTCCTGTACCGTGTGCCGTTTACGGAAATGTGTCATGAAGTTTAAAAGAAGGTGACACTGCGGCGCCGTCTACGCACCCCGACCCCTGTGTGGTGCAAGTCCTTTCAGACAGCCAAAAGCTCCCGGCCCCGCAAGGTGGGCACCGCGGCCAGGAGCGATCGCGTATAATGCTCCTGCGGCGCGAGAAAGACCCTTTTCACGCTTCCTTGTTCCACCAGGCGTCCTCGGCGAAGCACCAGAACCTCATCGCACAAGTCCCCTACCACGCTCAAATCATGGGTGATAAAGAGGATGGTCAGACCCATTTCCAGGTTCAGTTGCCTCAAAAGCCCCAGGATCTCGCGCTGGATGGATGCATCTTCGTCCATTTCGCTCCTGCTGCAGGCCAGTTTCAGGGCATCCAGAGGCTCGGCGATGATGTCCTTGACCCGCAGCCGGGGATTCAACGATCCCTAGGGGTCCTGGAAAACCATTTGGGCCAGCCGGGCCAACACCTTCCTAGGCGAGGGATTCACGTGGCCTACGGACAAAAGATCCGACGTTCCGGCCTCCGGCGCCTTGGAAATTCCATCGAGGCCCCCCGTAGCGCCCGATCTCCCTGGAAGGTGCAACAACCAGGGGTTCTTCTGGAAGCCGGCGGAGCCTCCACCAATTCCCGATAAAGATCCAAAAGTCCCAGAAAGGTGCGGTCCCAGGAAAAGAGCGCGGCCATACGACGGTGCCGCTCCCAGCGGGACTTGTCCGCTTCCGGCACCTGCAAAGCCTCATAAGCCGCCTGCGCCAGGTCCTCCGGATCGGCGGAACGGGACACGATCGCCGGCATCTCACCGGCCAGTGTATCTTCGGCCCCTCCCCCGGCCACCACCAGCACCCGGGTGCCGCACGCCTGAGCCTCGGCCACCACGTACCCGAAAGTTTCACTGGTTCCCGGATAGACACAAAGGTCGGCCGCGGAATAGATGCGGGCAAGCACTTCCCTGGAGGCGCAAAAGGGCAGCAGACGCACGTAGGGCCGGCTCTCCGACGCCTTCTCCAGCCTGGATCGCAATGGTCCATCCCCCACGAAAAACAGATGACCGTCCACACCTTTTCGGATCAGGAGATCCATCATGGGAACAAGGTGGGTTACGTGCTTTTCCCGGGCGAAACGGCCTACGTAAAGTACGAGACGGGATGATTCCGAAACCCCCAGTTCCTCCCGCACAGAATTCCGGCCCCCCCGTGGACGGAAGGTCTGAGGATCGATCCCCAGAGGGACCACCCGAGGCTGGCTCACGCCCAGATGCTCCAAAATGGAACGCCCCTTGGGCGTGGCCGCCACCGCGACGTCCATCTTTGTGTAGAGGCGCTTCAGATAGCCGTGCACGTAGACCGAAGCCAGCCGAGCCGACGTGGGGCCCAAATACTTGCGGATGGTGCGCCCCAGAGCCCTGGGATAATCTGAATGGTAATAGCCCAAGGCGGGGACCCCCGCCTTGCGGGCATGTTCCAGCGCCACCCAGGCCGAATAGTAGGGATCGCCGATCTCCACCAGGTGAGGGTTTTCCGCATTGAGAATGCGAAGAATTTTCCAACGGGAGAGCAACAGCCGGTAGCCCACGGCGCCCACCAAAGGCACGGAGCGGATGAAGTGAAAGCGCGAACGGCCATACGTCTCCACGCCATCCCGGGCTCCGGGAACGATCACGCAATGCTCCACATGCGGCCGATCCGCGAAAAACCTCGCCTTGTCCGTCACATACCTCTTGATGCCGCCGCTCAGAGGGCTGTGGAACTGAATCACGTCGCAAATCTTGAGGAGAGCCATGAACTTTCTTCCCTCAGGGCATCGAATCACACGGTGGGGCACGGATCTACCATTGCCGCACGTGGGTGACGGCACCGTTACAGAAGGTGGGAATTACTGTTTCGCGATTTCCAAATCCCCTTTTTCAAGCTGGCCCTGCGGGATTCGCGGTTCCAGCGCAGGGCTATCGACTGCGCACCCTTTCCGAAGTTGCGTTTCACACAATTGGCACAGGACCGCCGCAAAACCGTCACCCGAAAGAGCGAAGTCTTTTCTGAGCCCAAGCCAAGCTTCTTTCGGCAGATTTTTCTGCCACCACTTGCCGGACGGGAAGGGAACAACCCCGCCGCCGGCGATCAGTGGGTTTTTGCGGGGAGGGCTTTGCGCCCGCCCTTCCGGGGCGCACCGTCCAGAAAGGCCCTGCGGGGGGATTTCCATGAAAGAGTGGCTGCTTTTGACCGGCGTATGCCTCTTTCTCGGCGCCATGACCGTCGCCCGGATCAAACGCTTTCCCAATCGGCACCCCAAGACCGACCTGATCGTCGACCTGCTCAACCGGCTGGGAGTACGTCGGTGAATCTTACCCTGTGCAAGCCAATGACGATCAAACGCGGTTTTTGCGCCACGGGAGCTTCGTCCCCGGTGGGCCGCGTCCAGAAAGCGGAAGGGAATCGGACTGCATGAACGACCAAGCCGTCTATGTGCTCGACACCAACGTCCTGCTCCACGATCCCGATGCCCTCTTTTCCTTCCCCAACGCCCGGCTTGTCATCCCCCTGGCGGTCATCGAAGAGATCGACGATCAGAAGAAACGCCAGGACGAGGTGGGGCGGAACGCCCGGCTGGCATCCCGCCGCCTGGACGCGCTCCGTTCCCAGGGTCCCCTTTCCCGGGGGGTGCCCTTGCCCAACGGCGGCTCCCTGCGCATCGAGCTCAATCACTTCGACATCTCCTCCTTGCCCCCGGTTCTGGCACCCCACAAGTATGACAACCGCATCCTCGCCCTGGCCCAGTCGCTCGCCGGGCAGGAATCTTCCCGGGTCGTGCTGGTCACGAAAGACCTGAACCTGAGGATCAAGGCGGACGTTTTGGGCATCACCACCCAGGACTATGACAGCGACAAGGTGAACTACAGCCAGCTTTACGACGGTTTCCGCACCCTTTGCGTATCGGGCTCGGAGATCGACTTCTTCTTCCGGGAGCAGGCACTGCCCGTTCCGGACGGCGTGAACCTGCATCCCAACGAATTCGCCGTACTCAAAAATCAGGTCAACCCTTCCCAGTCGGCCCTGGCCCGCCACCGCGACGGCACGCTCACACCGCTCCGGTTCGCCGGCAGCACCATTTGGGGTGTTTCCGCCAGGAACAAGGAGCAGAAACTGGCCATGGAACTGCTTCTGGACGACGCGGTCCGGGTATTGACTTTGGTGGGCAGAGCCGGTACGGGCAAGACGCTGCTGGCTTTGGCTGCCGGATTGGAAAAGGTGGTGGAGCAGCACGCCTATCATCGCCTGCTCATCACCCGACCCGTCGTGCCGGTTGGCGACGACCTGGGATATCTTCCGGGAAGCCGGGAAGAAAAACTTCGGCCCTGGATGCAGCCCATCCACGACAACCTGGAATTGCTTTTCCAGGACGCCGATGACCCTTCGGAACCCATCGATCATCTGCTGCAGCGGGGCGTGCTTCAAATGGAGACGTTCACCTACATCCGGGGCCGGAGCATACCCAACCAATTCATCCTTTGCGATGAAGCCCAGAACCTGACCCCGAGCATGGTGAAAACCCTCATCACCCGGGTGGGGAAGGGAACCAAGATCGTCTTCACGGGCGATCCCGACCAGATCGACCACCCCTATCTGGACGCCGACAGCAACGGCCTCACCTATGTCGTGGAGAGGCTGAAATCCGAGCCCCTGGCGGGTCACGTCACCTTGCGAAAGGGCGAGCGCTCCCGTGTGGCGGAGATGGGCGCGCTGAACTTGTAGTTGGAGTCCCTAACTTGCTGGAAACCTGGCCCCCCGGCTCTCCGCTCAAGCGGGGAAGGTGCCGGCGGCAACGGTGGGCTGTGGTTCTCTGAAAGGAGGATTCCCCATGAAAAAAGTACTTTTCATCTGCGTTCACAACAGCGGGCGTAGCGTCATGGCACAAGCTTTCGCCAACGCCCTGGGCCGCGACCGGGTGGAAGCGGAAAGCGCGGGATTGAAGCCGCGCCCCGTGCTTCCCACCGTTGTGCAGGCCATGCGTGAGGAAGGTTTGGATGTGAGCGGCCACCGGCCCCAGAGCGTCTTCGAACTTTACCGGCAGGGGCGCCGTTATGATGTGGTCATCACCGTGTGTGACGACGCCGATGAGGCGTCGTGCCCGATCTTTCCGGGAATCGCCGTTCGCGGCCACTGGCCCTTTCCCGATCCCTCCCGGGCCTCCGGCTCGCCCGATCAACAACTGGCCTACGTGCGCACCATCCGCGATGCCATCAAACACAAAGTCCTGAACTGGCTGGCATCGGACACCCTCAGCCGTTGATACATTCCGGATGGCGCCAATCCACATCCCACATGCGCTCGGGCGCGGCGCCTCCCGGGGATCTTCTCCGCCCCCCTTGTCCCGAAGCAGCACCGCGTCTTTCCAATTCCCGTTGACAGTCGATACAGAGCCTCGCCGTGGGTTGAACTTCCAGGCGCGCTTCGGCAATGGGATCGCCGCAATCTTCACAGTAACCGAACTCATCCTCTTCCAGCCGATTCAAGGCCATGTGCACCTCCCGATAGAGTTGTCGATACCGGTTTCCAAGATTCCAGAGTGTCTCGCGCTGATGTTCCATTTCCGCCTCATCCGCCATGTCCATGGGCCCGCGATGCCCTTCACGGGAGGCAAGTGTTTCCTGCACCGCCTCCAGGGAGCGGACGAGAGCGGCCTGCATGGTCAAAAGTCTTGTCCGGAAGCGCTTCCGTGTGAAAGGATCCATCCGTCACTCCTTCGTCTTCGCCGGTTTCCGATGTTGCAAATGCCCCCACGTCCACCGTTCTCTCAGCCACCCGACACCGCAGCTCGGGATCATGGTACACCCCCAAAAGGGCGGTGCCGCGTTCGCGAGCCCGGCCGATCAGTTCCACGACGATCTCGCGGTTGGCCGGATCCAGCGAAGCCGTGGGTTCATCCAGAAGTAGAACGGGGTAATCCCCGGCCCATACCCGGGCGATGTTGACCCGCTGCTGCTCCCCTCCGGAAAAGGTGGTAGGAGACAGGCCCCACAATCGTTCCGGAATCCGGAGGCGGTGCAGCACGGCCTCCGCACGCTCCCGAGCCCGACCCGCATCCACTCCTCGCTCCAGAAGCGGCTCCATCACAATCTGCAGCGTGGGCACTCTGGGAATGACTCGCAGAAACTGGCTCACGTAGCCCAGAGTCCAGCGCCGCAGCCAAAGGACACACGCCGCAGAGGCCTTGGTGACATCCACCACGGCACCGCGGTTTCGAACCAGGATGCGTCCCCGGTCCGCCGCGTAGTTGCCGTAGATCATGCGCAAAATGGAACTCTTCCCGATCCCCGAAGGGCCGGTGAGCGCCACACTTTCCCCCCGGCGGACTTCAAAGGTGAGGTTGCGGAACACGGTAAGGCTGGCGCCGCCCTGGGTGTGCAGGGTGAAGGATTTGGCCACCGCTTCCAGCCGAAGCACCCAATCGGTTTCTTCCATATCATGGACTCCTCTTTGCCCAAGCCTCATTGGCGTGGACCTCACCGGGCCGTTTTTCGATCCTGTTTCAGGACCACTTCACCATGGGCGGGCGTGTTCAACCCCGCCCCACCCCTCACGCCACCAAGCGCGACGAAACCAGCAGTTGGGTGTAAGGATGTTGGGGATCGTCCAAAACGCGGTCCATGAGGCCCTCTTCCACCACCCGTCCCCCCACCATGACCAAGAGCCGGTGGGCCAACACGCGGGCCACCGCCAGGTCGTGGGTCACCATGACCACGGTAAGATTCATTTCACGCACCAAGCGCCTCAAGAGGTCCAGAAGGCGGGCCTGCACCGAAACATCCAAGCCGGTGGTGGGCTCGTCCAGGAAGAGAAGGCGGGGTTCGGTGACCAGGTTCTTGGCGATCTGGAGCCGCTGCAGCATCCCTCCCGAGTAGGTGGACGGCAGATCATCCAGACGCTCCGGGTCCAATTCGACCCGTTCCATCCACCGGCGGGCGACTTCCCGCAGGCGGCCGTAATGGAGCACGCCTTCGGCCATGAGCCGCTCGCCGATGTTTCCTCCCGCGCTCACCCGCATGCGCAGCCCTTGCTCCGCGCGCTGGAAGACGACGCCGATTTCCGTTCGCAGAAGCCTGCGGCGAACGGACTCTTCCAGGGCGTACAGGTCCACCGTCTCGCCCCGTCGCCGGATCAGAACCCTTCCTTGAGACGGTTTCTGCCAGCCGGAAAGGCACCTCAAGAGGGTACTCTTCCCCGAACCCGATTCCCCCACGATCCCCAACACCTCGCCGGGCCCCAGATCCAGGCTCACATCGGCACATCCGACCCGCTTGCCGTAAAAGTGACTCAGCCGCACCGCACGAAGCACGGGTTCCGTCTCTTCCGGTTGGACATCGGAGGTTGTTTGGTATGTATACGTCATGGGATCCCCCTCAGGAGTCCTTTTCCTTGGCTTGGGAGCTCACGTTCACGGATTCCCGGACGAACCGCGGGCCGCTTCCGCCCTCCTGCGGGCGCAAGCGTCCGTATCGGAACAGACGAACAGCCGTCCGCCCCCGTCGTCTGTCACGATCTCATCCAGGTAGTGGTCGGTCGCTCCGCACAAGGCGCAACATTGCGACCATTTCTCGATTTCAAAGGGGACATCCTCGAAATCCAGGGGCGTGACGTCGGTATAGGGCGGGACCGCGTAGATCCTTTTTTCCCTACCGGCCCCGAAAAGCTGCACGGCCGGCATCCGGTGCATTTTGGGCGTGTCGAACTTGGGAATGGGCGAGGGACTCATCACGTACCGGCCGTTGACCACCACCGGATAGTCGAACGTGGTGGCGATACGACCGGTACGGGCCACGTCTTCGTAGAGCTTCACGTACATGATCCCGTAATCCGCCCAGGCATGCACCAGGCGGCATTCTTCCTCCCGGGGCTCGATGAACCGAAGCGGTTCCGGAATGGGCACCTGATAGACCAGAATCTGGCCTTCCCGCAATGGCTGCTCGGGAATCCGGTGCCGCGTCTGGATGACCGTGGCCTCTTCCGTGCGCGTGGTGGTCCCGACCCCCGCCATCTTCCGGAAAAAACTCCGGATGCTCACCGCATTGGTGGTGTCGTCCGCCCCCTGGTCGATCACCTTGAGCACGTCATCCGGCCCGAGGAGGGACGCCGTGATCTGGATGCCGCCCGTCCCCCATCCGTAGGGAAGGGGCATCTCGCGGCTTGCGAAAGGGATCTGATGTCCCGGGATGGCGATGGCCTTGAGGAGGGTCCTGCGGATCATGCGTTTGGTCATTTCGTCCAGGAAGGCCACGTTGTAGCCCGGAAGACCTCTCCAGGCGCTTTGACGGGCGCTCCTTGCCTCCGCCGGTCTCTTGGGCACAGGAAAGCCGGGTGTCGTGGTCATGTCATCTTTCCTCCAGAGCGCATCCGGCGGAAGCCGGGCCCCGACCGCCCTCGCCGCGGTCCTCTTTTCCGCCGCCTTGACGCACGTGGACCAGCTCCGCCTGAAAATCCACGTAATGGGGCAGTTTCAGGTGCTGCACGAACCCCGACGATTCCACGTTGTCGCAATGGCGAAGCACATACTCCTCGTCTTGGGCCGGATAGCGCACTTCCTCGCCCAGTTCCCGGGACCGCAAGGCCCGATCCACCAGAGCCATGGCCATGGCCTTTCGTTCATTGGCGCCGAAAACCAAGCCGTAGCCTTGGACGAAACCGTACTCGCAGGCCCCCGCCCCCTCCGTCCGGCTCAACATGACGCATTCGGTCACCAGGATCGAACCGATCCGCACCTTCAGCCCCACCCCGGGCAACTCCACCTCCAACGGGACGTATCCCATGCGGATCTCCCCCACGAAGGGATGCCCCCGGAATCCGAACCCCCGCTGGGCCGAATAGGCCAATCCCAGCAAGAACCCCTCGTCACCCCGTGCCAGGGCCTGCAATCGGGCGCTGCGGCACACCGGAAACTCCAAGGGCTCTCGGGTGATATCGGGAACCGCAGCCTCATCGTCCCTTGCCGCTTCCGAAGACTCCACCAGCCCGTCGGAGCCGAGGAGCTCGGTCAGCCGGGGCATCCCGGATGGAAGGGCCCCCACCTTGTCCACCAGATAGACCACGTTGGCGGAAACGGCCTGCGGCTCCATGAGTGAAAAATCCAGCAGACGATGGGAGTAGTCGTAGGTGGGACCCAGGACCTGTCCGCCGGGCAGATCCTTGTAGGCCGCCGATATGCGCCGAAGGGGGCGCATGTTTCCCGTGTCCAATACCGGACAGAGGTTGAAACGGGGGAGAGTGGTCCGGTAGGCACGCAGCAGAAAGGCCGCTTCCACCAGATCCCCCTGGGCCTGTTTCACGGCCAATGCCGCCAGATCCCGATCGTACAGGGACCCCTCCGCCATGACCCGGTCCACGGCCAGGCCGAGCTGCTCGCGAATCTGATCCACACCCACTTCCGGCAACCGGGGGTCCCCCCGGCGCCTCTCCGCCAGGAACCGGTGGGCATTGGCGATGGCCTTTTCACCGCCTTTGGCAGCAACGTACATGCTCACTCCCCCATACGCGTGGTCCGCGGGATCGCCGCAAGGGATGCCCCGCAGGTGAGAATCAGGTCCACCCCCAGCGGATACCGCTTCTCAAGGCTGCGCCGCCAGACCCAAAAGGATTCCGGGACTCCGGTCACCTTCAGAAAGGTCTCCCCACAGACCCCCGGACCCGAAAGGGCGAAGCCCTCACCCGCACTCAGCGCGGCCGTCTGAATCACCAACGTGGCACCCAGCTCCGGGCGCTTTTCGGTGCCCAGGCGGAAATCGCAAGGAATCCCGAGTTCCCGGGGCCGCGTGAGCAGCACCAACTCCGCCTCCCCCGGCCGCTCCGCCGTGGGGCTCCCGCACAGAACGCAGATGCTCTCCCGGGCGGCTGAGCCTTCCGGCAGGTCCGTCCACAGGGAGACGGCAGGATCCGCCAGGGTCAGCAGCACACTCCAGGACGCTTCGCACAGGCCTTCGGGAACCTGCGCGGGAGGCGTGAGCCTCAGGATGCGTCCCGGATAGGACATGGCAGCCAGAAGAGCCCGGAAGACCCTTTGGCTGTCCAGCACCGGATCCGAAAAGCCCGCCGGGACCCCGCAAGGAACCGCATCGTGGACCGTCATGGTCTATTCTCCTCGAACCATGGTGGAAAATTCGACTTGCGTGGCCGCCACCCGGGCGGCTTCCCGTCGCCGGGCCTCCCTCAGGCGGCGATCCAGGGGTCTCACAATGGATTCCAGGATGTCCGGCCGCCTGGCGTCATCCTGAAGAGCGGCATCCAACACCGCGGCGATCTCCGCCTGGCGGGGCCGGCACCCCAGGACCATGGCGGTCCCGACGGCGCCCCCGGGTATCCGGACCGTGCAGCGGGTGACCGTCACCTCGCCCACATGGAACCGCTCCCCCTTGCCGCCCACTCTTGCCTGCACCAGCAGGAGCCCGCTTTCGGGGCCCGAAACCACCTGGTGGTCCGGCTTTTCCCGGTATCGATCCCACAACGTCTCCAGCTCGTCAGGGTCCGATTCCGCCAGCACGCTCAGCCACCAACGGCGTTCCTCATCAGATGCGGCTGATCGAGCCATCCGTCCTCCTCCAGACAGGGTGCTTCGGCTCCGCCTTGAACCCGCTGGAGCACGTCTTCCAGATTCCCGGCGGATTCTTCCAGGTGATGCCAATAGCGACTGCGCAACTCCATGATGAAAAGGCCTCGATAGGAGGGGAGCAACTCCCGCAGCACGGCCTCCAGCGGAACGTTTCCCCAGCCCACCGGCATGTGATTGTCGCCCCGCCCGAAAGGGATTTGATGGGTCTGCTGCTTTTCGTGGTGGCCCACGACGCCGCCGAAGTTGTCGTGTACGTGAACGTGTGCGATCAGATCCCGCACGGAGCGGATCCCCTCCAAAAGGCTCGCACCATAGTAGTGCGCCGCCATGTGCGCATGCCCCACATCCAGGGTCAGGCGGACGTTGGATAGCCCCACCGCCCGAACCTGCGCTCCCAGGGCCTCCAAGTCTTCTCCGTAACAGTAGGGGCTGTGATGACGGTAAGGACGGGCGTTCTCCACGCACAAAACCTGATCGGGAAATTCCGGGGCCACGTCCAGGAGCCACTCTCTTTCCTGTTCCAGCATGCGGCAGCACGCTTCCCGGGACGGCCTCTCATAGCCGATGGCGAAGGTTTCTTCCGGGATGTAGCGGCCCGCATGGACCACCACGCACGTCGCCCCCAAACGGTCGGCAAATTCCAGACTGGCCCTCAAAACATCCGCATGGAGCATGGACTCCGTCGGATCCATGAGATTGATGGGATTGGGCGCATGAACGCTCAAGGCGATTCCCGATGCCGGATCCATGCCGGTGTCATTCAGAATCCTGGCTGTTTCCCCGACCTTTCGCACATCCAGCCGCCCGGCCCGAATGGCATCCAGCCCGTGGGGCGGCAGTTCCACGGCTTTCATGCCGGCTTCACGCAGCCGTTTCAGGTCGTCGGCAAATTTCGCCGGATTTCCATCCACGCGCACCTCGTCGATTTTCGAACCAATGATCACGACATGTCTCCTCAAATGAAACGCCGGCGCAGGGCGCCGCACAGATAGTCGATGATGGTCACGCTGACGATCACGATAAGCATCATGGTGGCCACTTCCCGATATTGGTACCCGTTGAGCTTGTCGAACATGAGAAAGCCGATGCCCCCCGCACCGCAGAATCCCAAGATGGACGCACTCCGCACGTTGGATTCGAAGCGCAACAGGCTGTAGCTGACCACCAGGGGCATCACCTGCGGCAGCACGGCAAAGGAAAGCACCTGCAGCGGCCCGGCTCCACTGGCGGCCACGGCCTCCACCTGACCGGGCTCCACCGCCTCGATGGCCTCGCTGAAGACCTTCCCCAGAATACCGAAGGTGTGGATGGCCAAGGCCATCACGCCCGCAAAGGGGCCCAGCCCGATCACGGCCACGAAAACGAGGGCCATGACGAATTCATTGAAACCCCGACAGAAGTCCAAAACTCGGCGAACCACGAACTGACAGGCCTTTCGAGCCCAGCGAAACACGGCTCCGTCCCCGGGCAAGAGCACCTCCAGGCTGTTCCGTGCCGCCAGAAAGGAAATCGGCAGGGCCCACGCAATGGCCAGCAGACTCCCCCAAACGGCCATGGCCACCGTTTCCAGAAGCGCCTTGGTGTAGGACATCAAAGGGCCTGTTCCCGTCTCCGGCGGGAAAAACCCGCCGCGCTTTTCATCCACGATCCGCGAAAACTCCTCCCGAACCAAGTCTTCCCGGCGCTCCGCCGGCATGGATTCCAGGCGCTCCCGAGCTGACTCCCGGGCCCGCCGAAGCAAAGTCGCCGGGTCCTCCGCAACACCTCGCCGCCGGGCATCCTCCTTCAACTCCTGGAGGATCTCCTGGGTGAGCACGATGAGAGGCATGCGTTCCGCTTGCCGTCGGGCATCCTGGAGTTCTTCCTGGGTCAGACGGCGCCCGAACAGATAGGCCCAGGCGTTTTCCCTTCTTTCCCAGAGCTTCACGGGATTGATTCCCGTCCACACATAGGTGACGGCCAGCACGGCCAGAACCGTCACCGCGACCATTGCCTTTTTCAGGGAATTCCAGGCCGGCCACGGGGTGGGGCGGGACAAGGCGGCTTGCGTATCGCTCAGATTCATGTGATCAATTCCTGTGGATTCCATCGTCGCGGGAGTCCCTCCCAGAAGGTACATGGACGGCCCTTTGGAGAACTCGCGATGAGGGGTTCTCCAAAGGTCGACCTTCTCTTTGTCTTGGGAGCGGCCGGTAGCCCTAGGAGGCCTGGGCCAGCTGCTTCTTGAGCTGTTTCAGGTAGCGGATCACATCGTAGGTGGTGTCGTCCGCAGGCAGGTAGCCGCCGATCTGGAGCTTCTCCAGTCCCTGTTTATTGGCGTTGAACATCATGAGCGCTCCGGCGAAGGCGGCCTTCAGGCTCTCCGGAAGATCGCTCCGCACGCACATGGGTGAACCCGGAATGAGTTCGGATTTCCACAGGATATTGAAATCGTCCCAGGAGGCCTGACCCTTCTCCGCCATGCGGTCCAGCTCGATGTTGTTGGTGGCGGCCACCTCGATGGATCCGTTTTTCACGGCGAGAATGCTGGCCCCATGGGATCCGGAAAACTTGACTTCCTTGAAGTAGTCGCGCGGATCCACCTTCAGGTCCCGGTAGAAGAGCACGTTGGGAACCAGGTAGCCGGACGTGGAGTTGGGGTCCGTGAAGGCAAACACTCGGCCCCGGGCGTCTTCCAGGGTCCTGATGCCGGAATCCTTCCGGCTGATGAGGACGCCGTAGTAACCGGGTTCGCCCTTCTTGTTTCTTTCCAGGGCCACCGCCTGCGCGTTGGCCTTCTCCGCCGCCTCCGTGTAGCTCTTGGGACCCAGGTAGGCGAAATCGATGTGCTTATGGGCCATGGCCGTAATGACCCCCGCATAGTCCGAAGCGCTTTGTGCCTCCACCTTCACCCCCAGCGTCCTTTCCAGATGGTCGATGAGGGGCTGGAACCGCTTGACGATATCCGCCCCTCCTTCCGTGGGGATGAGGCCCAGCCGGACGGTTTCTGGCCATTGTCCCGGGTCGGCCAGGGCTCCGGACGAAAAGGGGGCGCACAGGGCAAGGACCAGGGCGGCAACCAGGACATACAATTTTTTGGGACTGTTCATGGCTTCGTACCTCCAGGATGTGTTGAGAGTTCAGGCACAGGCGGGGAGTGCTTCCCACGCCGTATCGCAGCTGCCTTGATAGATGCGCTCCACCAGCTCGCGTTCCAGAAGCGACGAAGGCCCGTCGTACACCAGCCGCCCCTTCTGCATCCCGAGGATTCTCTTGGCGTAGCGTTTCACGAAATCCAGATGGTGCAGGTTCACCAGCACGGGGATTCCCTTGGTTTCGTGGATCTCCCGAAGCAGATTCATGACCGCCGAGGCGCTTCGGGGATCCAGGCTGGCAATGGGCTCGTCGGCGAGGATCACGTCCGGTTCCTGGGCCAGGACGCGGGCGATGGCCACGCGCTGCTGCTGTCCGCCGGACAGGGTGTCTGCCCGTTGAAAAGCCAGGTCCTCGATTCCCACTTCCTGGAGACAGCGGAGCGCGTACTCCCTGTCCCGCGCAGGAAAGAGGCGGGCCAGGGAGAGGGTGTGGGGGATGGGGGAGTTTTGAAAGCGCAGACGCCCCGCCAGGACGTTTTCCAGCACGGTCAGGCGGGGAACCAGGTGAAACTGCTGGAAGATCATGCCCACCCGCCGACGAACCCTCTGAAGGCGACGGCCCGAGACGGTCGAGATGTCCTCACCGAGAAGGAGAATCTGACCGGAAGTGGGCTTGAGAAGCCGGTTGAGGCAGCGGAGCAGGGTGGACTTTCCGGCCCCCGAACAACCGATGATCACGATGAAGTCCCGGGCGCTCACCTGAAAATTCACCCCTTTGAGGGCCGTCGTTCCCGATGGATAGCGTTTGACCAGATCGCGGGCCTCCACCACCACGGGAGCTGGGGTCGTCTCGATTTGTGCCGCGTTATGGACCGTCATGCATCTACCTCCTTAGACCGATACCGTTTCTTCCATGGGGGCGGCCGGCCGGAACCGCCGGCCACATTTCTTCCAGGTGGGACCACCGCTCTCGTAAACCTTGCGCCCGCCGATCCACAGCTGACTCACCCGAACCCAGGGGCCGTTCGTTCGAAGGACCGCCACATCCGCAGGCCGCCCCGGCCTCAGGCAGCCGCACGGATGACGGGTACCGAGGATCTTGGCCGGCCCTTCGGTTGCTTTCGCCAGATGCTCCTGGAGACTCCCGCCTGCACAGGCGGTGAGCACAAAGGGTGCCTGAAGAAGGCATTCCGGATAGTAGTCGCTCACCAGGGCGTCCACTACGCCCTCGGCCACCGCCGAGCGCGCACTGAGATGCCCGTTGGAAGAGATCCCCCGAACCACGTTGGGTGCTCCCACAAGAACCGCCATGGACCGAGCTTTGGCTTCCCGGGCCGCATCCAGAGTGACGGGAAATTCACACCCCCCGGCACCCAGGCCGGCGACCAGTCTCACCTTCTCCACGGTGTCGTCGTCGTGGCTGAGCAGCGGGATGCCCCGCTCGACGACCCGTTGCGCCAGGCGCCTGACCCGGCGCCAGCCTTCGGAGCGCACTTGCCTTTTCTCTCTGGCCAGGGCCAGAACTTCTTCCCGGCTGAGGTTGTAGGTTCCCGAGTAGTAGTGCTCGTAGGCTTCAAAGGACCGGAACTGTCCCTGTCCGGGCGTGTGGTCCATGATGGACGCCACATCCACCAGGTCCTCATCCAGCAGTTCCAGGAGAACCCGTGCGCCCCGGCGGGATCCCACCTCGTAGCGCGCATGGACCAGATGCCGGACCATTGCCGATCCCGAGTGCACAAATCTTCGGATGGTCCGAACCAGATCGGCCGCGCGATCCGGGGACCGTAACCCCAGATCGTTGTCCGCGAAGCTGACGGCATGGCAAAAGGTGCCGATCCCCGCGGCCGCCAGCCTCCGGTCCAGGGCCTGCAGGGCGAATTCGGGATCGAAATGGACCCCCGGACGCATCTCGATGCACTTTTCCAGTGCATCGCAATGGAGATCCACCAGCGCAGGCACGATCAGGTCGCCGTCTAAATGGACGGTTGTCCACGATGGATCCGGGCAATCCACCGGTGGGTCCAGGGTAAGGATGCCCCGCTCATCAAAAAGGATCGCTCCCCGGGGATACAGGGCCTGGCCGTCGAAGAGCGGGCCACCGTAGAGAAGCGTCTTCATGCCCACTCCTCCGACAAGGCTTGCGGCTCCCCGCTCCGTACATCCAGATTGGAAGGGTCGTTCTTCCCATTCGCCAGATCGAGACGGTAGACCCGGGACCAGGCCCTTTGCAGACCCGCCTTTTCGTAAAACAGCCGCCGTGTACTTTCCCGATGCTCGCCGGTGAGCACCTCCAGCCGGACCGCTCCCTTGTTGCCGGCCACCTCCAAGGCCAGGTTCACCAGGGCACGTCCCAACCCCGACCCGCGCCACTCCGGCAGAACCACCAGTTCTTCAATGGTGGTCTGAAGGCCGGCGAGTCGAAGGACGGGGAGGGTGCGAAACGTGACCATTCCGGCCACGGCATCGTCGGGAGGCGCCAGGGCCAGGATGCAGCGGTAATGGACGTCTTCGAGAAGGGCTCTGTAGACGGGCTCCAGCTCGCGGGACGGACAGGGATAGCCCAGGTGAAGCAAGAGGGCCACGATATCCATGAGATCGTCTGGGCGGCCATCCCGGAAGGCGAATTTCACTTCATGGAGGTGCTCACTCATGGTAGGTTCCTTATCTTCTTTCCACTCCAGTTTTCTCCGCCGTTGGTCGATGGAATCAGCGAGGGAATGAGACCACGGTCGTGTGACGGGAACATTGTGACTTGATGAAAAGAATGTGACGGCGAACGAAATCGAGGAGAGGAGACAGCCGTGCCTTCCAACGATCACCCGTGGACCCATCTGGACGAGAAGGGTCGTCTGAAGATGGTGGACGTGAGCGAAAAGGCACCCACGTGGCGTGAAGCCAAGGCCGTCGGCCGGGTGCGCATGGCTCCGGAGACACTCCGGCGCATCCAGGAAGGCGAGGTGGCCAAGGGGAACGTGCTGGAAGCGGCTCGCCTGGCGGGAATCATGGCAGCCAAGAGGACATGGGAACTCATCCCCCTGTGCCATCCCATCCCCCTTACGGCCGTGGAGGTTTCCTTTGAAGCCGATTCCGAGCTTCCCGGCATCCGCATCCGGGCGCGCACCAAGACCTGCGACCGGACAGGCGTGGAGATGGAAGCCCTCACCGCCGTGGCCCATGCGGCCCTCACCATCTACGACATGTGCAAGGCCCTGGACCGCACCATGTGCCTGGACGGAATCCGGCTCGTCCACAAGAGCGGAGGCCGGAGCGGCACCTTCTCCGTCGACGAGGATGCGTGACGCGGACTTTACTCTTTACAAATCGGCACGGGCTGTGCTAGCGACTAACCCTTCAATCCACCGCGTGGAGGGTCCCTATGGATAGAGAAACACTGGCTTACTTCAAGGACATCCTGGAAAAGAGACTGGAAGAACTCTACGCCGAGGCGGAAAAGACGGTCACGGGCATGACCGACGAGGGGGAAACGTTCCCCGATCCCACGGACCGGGCGTCTCTCGAATCGGACCGAAACTTCATGTTGCGCATTCGGGACCGGGAGCGCAAACTCATCATCAAGATCCGGGAGGCGCTGCAGCGCATCGAAGACGGATCTTTCGGAATCTGCGAGGCGTGCGGGGACGATATCGGCATCGAGCGACTGAAGGCCCGACCCGTCACCACGCTGTGCATCGACTGCAAGCGCCGTCAGGAGGCCATGGAGAAGGTCCGGGAGGCCTAAGCGGCCGCCCGGAGATTTCCGGTTGCCAGTCTCCTGCACCAGTGGAAGTCTTCAACGGGCGGAGAGCCCCGAACGATTCCTTCTCCGTCAAGGCCCGGACCGCTCGCATGTCCTACGGACATGCCGGCCATTTTCTAATCGACTTCGCGAAGCCTCACGATATCGCCCACGTAGAGGGTCCGCCTTCCGCCCGTTTTTTCTTCAAGGACGAGCGCCCCGTCAGGGGATATGTCCGCCGCCCATCCTTCCACGGTTTCTTCCCCCGTCCGGACCACCACCTGTTTTCCCAGGACGGCCGAGGCCGCCTTCAGCCGTTCCAGGTAGGGTGCCAGGCCGTCCCGGACCCAGCCTTCATAGACCTCTTCCAGGCGGTTGAGATATCCTGCCAGCACCTTGGCCCTCGTCAGATAGGGGGGCCTGTGCGGAGGGGCACCTCCTGCCGATTTCAGCTCCAGGGCCAGGGACGTGGCGGGATAGAGGGGATTTTCCCCGAAGTCCGGACGATCATGAAACACATTGATCCCCGTCCCGACCACCAGGAACTGGATCCCGTCGGGGTCCGACTGCATCTCCGTCAGGATCCCCGCTGCTTTCCGCCCGGAAAGGAGTACATCGTTGGGCCACTTGATGCGGGCATCCAGGTGCCACTGGTCCCGGATGGACTCGGCGAGGGCGAGGGCCGCCACGAGGGTCATTTCGGGCCCGCGGCGGGCGGGCAGCTCCGGGCGCAGGACGAGCGACGAGTAAACGCCTCTGCCCTTGGGAGATTCCCAGACCCTGCGCAGTCGCCCCCTGCCCCGGGTCTGCTCCTCGGCCACTACCACCGTACCAGCCGGAGCCCCCGAGCGGGCCAGTTCCATGGCCCGATCGTTGGTGGACCCAAGGCTTTCATGGTGCTCGTAGGTGCGCCCCAGCCAACGGGTGGTGAGATGCATTTCCAGCTGGTGGCCCAAAAGCACGTCCGCATGGGCCTGGAGCCGGTAGCCTCGTTTGCCTGCGCTTTCGATGGCATAGCCCATGGCTTTGAGCTTTTGGACCTGCTTCCACACCGCCGTTCGGGACACGCCCAGTCGCCGGCCCAGTTCCTCGCCTGTCACCGGCTGCCCTTCGGCTTCGCTGAGCGCCCTGAGGATGGCACGATGGGTGGCCTCTTTATCGTTCACGGTATTCTTTCCCTGTCGTAAGGCCTTTCGACCCGCGTCGGTGGAGGTTCGCTCCAAGTCTCAGTGGGGAATCAGCGCCGCCGCGACGGTGTAGCCGACGATCTCCACCGCCTCGTTGGCGGCACCCAGCACGTCTCCCGTGATCCCCCCGAGCCACCGGCGCGAAAGGGATCGGAGTCCCAGGATCACCACCATGGCCGCAAGGAGGATCGGGAGCCCCCGAAAGCCCGAAAGGCCCAGCGCCGCCAGGGCGGCCGTGGCCGTGCTCCATGCCAGCTCCTTTCGGCCCACATGGTCCACGAAGGGCTTTCCCAGGCCCCCTTCCGAACGGGCATAGGGGCTCGCGAAGGCGCACCAGACCATGGCGCACCGGCTGACGCTGGGAACGATCAGCAGGGGGGCCAGCCGGCCGGCTTCCAGAAGGTGCGCCAGGGCCGCCGCCTTGAGGAGCAGGGCCAGCCCCACGGCCAGGACCCCGAAGGCCCCCACCCGGCTGTCCTTCATGATGGCCAGCCGTTTTTGCCGATCGAAGCCGCCTCCCACGCCGTCGGCCACGTCGGCTAGCCCGTCCAGGTGCAATCCCCGGGTAAGCCAGGTGCCCAGCACCAGGACCCACACGGCGGCAAGGGATGCAGGAAGAAAGGGGGTCATGGCTGCGGCCGCCGCCCCTTGGAGGCATCCCAGAACCAGGCCTATTGCCGCGAAGTGGGCGAAGGAACGCGCCAGGTCTTCGGGCCGAAGGGGGGTGCTCTTGCCTCCCGGAAGACTCAGCCGGCTAAGAAAGGCCAGGGCCGTGCGGAATCCTTGGAGCATGAACATCACCTGTCCGGCTTGAGTGGAAAACGCCCTGGAAGGCGGATCAACGCCAACGGATTTTCGGCTGCCGCCGGAGCAATTTGCAAACGGTTCCTCCTGGCATCACGGATGCGCCACCAACCGAAGGGTCCTGGGTGCCCTTGCGCCGCCACCCTTGGATAAAGGAGCTTCCGCCGGGGGTTGTTTTCGTGTCCATTGGCGCGTATTCCCCCGGAGCTTGTCTGACAATGGCTCTCCGAGACAAGAACCCGGGCTATGGCCCCTCTTTTCGTAGCCGCGGGGCTTCAGCCCCGCGGAAAGGGCCATCGCAACTTCATGAAGCGACAGGAAATACGCGATGGCCCATCCAACGTTCGGGGGGTTCTTCCGCAGCCCTAAAGGGCTGCGCCACGAGAAAAGAGATCATCCGCGGCGTTTTCGGACAGCCTCCTGGGCTAACGATGCTTTCTTCGGGTCTCCCGATCCCGGGGCGATGAGCGGGCTGGATCAAGCCCGCCCGGACACAGGGGATCGAGGCGGCCTTGACAGGAGCGGGGTCTCCCTCCGCCCCCCTGGACGGCACCAGGAGAACGGGTCGCCCGGATCTGGTGAGCGCGTTCATGCATGGTGCCCCTGGACGTACCATCTGCAGGGCCTCCCGCCTGCGGGCCCTAGGCCTTCCCGGGCTTGAGCGGGAGCGGCAACCCCGCCGCCACCAGGGTGACGGCCCGGCATGCGGCGGCCAGTCTCTGGTTGGCCCAGCCGGCCAAGTCCCGGTAGGTGCGGGCCAGGGCGTTGGCGGGAACGATGCCGCAGCCCACCTCGTTGGAAACGAGCACCAGGGGGGAGACGGCGGATTCCAGGACCCGGCAGAGATCCAACACGGCTTCCTTGGCGCCCGGATCCCCCCGATCGGCCAGCAGGTTGGACAGCCACAGGGTGATGCAGTCCACCAGAATGGGGTGCCCCCGGCGGTCCAGCTCCCGGAGGGTCGCGGGAAGTTCCAGGAAGGATTCCACCGTCCGCCACTGGGATCCGCGCCGGGCCCGATGGGCGGCCACCCGCGCCTCCATCTCCGCATCCCGCACCTGGGCCGTGGCCACATAGACGTAGGGCGGCGGGAAGGCGGTCACCAGGGATTCGGCGTAGGTGCTCTTGCCGCTGCGGGCGCCTCCCAGCACCAGGTGAGGCGTGAGGGGTGGCGTCACGGTCCGGCCTCCCCGGCCGACTCCACGGGGATCTCCAGGCCCAGAAGGGCCAGAAGGCGCTGGAGATGGTCGTCGTCCGTAAAGGTGATGGCGATGGTCCCCTTGTCCCCCTTGCGCTTGACGGACACCTTGGTTTGGAGGTGGCGGCTGAGCTCCCCTTCGAGGGATCGGTAGGGGCGGGGGGCGCGCGGTGTCTTGGGGGTGCCGGCCAGGGCGCGCTGCACCAGGGCTTCCGTCTGCCGCACGGAAAGGTTCCTTCGCAGGACCTGGTCGCGCAGGCGCAACTGGTCCTCTTCCGTGGGCAGGGCCAGGAGAGCGCGGGCGTGGCCCATGGTGAGGCGTTCGTTCAGGACGTCTTCCTGGATGGCGGGGGGCAGGTGGACAAGCCGCAGGAGGTTGGCCACCGTGGCCCGCTTCTTCCCCACCCGCTGGGCGATCTCTTCCTGGGTGAGACCGAACTCGGTTTTCAACCGGTGGTAGGCCTGGGCCTCCTCGATGCAATTGAGGTCCCGGCGCTGGATGTTTTCCACGAGGGCCAGTTCCAGGGCGTCCCGGGGCGAGGCTTCCCGGACGATCACGGGAACTTCGGAAAGTCCGGCGGCCTTGGCGGCCTGCCAGCGCCGCTCGCCGGCCACGATCTGGTAGGGCCCTCCGTCGGGGGGGCGGGTGACCAGGATGGGCTGGAGCACGCCGCTGGTGCGAATGGATTCCACCAGTTCCTGGAAATGGTCGTCGTGCGGGAGGCTCTGGCGCGGCTGGTAGGGGTTGGGCGTGAGGCGGTCCACGGCGCAGTAGAAGACTTCGATGGCTTCGCTCTTGAGCCAGTCGGTGGACGGGAGAAGATCGTCCAGGCCGCGGCCCAGCCCCTTTTTCTTGTCACTACTCACGGTGCGCCCCCTTTTGGAGGATTTCGCGGGCCAGCGCGGTGTAGGCGCGGCTCCCGGCGCAGCTTCGATCGTAGAGCAGCACGGGAAGCCCGTGGCTCGGGCTTTCGCTCAGGCGCACGTTGCGCGGGATGAGGGTCTTGAGAACCCGGGGGCCCAGGTGTTTTCGGATTTCGGTGGCCACCTGGTGGGACAGGTTGTTTCGCCGGTCGAACATGGTAAGCAGGATCCCCTGGATGGCCAGGGACGGGTTCCAGCGCAGTTTGATCCTGCGGATGGTCTCCAGAAGGAGGCTCAGTCCTTCCATGGCGAAGTATTCGCACTGGAGGGGAATGAGCACCGAATGGGCGGCGCACAGGGTGTTCACGGTGAGAAGCCCCAGGGACGGGGGGCAGTCCAGGACGATGAAGTGGAACCGGTGGGAAAGGGGCTGGAGGCGCGCGGTCAGCACCGTTTCCGATCCGCTAGCTGCCGTGAGGTTCCATTCGGCGGCGGCCAGGGTGGGGTTGGCCGGAAGCACCCAGAGGGGGAGCTCTTCCAGGGGCCGGTTCAGGGGCGGGGGGCCGTTTTCGTGAAGGAGGACCCGGTAGAGGGTCTGGTCGGGGTCCTGGATGCGGATCCCCAGGCCGCTGGAGGCGTTGCCCTGGGGGTCGCAGTCCACCAGCAGCACGCGCCGCCCGGCCTGGGCCAGGGCGGCGGCCAGGTTGATGGCGGTGGTGGTCTTTCCCACCCCTCCTTTCTGATTGGCGATGGCAAGGATGTGGGCCATGGCGGCTGCGTCCCTTCTCCTTTGGAATGGGGGGGCGTGTTCCACGTGGAACGCCCGCCCTGTAGGCTCACCCCTCGGAAGGCTCTTGCGGCGGCACCAGGACGCTCCAGGCGTCGAAAAGTTCGTGGTAGCGCACGATGAACCGGCGCCCCGCCACCGTCCGCACCCGGAAGTAGCGCAGGGGCACCCGGCGGGCATTGAGGGATCCCTCGTACCAGCGGTCCTCCACCCGGTCCACAGCGTGGGTTTCGCCCCGCCAGACAAAGGCCACCGGTTCCTGGGCCCCCCGGTAGTCGTCCCGGGTCCGCACCTGGATCCGCTCGAAGCGCATGGGCCCTTCCCTCCGCCCCCCCTTGAAAGCAAACCGGGGAGATTATACTTTTCACACCCCTTGCGGACAATTATTTTTATGGCACGCCACAGCGCTCAGGAGGAAGCCATGGAACGCCAAGCCCTGCTCGTCATCGACATGCTCAACGACTTCGTCCATCCCGACGGGGTCTTGTTCTGCGGGCCGCCGGCCCGGCGCATCATCCAACCCATCCGGGACCTGGTGGACCGGTTCCTTGAAAGTGACCGGGTGGTCCTTTTTGTGAAAGACGCCCACCGCCCCGACGACCCCGAATTCCAGATGTTTCCCCCCCATGCGGTGCGCGGCACCTGGGGCGCCGAGATCATCGCCGAACTGGGACCGCCCCCCCAGGCCCTGGTGGTGGAAAAGACCCGCTACAGCGCCTTCTTCAACACCAACCTGGACGAGCTCCTCCGGAAAGCCGCCCCCCAGGAAGTCTGGGTCACCGGGGTCTGCACCTCCATCTGCGTCATGGACACGGTGGGAGATCTCAGAAACCGCGATTACCCCGTGGTCGTCCCCGCCCAGGCCGTGGCGGACTTCGACCCCCAGTTCCACCAGTTCGCCCTGCAGCGCATGGAGCGCGTCTACGGCGCCCGGATCCTCCAGCCCTGACCGGCGCGCCCTTCACCCCTTCCAAGGAGACAACGCCCATGCACCTTTGGAACGGCTACCACCCCGAAATGGTCACCGACTACTACCAGTTCACCATGGCCGCCAGCTACTGGAAGGAGGGAATGGAAGGGACGGCCACCTTCAGCCTTTTCGTGCGCGACTACCCGCCCCATCGCGCCTATTTCGTGGCGGCGGGACTGGAAAGCCTGGCCGCGGCCATCCAGGAATACCGCTTCCATCCCGATTCCTTGGACTACCTGCGGTCTCTCGGAAAATTCCCCGAGGGCTTCCTGGACTACCTGGCCCGCTTTCGGTTCACCGGATCCGTCCGCGCCCTCCCCGAAGGACGGATCTTCTTTTCCCAGGAACCGCTTCTGGAGGTCACCGCACCCATCCTCCAGGGCCAGCTCCTGGAAACCCTGGCCCTCAACACCCTGCACCTGGAAACCCTCATCGCCAGCAAGGCGGCCCGATGCGTGGCCGCCGCCCGCGGCCGACCGCTGGTGGACTTTTCCCTTCGCCGCACCCAGGGCGTGGACGCCGGACTCAAGACGGCCCGTTCCAGCTACATCGCCGGGTTCCAAGGAACGAGCAACGTGCTGGCGGGCCGGCTCTACGGCATCCCCGTCTACGGCACCATGGCCCATTCCTACATCACCAGCTTCCCGCACGAAATGGACGCCTTCCGCGCCTACGCCCGGGTCTTTCCCGACAACACCGTGCTCCTTCTGGACACCTACGACACCCTGAGCGCCGCCGAGAAGGCCGTGGTCCTGGCCAAGGAACTGCAAAAGCAGGGAAAGGCCCTCCGGGGGGTGCGCCTGGACAGCGGCGATCTCCTGCACCTCAGCCGGAAGGTGAAGGACCTCTTTCGCCGGGAAGGCCTGGGCCACGTGGCCGTCATGGCCAGCGGCAACCTGGACGAGTACCGGCTGGAGGAGCTTCTGTCCCAGGGCGCCTGCATCGACGCCGCCGGCATCGGCACCCGCCTGGGCGTTTCCGCCGACGCCCCCTACCTGGACATGGCCTACAAGCTGGTGGAATACGACGGCCGGCCCATCCTGAAGCTCAGCCCCGGAAAGACCACCTGGGTGGGCCGAAAGCAGGTCTTCCGATCCATGGGCCCCGGCGGCGCCATGGAAGAAGACGTGCTGGGCCTGGCCGAAGAAGAGATCCCGGGAACCCGGCCCCTTCTCGTGGACATCTTTCGAAACGGCCAGCGCGTGCGACCCGAGGAATCCCTCCAGGACATCCGCCGCCGCTTCCAGGAAGACTGGGCCCGCCTCCCGGAAACCTACAAGAGCCTCCGGCCGGTGGACCGCTATCCGGTGCGCATCAGCGACGCCCTCCGAACCCTCCAGGACCGCGTCACCCGCGCCCGAAAGCGCGAAGAGGTCGGTGATCCCGTCGGAGTGACGAGTGATGGGTGATGGGTGACGGGTGGCGGGTGGCGGGTGAGGGATGAGGAGTGAGGGGTAAGGAGTGAGGAGTGAGGAGTGAGGGGGGGGTGACGAGTTACGGGTTACGGGTCACGGGTGGGGCGATGGCCAGGCTACTTCCTGCGCCAGCGGATGAGGGTCCGGCGTCCCAGGTCAGCCGGAAGATCGTAGTGAAAGTCTTCCAGGCGCTCCAGCCCCAGCGCCTCCCACCGGGCCGCTTCCTCGGCGTCCCGTGCGCCCGAACGGGCTCCGGCCCAATAGGCGATGCAACCGCTCCCGGCCGTCGCCAGCCGGGCCAGGAGCCCCATCAGGTCCGGATCCGGGTTCACCGCCCGGAAGGTGATCAGCTGGAAGCCCTCAAAGGAGCTTTCCTCCAGGACACCGGCTGCAAAATCCTCCAGGCGCCCGTGAACCACCTTCACCTGGGAAAGCCCCAGCTCGGCCGCCGCCACCTTGAGAAAACTCGTCTTTTTCCGGGACGCATCCAGCAAGGTCACGCCGCATCGGGGCCGGCACACGGCCAGAGGGACCCCCGGAAACCCCGCCCCGCTTCCCACGTCCAGGACCCGGCCTTCGGGGGGCAGCACGGGAAGGGGGATCAGGCTGTCCAGAAGGTGCTTGGCCACGGCCTCTTCTTCGCGAACCCGTGTGAGGTTCATCCGCCGGTTCCACTGGAAGACCAGCGCCAGGTGCCGGCAGCACAGCGCCACCTCGCGGTCCCCCAGGGAAAGCCCCGCGGCCTCACAGATCTCCCGCAGCTCCTTCTCACAGCCCCTCACCCTTCCCTCATCACTCGTCACTCACGCTCCTACTTTCCGATGCAAAACCGAGAAAAGATGCGATCCAGCAGGGCCTCATCGGCTTCCAGGCCCAAGAGGGCATCCAGCTCCCTGCGCGCGGCCCGCAGCTCCTCGCTCACCAGTTCCGGAGCGGACTCCGGATGGGGCAGGGCGCAGGCCCGCTCCAGGGCCTCCAGGGCCCGAGCCAGACAGTCCCGCTGCCGGCGGTTCACGGCGAAGGTGGATTCCGCCGAAAGGAGAATTTCCTTGAGAACCCGCCTTTCCAGGATCTCTTTCAACCGCTCGGCATCCTCGGCCTTGAGGGCGCACATTTCCAGGATGTCGCCCTGCAGCCCGTAGCGGCTCCGGGCCGTCTCCACGCCGGTGGGGCCCGGGCGGTCCGTTTTGTTGAGAATCACCAGCATTCGTTTTCCCGCAATCCTCCGGTGGATCCGGTCATCGTCCTCGGTCAGCGGCCGGCTGTGATCCAGGATCCACAGGACCAGGTCCGCTTCGTCCACGCTGCGAAGCGTCCGCTCGATCCCCATGGATTCGATGGCGTCGGGCTTTTCCCGGATGCCCGCCGTATCCAGCACCCGCACCTGGATTCCGGCCACCCAGAAGCTGTCTTCCACCACGTCCCGCGTGGTCCCTTCCACGGGGGTCACGATGGCCCGGTCGCGGCCCACCAGGGCGTTCAAAAGGGAAGACTTGCCCACGTTGGGTTTTCCCACCAGCACCACCGACAGCCCTTCCCGGAGCACCCGGCCTTCTTCGTAGCGGGAAACGATCCGCTCCAGCGCCGGGATCACCCGGGCGCGCACCCGGTCCAGGAGCGCCTCCAATTCCGGCTCGCCCTCGTCGGAAAGATCGTCGGCAAAGTCGAGATGCGCCTCCACCTGAGCCTCCAGATCCATGAGGAGCTCCCGCCAGCGGTTCACCTCCCGGCCGAAATCCCCCCGAAGGTGACGGGTGGCCTGACTCAGGGCCTTTTCGGATCTGGAATGGATGAGGTCCGCCACCGCCTCGGCTTGGGAAAGATCCATCCTCCCCGACAGGAAGGCCCTCTGGGTGAACTCCCCCGGTTCGGCCAGCCGCGCCCCTTGGCGCAAGACCATCTCCAGCATCCGGTTCAGAACGGCATAGCCGCTGTGGCAGTTGATTTCCACCACGTCTTCCCCCGTGTAGCTGTGCGGGCCGGCCATGTAGCTCACCAGCACCTCGTCCACGGGATCAGCCGTTTCCGGATCCCGGATCCAACCGTAGACGAGCCGGTGGGACTCAAAGGCTGCGGGGCGTTCTCCGTTGGGTTTTACAAAAAGGGAGCGCAAAATGCGGAGGGCATCGGCCCCCGAAATCTTCAGGATCCCGATGCCCCCGATGCCGATGGGTGTGGCGATGGCACAGATTGTGTCCCGGCGGCAGGCAATGTCCATCGTGCCTCGATGCAGCCTCCTTGGGTCAGGCGCTGGTCTTGGCTTCGGCCACGGAGTTGGAATGGCCCTTGCTCTTCTTGACGGGGTAGATGACCACCCGACGCATGGTGCCTTCGCCCTTGCTCTTGGTGCGAACGCCCTGGTCTTCCTTGAGGGCCAGGTGGATGATACGTCGATCCTGGGCGTTCATGGGGCCCGTGGTGAGCGGGCGCCTGGATTTCTTGACCTTTTCGCTCAATTGGAGGGCCAGCTCGGTCAGGCTTCCTTCGCGCTTGGAGCGGTAGTTTTCCGTGTCCACCACAATGGGCACGTTCTTGCCCATCTCGCGGCTTACGATCTTGTTGACCAGGTACTGCAGCGCGTTGAGGGTCTTTCCCCGCTTGCCGATGAGGAGCCCGGAGCCGTTGCTGACGATGTTCAGGTACACGCATTCTTCGCGGACTTCCGCTTCCACGACGGTGGGCACATCCACGTACTTGAGGATCTCCGCCAAAACCTCCTTGGCCCGTTGGGAGGCCGCATCCAGCGGGGTTTCCTTGGGCGTTGCGCGGATCCGGGCCTTCCGCGCCCCCACGATGCCGAAGATGCCCGAGGAGCCCTTGGAAAGGATCTCGATGTCCAGTTGTTCCTGAGGCAGATGGAAGGCGTCGCAGGCGTTCTGAATCGCCTCTTCCAATGATTTACCTTCGAATTCCTGCGTTGGCATACTCTCCTCCGTTTGTCTTGCGCAGCGCATGCGTCGTATTCGCCAGCCGAGAGCGGAGGGCGCCTGGTTAAGCGGTACGATTGATCCAGTACTGCTGCACGATGGACAAGACGTTGTTCACAAGCCAGTATAGCACGAGCCCCGACGGAAAGTTGATAAAGAAGACCGTGAAGATCACGGGCATCATGAGCATCATCTTTTCCTGGCGGGGATCTCCCGACGTGGGCGTCATCTTCTGCTGGATGAACATGGACGCGCCCATGAGCAGGGTGAGCACGGGCAGCCCGCCCAGATAGGGAATGTCGAAGCCCACATTCAGCCGGTCCGGGGCCGTAAGATCGTTGATCCAGAGCCAGAAGGGCTGATGGCGCAGCTCGATGGCCCCGTAGAGCATGCGATAAAGGGCGAAAAAGACCGGGATCTGGAGCACCATGGGCAGGCAGCCCCCCAGGGGGTTCACCTTGTAGGTGCGGTAGAGCATCATGAGCTCCTGGTTGAGCTTTTCCCGGTCGTCTTTGTACTTTTCCCGGATCTGGGCCATCTTGGGCTGGATCTTTTTCATGACCTGCATGGACTTGTAGCTCTTGTGGGTCAAGGGCCAGAAAAGGATCTTGATGATGACCGTCAAGATGATGATGGCGATGCCGTAATTGTGGAAATAGTTGTAGAGCCATTTGAGAAAGACCAGCAGGGGCTTGGCCAGAAAGGTAAACCAGCCGAAATCGAGGGCCCGCTCCAGATTGTGGTCGGCCAGCTTCAGGTGGTCCATTTCCTTGGGGCCGAAGTAGTACTTGGCCGGGACGACGGCCTTGGCCGCCGGGGCCAGTTCAAAGGGATCCGTCAGGAGCACCATCTGCACCAGGCCCAGGTCTTCCTCCACCAGGCGGGGCACCAGCTGGTAATGCTCTTCCCTGAGGGGCACCACGGCCTGGAGGAAGTAGTTGTTCTGGTAGCCCATCCATTGTACCGGTGCCTTGAAGACGGGCGTTTCCTTGGCCAGCTCTTTCCGGTCGATGTTTTCCAGCTTGCCGTTCTGAAGCACGCTCACGTGGGCCTTGTTGTAGTTGTTTTCGTTGGCTTCAAAGGGCAGGGCATAGGAGCTGATCCCCAGCTGGTCCGAAAGCACCGCCGTACCCAGGTTCTCCACGATCACGTCCACCTGGACGGTGTAGGTGTCCGCGGCAAACCGGAAGACCTTGGTCACGCGGGCAACACCCGGCTCCTCGGCCGTAAAGGTGAGCACCGCTTCCTTCTCGCCTCCGTTGATTCGAACCTGCTCGGGAGCCGGGCTTTCGAAGTTTTTCGTGGCGAAGGACCATTGCGGGTGCTTCAGAAAATCCACAGCCAACGGGTAGTAGCCGGCTCCCTGGGCCGGGATGAGATCCATGGGCGGGGAGTCAGGATCCACGGCCTGGCGATGCTTCTTGAGCTGGAAACTTTGGATGCGGGCTCCGGCGGAAGCGATCCGGGCCGTGTAGAGCGGTGTATCCACCTCCCAGATCCTGATCTCCGCCGACTGCGCCTCGGCATGGGTCTGGGGCAGGGCGTCCAGCCCGGCTTCGGCATTCTCCGCCGCGGCCACGAACGGGGAGGTCTCCCCTGGATGGGAAGGGGCTTCCGAAGGTTTGGAGGCGGCCTCCTGCTGAGCTGCTTGTTCCACCGGAGCCTGCGGGGTGATGCGGGGAGCCACAAAGACTTCCCAGAGCAGGACGACTCCCAAAGACAGCACAAACGCAAGCAGAGCTCTTTTTTCCATTTAACAACACTCCATTGGATGATCCGGTCTTTCCGGTACGGGATCGTAGCCGCCCGGATGAAAAGGATGGCACTTCAGCAGCCGCTTGATTCCCATGAGCGTACCGTGCCAGGGTCCGTATTTCTCGATGGCTTGAAAGGTATAGGCGGAACAGGAGGGATAAAAGCGGCAGTTGGCTCCCAGGAAGGGAGAAACGGCGACCTGGTAGATGCGCACGAAGGCAAGCAATAGGCGTTTGATCATGACCGTCGCTTGGGATCCACCCCAAGGCACCGGTTGAGCAACTCGGCCATTTCGGGCATCTTGAGCCGCTCGGCGCCGGGCCGGGCGATCACCACGATATCCTTTCCCGGTCCGGGAAGGCGGTGCTTGTGGAGTCGAAACCATTCGCGAAGGCATCGCTTGATGCGATTGCGCTGCACCGCGTTCCAGAACCTTTTCTGGACAATGAGGCCCAACCGGTGGTGTTCCAACCCGTTGGAAGCCACATTGACCACGAAACTCTTACAGGGAAGGCGGCGGCCTTCCCCTTTGACGCGAAGGTATTCCGAACGTTTGCGGAGCCGTTCCCGGGAGCGGAAACGGTAATCTCCTCGCTTCTCGTCGGCCATGGGAAGCCGCAACCCGGTTCCCGCGTTCAGACGGCCAGCCGCTTGCGCCCTTTTGCCCGGCGCCGCTTGATGACCTGACGCCCTGCCTTGGTGGACATGCGGACGAGGAATCCGTGGGTTCGCTTCCTTTTGAGATTGCTGGGCTGATAGGTTCGCTTCATTTTCTTCTCCCCTTCGATCGTCGATATGCTCAGGCCCCGCGGCCTTCATTGACCTGGCCGAATTCACTCCGGCGGAGCTCCAAAGGCCCCGAAAAGCGAATTTTTGCTTATAGTCAACGGGTCCTCATCTTGTCAAGGACGGAAAAACCGGCGAGGGTGCGCTCGGGCCCCTTCACCCGGTGAAGCGGCCAACTGTAGGGGCGAAAGATTTTTCGCCCCTACAGACCGCGCTCGTAGGGGCGGAGTTTATTCCCGCCCGCTCATCCCGCGGTGATGAAGAAGCGAGATAAATAGAAACGATCGATCCAAGCCCCCCGTCATGCCTGTTCTTCGAAAAGAAGGAGCGGCGGGTCGTAGAAATCCGGCGGGGCCTCGCCCAGAATCTGCATGCAGGTGGCGGCGATGTTGGTGAGTCCCGGGGTCTTCACATCCGGGTCGAAGCGAACCTTTAGCTTCCCGGAAGGCTCATAGACGATGAACCAGACCGGGCTCAGGGTGTGCGAAGTCTTGGCCTTGGGCGTTCCGTCCGGGTGGCGCTTCACTTCCCCCGTCTTCTTGTCGATCTCGTACATCTCCTCGGCGTTTCCGTGGTCGGCCGTCACCAGCAGGATCCCGCCGGCTTCCCGGACCGCCTTCATGATCCGCCCCAGACACAGATCCACCGCCTCCACGGCGATGTGGGCCGCCTGGTAGATGCCCGTGTGGCCCACCATGTCTCCGTTGGCGAAGTTGAGCCGGATGAAGTCGAACCGCCCCCCCCGGATCTCCTCCACCACCCGGTCGGTGATCTCCGCCGCCTTCATCCAGGGACGTTCCTCGAAAGGCACCCGATCCGAGGGAATCTCCACGTATTCTTCCAGCTTCTCGTCGAACTTTCCCGACCGGTTGCCGTTCCAGAAATAGGTGACGTGGCCGAACTTCTGGGTTTCGCTGATGGCCAGCTGCCGGACGCCCTTGGCGCACAGAAGTTCGCTCACGGTCTTTTCGATGTGCGGCGGTTCCACCAGGTAATTTTTGGGGATGTGGAGATCGCCGTCGTATTCCATCATGCCCGCATAGGCCACCTTGGGATACGGGTCCCGGACGAACTTGTCCAAGTCCTCCTCTTCGAAGGCGCGGCTGATCTCGATGGCCCGGTCGCCCCGGAAGTTGAAGAAGATCACCGCGTCGCCGTCCCGGATGGGACCCACGGGCCCCTGCTCGTCGGCAATGACGAAGGGCGGCAAATCCTGGTCGATGACCCCCGGGATTTCCTTGCGATAGGTCTCGATGGCTTCCCGGGCGCTTCGAAAGGCGCGGCCCTTGCCCGCCACGTGGGTCTCCCAGCCGCGGGCCACCATGGACCAGTCGGCTTCGTAGCGGTCCATGGTAATGGACATGCGCCCACCACCGCTGGCGATCCGATAATCCACTCCCGCCCGGGCGTTCAGGTCTTGAAGGTACGCTTCAAAAGGGTCCACGTAGTCCAACGCCGACGTCTCCCCCACGTCCCGTCCGTCCAGGAGGATGTGGATGCGACATCGGGCGATCTTTTCCACGAGAGCCGCCCGTTCCAGCATGGCTTTCAGATGGTCCAGGTGGCTGTGCACGTTCCCGTCGGAAAAGAGGCCGATAAAATGAAGCGTTCCGTTGTGTTCCCGGCAGAAGTCCACGAGCCGCCGCCACGTCTTTCCCTGGAAAAGCCGGCCGGTCTCGATGGCTTCGTTCACCAGCCGGGCTCCCTGGGCGTAGACGCGCCCGGCCCCCATGGCGTTGTGGCCCACCTCGGAATTGCCCATGTCCTTGTCCGAGGGCAGCCCCACCGCCGTTCCGTGGGCTTTGAGCAGCGTATGGGGACAGTGGGCCAGCAGCCAGTCCAGGTGGGGCGTGAGGGCGTCCGCCACGGCGTTGCCCTCCTTCCGTTCCGAAAAGCCGATGCCGTCCATGATGACCAGCGTGAGCGGGCCCTTTAACCCGCCTTGGAGCAACCGTTGCCGTTCCATGGTCTTTCAGCGTTCCTTCCACACGGGTTTACGTTTTTCCCTGAAGGCCGTCACGCCCTCCTTGGCGTCCTCGGTGGTGCAGAGCCGGGAAAAGACCTCGTTCATGTACTCGAAGGCCTGGTGATATTCCATGTCCGCTGCGGTATAAAAGCCGCTCTTGGCGATCTGCACCGCGATGGGACTCTTTTGGGCCAGGGTGGCGGCCCATTGGCTCGCGGCTTCGTCCAGCTCCCCGTGGGGAACCACCTTGTTGAAGAGACCCTTGGCCAGCGCGTCTTCGGCCTTCAGCAGCTCGCCGAAAAGAAGCATTTCCAGGGCCACCTTGCGCCCCACGCACTTGGAAACGGGGATCACGGGGCCCACGCAGTTGAGCCCCACGTTGATGGCGGTCAAACCGATGCGGGCCTTTTCGGACGCGATGGCCAGATCGCAGGCGGCCACAAGCCCCGCCCCGTTGGCCGCAGCGGTCCCCTGGACCTGGGCGATCACGGGCTTATTGAGGCGGCTGATGGTGATGAGCGGCTCTTCCATGTGGGCGATCCACCGGCGCAGCTCCATGGGGGTCTTTCCCTCCAGCTCGGTGACGTCGATTCCCGCGCAGAAGTGCTTTCCCGCCCCCTTGAGAAGGATCACCCGCACCTTGGGATCCCGATCCAGAGCCTTCAGCGCGTCGTTCAATTCCTCCGCCAGTTGGGTGGTGAAGGTGTTGAGATGGTTGGGCCTGTTGAGGGTGATGGAGCCCACGAAGTCTTCACCGATTTCCACGAGAATGGTCTGGTACGACATGGATCCCTCCTCTTCTCAGATGGGGTTCGCTCCCGGCCTCTTACCTGTACCGGTAACCCCGGGGCCGCTCCCCGAGGATCACCGTCACCCGGTCCCGATCTCCTTCCCAGTGAACCACGTCCAGGCGCACGCGGTCCCCCGGTCGGTGCCGTCGAAGGGCCCGCATGAGGTCGTCGGCGCTTTCCACGGGCTCCCCGTCGATTCCCACCACCACGTCACCGCCCACGATGAGCACGTAGTTGCCCACCTGGGCGCGGGCGTGCCCGCCACGCAGGCCAGCCTTGTCCGCCGGTCCTCCCGGCACCACCTCCACGATCATGGCTCCCCGGGACACGCTCAGTTGCAGCGCTTCCGCAAAATCGGGAAAGAGGGTCATGAGGGTGGCTCCCAGCCAGGGATATCCGTAGTAGCCCTTTTCAATCAGCTCCCGGACCACCTGTTTGACCGTGTCCACCGGGATGGCGAAACCGATGCCCACATTGGCGCCCGTGGGGCTGAAGATGGCGGTGTTGACGCCGATCATCTTTCCCGACGAATCGATGAGCGGCCCGCCGGAATTGCCGGGGTTGATGGAGGCGTCCGTCTGGATCACGTCCTCCACCAGGGCACCGCCGGGGGAGCGCAGGGTTCGGCCCACCGAGCTGATGATCCCCGTGGTGAGGGTTTGGCCCAAGCCGAAGGGGTTTCCGATGGCGAGAACCTTCTGGCCCACCTTGAGGTCCTTGGAGCTGCCCATGGGGATCACCACCAGATCCTTTTTGGGCGCATCGATCTTGATGACGGCGATGTCGGTGTTGGGGTCCGACCCGATGAACTTGGCGGCGTACTTCTTGCCGTTGGCCAGGGTCACTTCCAGCTTGCGGGCATCCTCGATCACGTGGTGGTTGGTCAGAATGTAGCCTTCGTCGCTGATGATAGACCCCGACCCGGCGCCTTGCCGGGGAATGATGTTGAAGAAGAAGTCCCGCTCCAAGACGGTGCTGGTGATGTTCACCACGCCCGGGGAAAGCTTGCGGTACAGCTCGATGTTGTTTTCTTCATCCTCCGTCAAGGCCCAGGCCTTGGGAAGAACCAGGGCCACCAGGCACGCCGCCGCCACGGCCCCCCACCACGTCTTCCTCCAGCGCCTCATTTCACGCTCCTCCTCAGCGAACGCGGGCAATCCGCCTCCAGATCCAATAGGCCAGCAGGCCCGCCAGGATGTAACCCAAATACCTGTTCAGCCAGTTCGTCATGCCGGGAACCGCCGCCTTCACCCGGTTGACCGGGATGGCGAACCCGATGCCCACATTGGCCCCCGTGGGACTCAAGATGGCCGTATTGATCCCCACCAGCCGCCCCCGGCTGTCCACCAGAGCCCCTCCCGAATTGCCGGGGTTGATGGCCGCATCCACCTGGATGAGATCTTGGAGCACCCGGCCTTCGTCCCGGATGGTCCTGCCCAGCTGACTGACGCCCCCGGCCGTGAGTGTATGGCCGAGGCCGAAGGGATTGCCCAAGGCATAGACCTTTTGTCCCACCTGCAGGGCGTCGGAATCCCCCAGTTCGATGGGAACCAGCTCCCTGCCCTGGGCCTCGATGCGGATGACGGCCAGGTCGTCTTCGGGAGAGGTCCCCACCACCTCCGCGGGCCGGCGGCTTCCGTCCGCCAGCCGCACTTCAATGGCCTTGGCGTCCCGGATGACATGGTAGTTGGTGACGATGGTTCCGTCCGCCTTCAAAATCACACCCGATCCGGCCCCTTCCTGCGGAACCGGCCGATAGAAGAAATCGTAGAGAATGCTGGTGGTGATCACATTGACCACGGACGGGGATACCTTTTCGTAGACGGCGATGGTATTCTTTTCCTCCTGCAGCAGCGCCCGGCAGGTGCCGGGAACAAAGAGGCTCAGGACGAGCACCCAAAACCCCAAACGAAGGCCACCGAGCCGCCGATTGTCGGCAAGGGCCTTCGAGTTGCGCCAGAGACCAGGAATCGTTTTATTTCCTTCCATGAAAACTCCCACAGGGCAGATCCTTCATGGCCTACCAACCTACCAAAAAGCCACCGCCGCGGCAAACAGTCAACAGTTCCCTCTCCCCCACCGCCCGGAAACGACCCGTTGGGATCGCCTCGTTCCTTTCCTGGAACGGGTGGAACCACCTGGCGTTGCTCTTCGCCGTCCAGGCCCTGGTTCTTTTTGTCTACAAGGCGGCCAAGAACCAGGCCGGAAACCTGGATGTGCGGTGGGCCTTGAGCGCCCTGGCGGGGGGAGGTCTCTTTTGCCTCGCGGCCGGATGGCGGTCGCGGAAGCGGAAAGATCCGGCGTGGGCCCGGTTTGTGCCGGCCGTCTTCTACGGGCTTTTCATCTACTGTCTTTCGGGCCAGTCCCTGGAAGGCGTGGAGCTTCCCATCCCCGGAGACTTTTTCCATCCTTTGGAATACGCGTCTTTGGGGATCTTCCTGGGCTGGGGCTGGTCGAAGGTACTCCGGGAGCGGAAATCTTCTTGGCTTTTCGTCGCCGTCCTCGGCACGGGAGGCCTCTACGCCCTGACGGACGAATGGCACCAGAGCTGGGTGCCCGGGCGCGTTCCCAGCTTCACCGATCTGTCCTGGGATCTGGTGGGTCTCGCCCTGGGGGCGGCACTGGTGCTCTGGATGAAGAGAGTTTCTCCGGGCTGGCGCAGCCCGGGTATCTAACGGGTTCCCGCTTGCGGAGTAAGTTCCGAGAGAGTCGTCTCTTGCCCATTCGCGCAGGGGCGGTTCCCGCACCGCCCCTCCATTGGGCGCTCACCGCCGCAAGTTCCTGGACGGCGGAACGCTCATGTTAAACCTTCGCAGGCCCTTTCACGTATCGGCCGGGTCTTTAGAGTTTTTCCAAGAAAGGGAGGAGGAAGGCCGTGGCGGCGTGGGCGTAGAGACCTGCAGCCACGTCGTCGGCCGTGATCCCCAGGCCGCCGTGAAGCTCTCGGTCCAACACGCTCACGGGCCAGGGCTTCCAGATGTCGAAAAGGCGAAAGAAGAACGCACCCACAAGGAGGGAAGGCCCCGTGGCCGGCAGTCCGATCACGGTCACCAGGTAACCCGCCAGCTCATCCAGGACCACCTGCCCCGGGTCGGGGTTTTCCAGGATTCGTTGCGCCCGGTCGCACGCCCAACAAGACAGGAAAAAGACAGCCGCCACCACCAGGCAGGCCCAGCCGTACGGGAGCTGCGCCACCGCCCAGGCGGCCGGAATCCCCGCCACCATCGTGGCCACCGTTCCCGGGGCCGCCGGAGATCGTCCGAGAAAGCCCAAGCGAGCCAAAGCCAAAGCCACCGCGTCCATCCCCGTCGGTTTATCCTCCATGGACACCCGCCAATTTTTCTGGTTCTCCGCGCCTCCTACCGGTATCATAAGGGGTTACGGCGCCACAAGCGCTTTTCAAACCTCTGGAGGCTTTGAACGAGGTGATCCCATGGCCCGAGCCGACCAGTCGACCACGCCGTCCGTTTCCGAAGATCCGCGAATCGTCTTTCGCGTCATCGACCCGGCGGACTACGCCCGCCACGGCATCGACCCAAGGGACGTGCCCATCGGGACCTACGCGGCCCAGGATCACCCGTCCTTTCTTCTCAGCCGCCATGGCGGAAACGCCTACGGATTCGGGCTGGTGGAGCAGACCAAGCTTTCCAAAGCCGACTTCGAATTCCTCCAAGATCTGGACCTCACCGACCCCCAGGAAATCGCCCGCCATGCGGACCGCATCAACGAGATCTACAAGAAACTGGGGCTTCTGATCCGCTTCTCCAGGGAAGGATCCCGATATTTCCTCATCCCCATCAACCTGGTGGCCCAGTCCATCCAGGACATCAAGACCAAAGCCGACGAGATCGAGCGGATCATCCTGGAGCGCATCAAGGAGACGGGAACGGAACGGCTGGACATCGGCCTCATGACACCGCCCAGGGACCTCATCTCCCACGAACTGGCGGCCCGCCTTTCCAACCACCGCCTGCTCATCTTCGATTCGCTGGACAAGGTGAGATCCTGGCGGATCAGCCTGGACGTGGTGATCTTTCCCCGGGACCCCTTCGAATACCTTCTGGATCAGCCCCTGCCCAAACCGGTCAAGCGCCTGCCCCGGCAGCAACGGATGCTCAACTACGCAGCCTACCTGGCGGGAAAGATCCACGACCTCATGGAACCCGACGGCATCCTGCTGGTGGTGGGAAACTGTATCTTCTGCAACGAGGATCCGCGGGACTACCGGGTGGAATTCGATAGCCCGGAGGACGCCAAGAATTTTCTGCTTTTCTCGCACATCTACAAGACGCACAAACGCTACGGGGCAAACAGCCGGGTCTTTCACGTGCACCCCATGGACCTGCACTTTTTCCTCAACCAGAAGGACCTGAACGAATCGCACCTCAAGGAACTCCTGGGCAGCCAGTCCCTCCGGGACCTGACCCTCCGGGACATCGACCGCCTGCCCCACCTGGACCGGCCTCTGCCCGGCCATTACCAGAGCACGTCGGAACCCGCGTGGGACAGGGTCTTTTCCGTCTATTTTGAAACGGAGCTGGTTTCCAGCAAGTCTTCCGAATCCCAGGAATCGTACTGGAAGAGGAAGGTTCGAACGGATCGGCCCCTCCCCCACAACCTGGCCCTCTACGTGGGAAGGCCCAAGGCGCCGACCACCAGCCTGGAAGCCCTGGAAGAGGAGATTCGCCGCCAAGGACAGCTCGGCTGCCAGCTGCCCCTGGTGGCCGCTTACCGGAACTCCTTTCGCTTCGTCCTGGACGTGCTCCACGCCCTGCACCAGATCCGGGAGGGCAAGCTCCACAAGATCCGCGAAGTGGAAAGGGACCGCCTCACCAACCCGTTTAGACGAAAAGGTTCTCGAAACGGAGACTTCCAGGCAATCCTCCGGCTTCTGCGGCAGATGAAGCGACTTCGGCGCATCGAAGATTACCTGAATCCCGACCACATCGAAGGGGCTTCCACCCCGGTTCTGGAAAACATCCAAAAGCTTTCCCTTCACGGTTTCAGCAAGGCTCAGCTGAAGGAACTGGTCGCCACCGTGGTGGGGCACAGCTCCATGAGCCGCGTGGTTTTCGGCAAGATGCCCGCCCGAAGCCTCAAACCCCTCACCGACATGGCGGCGACCCAAAATCCCTTCGAAGCTCTGGAAACCCTCCGGGTGTGCCGGCTCATGACCGTAGCGGAAATCGCCGCCGCCCTGGGCGAAAACTTCACCGCCGCGCAGGCGGAGGAGGTGTTTCGGGTTTATGACGATGCGGTGCAGGTGGCCACCCAGCCCATGTTGGATTGGGACGCCCTGGAGGATGCACGGATCAGCGAACTGGGGGGCGTGCAGAACAAGGCTCTCCGTGAAATGCTCAAATTCTTCAACCTGTTCGAATTCCTGAACAACTGGCAGGAATTCCTGGACAAGGGCCCCCACGAGAAGGAGGTCCTGTGCGATTACGATCCCCAACGGTTGAAGAAACTGGACCAGGTGCTCACTTTGGCCCACACGGCCAATCTCTTCCGGGCCCGTTTCCGCGAAGACCCCATCCCGAGGCAAACCTTCTTCTTTCGCCAATTCCTCAAGACGGAATTCCACGGAACGGGCCATCTCTTTCCCAACTTGGGGCCGGAAGCGGGATTCCGCCTGCTTTGGGTGACCGTCAACGTAAGTCGGCACAAGATCGTGAACTTCAATCCCATCTTCGCTTCGGTTCAGCCGGAAAAGAGGTCGGAACGGCTGGAAAAGATCCGCAGAAGCCTCCTGAATCTTCCCCCGGAATCGGTCAATACCGATTATCTGGAAAGAATCCGGGCCCACCTGGCCCAGGGGCGGCCGGCCTTCATCAAAAACACGGGGATCCGGCTCATCCACAACCCCACCACCAAGGCCACGGACGTTTCCTACGTGGACGTGCACGAGAACATGGAACACATGGAGACGTTGCTGGCCCGTTTCGAAAACCGGAAGCTGAGGGACATCGCCCTGAAGGATGTCCAGGAGCTGGAACGCCTCTTTGCCGAGCTGGAAAGCTACAATGTCTATCTGTGCCAGGGCCGTTGCGAGGATGTTCCGGGAGAGGGTCCGGAGGCGGCCCAGCCGATCCCCATCAGTCAGCGCCTGGATTCCATCAAGGAAAGGATCCGAAACGTCTTTCTGTCCCAAATCTTCGTGCCTGAAGAAATCTACGACACGGTGGACCTCCTGGTGGGCCACTGCCCCACGCTGCTTCAGTTCCTGCTGCCCGAATTCCACACCCTGGGCCGGCTCATCGAAAACTGGCCCACCCGCAAGAAACAGTCCGTGGGCACCTACGTGATGCGCTGCCTCAACAAGTTCCAGGCCCTCATCACCAAGGACAGGGATTCCTTCCAGGATCAAAACACCTTCTACCAGTTGGCCAAGCTGGAATTCGGGCCCTTGGCCGAAGAGGACATCGGGGCCAAGCACCACCAACTGGAAGCCCTGGAGCACCTGGTGGGGCGGATCCAGCAGCGCCCCTTGCTCTACCAGGCCTTCACGTTGGCGCTCCTCTTCCAGGATCTGGGGAAACTGGAAAGTTACGCGGAAGAAGAAGAGACCCTTCGCCGGATCTGGACCCATGCGGAGCGAAGCTCCCACATTCTCGAAAGGCGGGCCATTCTGGACCAGTACGGCCTGGATGAACCCCTGCAGCGCCTGATTCTGGACCTGGTGCGCCATCACGGCGCCATCGGCCACGTGATTCAGGGCGCCGAGCCCCTTTCCGCCCTGGACCACCTGACCCGGGAAAAGGACGACCGCCTCCTGGACGCCTACGTCCTCCATTGCATTCTGGCGGCAGCCGCGGTGGAGGAAGGCCTCATGACCGAAGACCTCCTGGACCTGTTCCTGGAATACCGCCATGAAGCCCTTCATATCATCAAATCGGGGGGAACCTGGGAAGCCCACCTGCACGACGTTCTCGCGGAAAAGGGACGGGCCCTGGTCCACGATCCCCAGTCCGTTCCCTCCGAAATGCACTTTCTTCTAACCCTGGACAGCACGCTCTGCTTTTTCCTGGACGAGAAAGACCACGACGAGGTGCTCTGGCGGGGGCGCCAGATCGCGGCTTTCGAAAGACTCTTGCACCTCCTGGAAATCCAGTGGGTGGACTTCAAGGACCTGCAGATGTTTTTCATGAATCTGCCGGCGCCTTTCATCTACCATCAGAAGGGCTTGAAGAGCATCGGCCTGGCGCATTTCGAGCGATCCCTGGAAAAGGCCGCCGCCGTTCTTCGAAGTCTCAGCGCCATGGAGCCGGAGGTGCGCTGTTATCTGCTCCACTGCCTGGATCCCTTGGGAGGAGCCTTCCGGATCTACGATTTTCACCCACTCACCCGGTATTTGACCGTGGAGGAAAGCATCAAGATGCTCGTCATGGGCCTTCACAGCTACCATGTGCTCATGGAGGAAAGCACGGCCCGGGGCCTTGTGAGCTTCCGGCCTCTGAGCCAGAGCATCAAGCGGAAGCAGCAGGCCCTCAAGGACATCCTGGCGGACTTTTCCCTGGAAGGCATTCTGCGAGCTCCCATCGCAGACGGAACACGGAACCACCTGCAGGGAGGTCTTCTTTTTGAAACGAGCCCCTTCGGACCGGGCCTGCGCATCGGATTCCGGGACACCCTGCACGTGGATTCCCTCATCCAGGATCTGCGCGCCGCCCGGACCCACGAGGAGCTGCGGACCAAGTATCGTTTCCATGTCAAAGAGCTTCAAAAGCTGCCCTCCGATACCGCGGAACAGCTGGACGCCCTCAAGCAGGCCTACCAGGAACACTTCCGGAGCATCAGCCAGGGCATTCTCAAGCAGTTCCAGGAGCGCCTGGCGGCCGTGGGCACTTTTTCGGAACTGGACCGGGTGCAGGCGGAGATGGAGCGGGAGATCGCCGAAAGCGCCCTTTCCGACGACGACGTCTTCCTGCTTCAGGAGCTGTTCGACTTCCACCGGTCCCGGATCCGGGACGAATTCCTCACCCGGGTGTCCACCACCATCTATGCCATGGACGATCCCCAAGCCCTGGATGCGTACTGGCAGGATTTGAAAAGGGAGCTCTTCCGCTTCCGCCATCATGTGGGCAAGGAATATGAATCCATGATCGCCGCCTACATCGACGAGAAAACCATGAACGTCAGGAGCTGAAAGGGAAAAGATCAGGAAAGGTCTTCCAGGGGTGTTTCTTCCTTGAGGGGAAGGATGAAGTAGAATTCATTTCCGAATTTCTTGGGCTCGCATCCCACCTGGCCGCCGTGGATTTCCACCACATTCTTGACGAAATGAAGTCCGTGGCCCGTGCCCCGTTCCTGGCCCACGTTGGACGCCCTGTAGCCTTCGTCGAAAAGACGGCGCGCCTCCTCGGGATCCAGAGGTTCTCCGGTGGTGAAGATGTTGAACCGCACGCCGTGTATTCCGTCTCCGAAGTGATTCTTGAGGATCTTGCGGTTGTAGGAAATGAGCTTGACCTTCTGGCCCCGGCTGTCTTCCACCGCACGGGCATACTTGACCGCGTTGGAGAAGAGATTGTCGAAGACCTGGGAAATGAGGCCCTTGTCCACGAAGAGGATCACCTCCTCATCGGGGATCTCCTCCAGCCGGTTGTCCACCACGATACCTCTCTTCTCGAAGACCGGCCGGTAACGTTCCAACAGGGGTTCGATGATCTCGGTCTTGAAGTTACAAGGCTGCTTGCGGAGCACGTAGGTTCCCTTTTCGAAATGGTCCCGCCTCAGCAAGGTTTCCAGAAAAAGGCTCGTGTGCTCATAGTGCTTGGTCAGCGCCCGGCTCTCCTCTTCCAGCGTCTCGTTTTCCGTGGACAGCATGTGGTAGATCTCGCACAGCTCCCGGCAAAGATCCTCATCCTGAGTCTGGGTAAAGAGGATGAGATCGCGCATCCTTTCCTGGATTTCCTTGTAGTTATCCAGGGATTTTTCCAGCCGCCGGATAAAAAGCCGGTAATAGAGATTGGGGGAGATGACGTTGTGTTCGATGTCGGCCACCAGCTGGTTGATGAACTTGATGTGCTCCAGGTTCTGCTGAATCAGCAGCTTCTGGTGCAGGTTGTAGCCGATGCGGTTGGCCAGTTTTTCAAGAAAAAACCGACCCTTGTCGTCCACCTTCTCCTTGGGGAACACTTCGAAAAGACCCAGCAGGTCGCCGCGGCTGCTGAAGGGAAGCCATTGGGTGAGGGCCCGGTTGCCCCGGATGGGAAAGAGGACCGAATCCTCGGATTCCTGGATCTCGGCGGGAACGGGAAGGGAAAACCGCAGCCGTTCTTCCGGGTTCGTGATCAATCCGTCGGTGCTGGTGCTCACCCGCTCCAGGCGCCCGCTCTTGCGGTTGTAGACATAGAGACGACTTTCCAGGTCGAAGAATTCCTTGGGGACCGCGACACAGATGAGGTAGAGGTTTTCGAGGCTCGTGTATTCCTGGGCCAGATCAAAAAAGGTGGCGAAGGCCTCCTCCTGGAGCCGTTCGAAGTTGTAGCGCTGGTAGGCTTCCTTCTTTTCCCGAACGCGCTGTCGTATGTCCTGCAAGGTGTCCTTGGACACGGCGCCCCCCTTACTTCCCGCGGAACCGGTTGCTCACTGCGCACCCAGCGGAAACTCCATTTCCGACTTCAGATCCCTTTCCATGAGATCCCGCACCGCTTGCCGAGGGTCCTTGTCCTCGTAAAGAACCTTGTAGATCTGCTCGCTGATGGGCATTTCCACATCCATCTTGCGGGCCAGATGATAGACCGATTTGCTCGTCTTCACCCCTTCGGCCACCATGCGCATGTCCGCCAGGATATCGGCCAGCTTTTCCCCCCGCCCCAACCGATAGCCCACGGTTCGGTTCCGGCTCAAATCCCCCGTGCAGGTGAGCAGCAGGTCGCCGATTCCGGACAATCCGGCAAAGGTCATGGGATGCGCCCCCATCTTGACTCCCAGCCGGGTGATTTCCGCCAGTCCCCGGGTGATGAGGGCGGCCCGGGTGTTGTGGCCGTAGCCCAGCCCGTCGCAGGCGCCCGCCGCCAGGGCGATCACGTTTTTGAGCGCCCCGGCCAGTTCCACCCCCACCTTGTCCCGGCTCGTGTAGACCCGAAACGTGGGGGTGTGGAAGATGCGCTGGACCTTTTCGGCGGTGGACAGGGAATCGGCGGCCACCGTGACGGCCGTGGGCGTCTTTTGCATAACCTCCCTGGCAAACGAGGGGCCCGCCAGGGTGACCACATGGGCTTCCAAAAACGGAGGAAGAAGCTCTTTCCAGATGCCCGACATGGTGAGCAGCGTGTCGTTTTCGATGCCCTTGGTGGCCGACACCAGAATGCAACCCTTTTTCAGGTGGGGGACCATGAGGGACGCCACGCTGCGATACACATGGGACGGCACCACCATGACCAGCATGGAATGATCGCGAACCGTTCCGGCCAGATCGGTGGACGGAGCAATGTTGTCGCTCAGGCGAAAGCCCTTGAGGTAGTAGTCGTTTTCCCGGGTCCGGCGGATGGTCTCGCACAACTCCGGTTCATAGACCCACAGATCCACCCCGTAGCCCTTCTCCGCCAGTAGTTGGGCCAGGGCCGTTCCCCAGCTGCCGGCCCCGATCACTGCGATCCGCTGCGATCCATCCACCAATCCTACTCCTCCTCGGATTCAGCGACCACGGCTGCATCCACGATCTCTTCGTCGTCGTTCAGATCCATCAGCTTGACCCCCTGGGTGGAACGACCCATTTCCCGGATTTCCGCCACCGCCAGACGGATGAGGCGCCCCGTGTTGGTGATCAGCAGGATCTCATCGTCCTCACTCACCTGCCGAAAGACGACCACCTCGCCGTTCTTTTCCGTGATCCGCACGTTGATCACCCCCTGGCCGCCGCGGCCCTGGACCCGATAGGCCGAGGAAGCGGTTCTCTTGCCGAATCCCTTGCGGGTCACCACCAGGATGGAGCGACCGTCGTCGATGGTGTCCATTCCGATCAGTTCACTGCCGGAAAGCTCCATGGCCTTGACGCCGCGGGTGGAACGTCCCATGGGGCGCACGGCCTTTTCGCTGATCCGGATACACTTGCCCGCCCGGCTCATGAAGAAAAGATCCTGCTCCCCATCGGTCATGCAGACCGAGATGAGTTCGTCGCCCTCGTCGATCAGGATCGCCCGGATCCCCACCGAACGCGGATTGCTGAAGGCGCTCAGTTCCGTCTTTTTCACGATCCCCTTGCGGGTGGCCATCACCACGTAACGGCCCTCGTCGAAGGAGCGCACCGGCAGGACCGTGGCCACCCGTTCTCCCTCCAGCAGCGGCAAGAGGTTCACAATGGCCTTGCCGCTGGCCGCCGGGCCCACTTCCGGGATGTTGTAAACCTTCAGCCAGTAGAGGCGGCCGAAGGAGGTGAACACCAGCAGGTAGTCGTGGGTGGAGGCGGTAAAAACGGAACGGACGAAGTCCTCTTCGCGTATGCTCATGCCCATGCGCCCCTTGCCGCCGCGGCGCTGGCTCCGGTAGATGTCCACGGGGGTCCGCTTCACATAGCCCGCGTGGGAAATGGTCACCACCACTTCCCTTTCGTCGATGAGATCCTCCAGGCTCACATCCTTGGCGTCGGGGACGATTTCCGTCCGGCGTCCGTCCCCGTAGGTGTTCACCAGTTCTTCCAGTTCCTCGTGGATGATCTGGTCGATGAGGGCCGGGGAGGCCAGGATCTGTCGGAATCGCTCGATATCCTTGAGGACCTGCTCGTATTCCTTGAGGATCTTGTCGCGTTCCAGGCCCGTCAGGCGCTGCAGCCGCATGTCCAGGATGGCCTGGGCCTGCACGTCGCTCAGCCCGAAGTTCTCCATCAACCGCTGCTTGGCCACGGGCGGGTTGGGCGCCGAACGGATGAGGCCAATGATCTCATCCAGGTGGTCCAGGGCAATCTTGAGGCCCTCCAGGACGTGGGCCCGCTTTTCCGCCTGTTCCAGGTCGTAGCGGGTTCTCCGGACCACCACCTCGCGGCGGAAATCGAGAAAATGGGAAAGCACCCCCTTGAGATCCAGCAGCTGGGGCCGGTTGTCCACCACCGCCAACAGGATCACCCCAAAGGTGGACTCCAGGGCGGTGAACTTGTAGAGCTGATTCTCCACGACCTGGGGGTTTTCACCGGCCTTCAGGACCAACACGATGCGCATCCCTTCCCGGCTGGACTCGTCCCGGATGTCCTGGATGCCGGTGATGCGTTTTTCCTTGACCAGCTCTGCGATCCGCTCCTGGAGCTTGGCCTTGTTCACCTGGTAAGGAAGCTCGGTCACCACCAGCTGGCGGCGCTTTCCGGTCTCCTCCAGTTCCACCCGAGCCCGCATGCGCACGAGGCCGCGGCCCGTCTCATAAGCTTCCCGGATGCCGTCCGTGCCCACGATGAACCCGCCCGTGGGAAAATCGGGGCCGGGGATGGTCTTCATGAGATCCAGACTGGTCAGTTCCGGATCCTTCAAAAGGGCCTGCAGTCCCCGGCACAGCTCCGTGATGTTGTGGGGAGGAATGTTGGTGGCCATGCCCACGGCGATCCCCGAAGCGCCGTTCAGCAGCAGGTTGGGCACCCGGGTGGGCAAGACGACGGGCTCCTGCAGGGAGTTGTCGTAGTTGGGGGTGAATTCCACCGTGTTCTTTTCGATATCCTGCAGGAACTCGTGGGCCATGCGCGCCATGCGGATTTCCGTATAACGCATGGCAGCCGGGGGATCTCCGTCCACGGAACCGAAGTTGCCCTGGCCGTCCACCAGGGGATAGCGCATGGAAAAATCCTGGGCCATCCGCACGATGGTGTCGTAGACGGCCGCGTCCCCGTGGGGATGGTACTTACCGATCACATCGCCCACGATGCGGGCCGATTTCTTGTAGGGCTTGTTATAGTCGTTTTTGAGCTCGTACATGGCGTAGAGCACGCGCCGGTGCACGGGCTTCAAGCCGTCGCGCACATCGGGAAGGGCCCGCCCGATGATCACGCTCATGGCATAGTCCAGGTACGAAAGCTTGATTTCGTCTTCGATGTTGATGGTCGGTTGCGTCATCGTTGTCGTCCGTCGCTGGTTCGTCGTCAAGCGTCAGGCGTAAGCCGTGAGGCGTGAGGCGTAATCCTTAACCCTTAAATGTCCAGTTCGCGGAAATCCAAGGCGTTGTGCTGGATGAACTCCCGGCGCGGCTCCACCCGATCCCCCATGAGCGTCGTGAACAGCTCATCGGCCAGGTATTCGTCTTCGATGCGCACCTGCAGCAGGGTGCGCGTCTCCGGGTTCATGGTGGTTTCCCACAGCTGCTCCGGATTCATTTCGCCGAGACCTTTGTAGCGCTGAACCGTCAGGCCCTTGTAGGCCTCGTCCTTCAGGTACTGGAAGAGGGCGTCGGGATCGTCGACGGAAAACTCCCCGGACGAGTTGACCACCCGGTAGGGCCGCTGATCCAGGGCCACCAATTGCCGGGACAGCTCCAGGAGCCTTTGGAATTCCACGGAACGCAGGAAATCGTAGCGCAATCGGAAGCGCTCCTGGCCGTTGGTGGGCTGCCAGATTTCCAGGTCGTAGCCGCGCTGTTCCTCTTCCATTTCCAAGTGAGCCACCGAGTAGCCCGCCTTTTCCAGCGCGTCCTTGAGACGTTCCATGCTGTGCTGATCTTCCGGCGCCAGGTCCAGGGATCGCAGAATGCCGGTGAGTGTGCTGAGGAGCCCCTTGCGGATGCCTTTGCGGGACAACCGCTCCAGCCAATCCTGGAAACGTCCGTAGGATTTCATGAGCCGCACCAGCTCCCGGGGCTCCACGGGCTGCGGGCTTTCGCCCAGGAAAACCTGGTGCTTTTCCACGGCCCGGGAGATGAGAAAGACGTCCAATTCCGATTCGTCCTTCAGGTACTGCTCCTTCTTTCCCACGGCCACCCGATAAAGCGGAGGTTGGGCGATATAGAGATGCCCCCGCTCGATGAGGTCCGGCATCATGCGGAAAAAGAAGGTGAGAAGAAGCGTCCGGATGTGGGCACCGTCCACGTCGGCGTCGGTCATGATGATGATCTTGTGGTAGCGAAGTTTTTCGGGGCTGAATTCCTCCTGGCCGATGCCGGTGCCCAGGGCGGAAATCATGGTGCGGATTTCCTGGTTTTCCAGCATCTTGTCGAAACGGGCCTTCTCCACGTTGAGGATCTTTCCCCGCAGCGGCAGCACCGCCTGAAATCGTCGGTCCCGTCCCTGCTTGGCCGAACCGCCGGCCGAATCGCCCTCCACGATGAAGATTTCGCTCTTTTCCGGATCCCGCTCCTGGCAGTCCGCCAGCTTACCGGGAAGGCTGTGATCGCTCAGAACTCCCTTGCGACGCGTGAGTTCCCGGGCCTTGCGGGCCGCCTCCCGCGCCCGCATGGCCTCCAGCACCTTGTCCAAGATCACTCGAATGACCTTGGGATTTTCCTCGAAAAAGGTGCTGAGCTTTTCATAGACCAGGTTTTCCACCAGTCCCTTGACTTCGCTGTTGCCCAGCTTGGTCTTGGTCTGCCCCTCGAACTGGGGCTGGGGGATCTTCACGCTGACCACGGCGGTCAGCCCTTCGCGCACATCGTCGCCGGTCATGCGGTCCAGGTCCGTCTTGGCCACCTTGTTCTGGACGGCATACTGCTTGATGCTTCGGGTGAGCCCCGCCTTGAACCCGGCCAGGTGGGATCCGCCTTCCTTGGTGTTGATGTTGTTGGCAAAGGTGAAGATCTTTTCCTTGTAGGTCCGGTTGTATTGCAGGGCCACTTCGATGGACACGTCCTGGCGGTCGCCGGCGATGTAGATCACCTCGGGATGGAGCGGCTCCTTGTTCTGATTGAGGTGCTCCACGAACTGGATGAGCCCGCCTTCGTAGAAGAAGCTCTTCTCCTTGGAAGTCCGCTCATCCACCAGATCGATGCGCACCCCCTTGTTGAGGAACGCCAACTCCCGCATGCGCTGGGCCAGGATGTCGAAACTGAGATTGGTATCCGAAAAGATGAGCGGATCGGGCTTGAAGGTCACCCGGGTGCCCCGACGCCGCGTCTCCCCCGTCTGTTCCAAGGGGGTGCGGGTCACCCCCCGCTCGTAGCGCTGGCGGTAGATCTTGCCGTCCCGACGAATCTCCACCTCCAGGAACTCGCTGAGGGCGTTGACCACCGAAACCCCCACACCATGTAGACCACCGGAAACCTTGTAGGCGGAATTGTCGAACTTGCCCCCGGCATGGAGACGGGTCATGACCACTTCCACCGCCGGGATGCCTTCCTTTTCGTGGATGTCCACAGGGATGCCGCGCCCGTTGTCCTCCACGGTCACGCTGCCGTCCAGATGAATCGTGATCTGGATATGATCGCAGTAGCCGGCCAGGGCTTCGTCGATGCTGTTGTCCACCACCTCGTAGACCAGGTGATGCAGGCCTTCGACAGCCACGTTGCCGATGTACATGGACGGGCGCTTGCGGACCGCTGTCAGCCCTTCCAGAACGGTGATGCGCTCGGCGGTGTAGTCATCGGGGTTCTTCATGGTGACCAGATGATCGGTTTTTTCCATAAAAAATCCTCAATCCTCGTTATTTTCGAAGCCTTCGGGCACATGGCCCGAGCGGGCGATGCACGAAAGCCGTGGCGGGCGCCAAGGCCCACCACGGCAAACATGCCAAACAGTTTTCTATACCCCTTTTAGGGGAGGGAATCAACGGAAAAGTGGAGGGATAGGGAGGTTTTTAGCTTGTTATTTTAAAAACTTAAAAGCACTCCTCACACCATCATGGGCATCACCAAAGCCAGATGGTCCGGATTGTCGGGCTCCAGGAACATGCCCCCATGGTACTCATCCAGCCATTGGAACCGGACCCTTTCCGACTGCATGTTCTGGAGCGCTTCGATCACGTAGCGGATGTTGTAGGCCACGCTGAATCCGTCCCCCAAGTAGTCCACGGGAAGCTCCTCCTGAGCCGTTCCCAGCTCGGGGTTTCCGGCTTCCAACACCAGCAGGCGGTCGCTCACCGTCATGCGGACGAAAACCCAGCTTTGGTCCGTGACCACGGCCATGCGCTTGAGCGCCCCGATGAGGATTTCCCGGTCCATTTCCAGGTGCCCCGATTCGGCGTCGGGTATGATGAGATCGTACTGGGGGAACTCCTCCTCCAAGAGCTGGATGGAAAGATAGGTATCGGGGGTTTGCGCAAAAAGACGATTTTCGTGGAGGCCCAAGGAGATCTCATGGGATTTTTCCAGCAACCGCAAAATCTCCTGCACACCCTTCCTCGGGATGGTGATCCCCGCTTCATCCCCGATAAACCGGGCGGCCGGAAAGGGAATCTGGTCGTAGGCCAGGCGATGACCGTCCGAGCCCACCATGCGAAGCAGCTCCTCGCCCACGGGGTGCCAGTAGAGTCCCGGAACGCTCAGGGGATCTTCGTCCATGGGGACCGTGTAGATCGTCCGGGAAAGGGCCCGGCGCAAGGCCCCCGCTTCCACATCAAAGCTCTGGCGGGCCACGGAAACCGTAAAATGGGGAAAATCTTCCGCTCGGATCGTGGAAAGTTTGTACCGCGTGCGCCCTCCCACCACCGTGAGGCGGTCGTTGTCGGTGAGCTCGCATTGGATGGTTTCCTGGCGCAGTTCCTTCACCAAGTCCAGGAATTTCCGTGCCGATACCGTGGTTCTTCCCGGTATCGTCACCTGGGCGTCCACCTGTGTCTTCAGGCTGATGTCCAGGTCGGTGGCCGAAAGGTGCAGTTGCTGGTCTTCATCCGCTTCCAAAAGCACGTGGCTCAGAACCTGCATGGTGCTTTTCTTGTCCGTGATGCCGGCCACCTTGGTAAGAGCCGTCAAGAGGGCGTCCCGATCGATCTCCCATTTCATCGTGTCACTCCCGAGTGCGGGAAGGTCGTGATGGTTCTTAGTCTTTTTCTTTTCTGCATAAGGGTTCGTCATCGTAATCAAGGCCTGTCGAATTGTCAAAACCATTGCCAACGCCTTGATATTAAAAGGCTGGCGACCGAACATCTTTCCATCCGTCCTTCCACGAAACCGGGAAAGACGCGATGGATCCCGACCGTTTTCCACATCCTTGGACGGGTTTTGAACATCGGCGCCTTCCCTTTCAACACCCCTTCGAGGGGTTGTGCCCTTTACAAGGGAAAGCACAATTGACCTTAAGCAGCCAATTTCCAATGACCTTTTCCGCTTGACAACGGAGGAAAGCTCAAGTAGGTTTCCGCTGAATGTGAAAAATATATCTTGATCGGAGTGTGCCCGCCGACGGACAACTCCGGTGCCCGTCTCCACGCTTTTCTTCACAAGCGGTCAGAAGTCCATTCGGGTCCGCGTCCCGCCGGGTAGGGGGCCTGTCGTGGATCTGTGCAGGAGGGAGTGAGTCGAAAAGGGCCGGGGAGATCAGAGCAGAAACCGGTTCCTTTTCCCCCAACCGTAACTTTCAAAGCCGCATCGTTAGGAGGAAAACATGCCGTACGATCCGACCAAAATGGCCGACTGGCAGATTTCGGAAGAAGCCGAAAAGAACATGCCCACGCCCGATGAGTGGCGCGAGCGCCTGGGTCTGGAAAAGGATGAAGTGATCCCGGTGGGGCGCCTTTGCCGGCTCAACTTCATGAAGATCATCGATCGCCTCAAGGACAAGCCCGACGGCAAGTACATCGAGGTGACCGCCATCACCCCCACACCGCTGGGTGAAGGAAAGTCCACCACCTCCTTGGGCCTCATGGAAGGCTTGGGCAAGCGCGGCGTGAACGTGGGCGGCTGTCTGCGCCAGCCTTCGGGCGGACCCACCATGAACATCAAGGGGACGGCGGCCGGCGGCGGCAACGCTCTGCTCATCCCCATGACCGAATTCTCCATGGGCCTTACAGGCGACATCAACAACATCATGAACGCCCACAACCTGGCCATGGTGGCCCTGACGGCGCGCATGCAACATGAGCGCAACTACACGGACGAGCAGCTGGAGCGCCTGACCAAGATGCGCCGTCTGGACATCGATCCCACCCGCGTGGAGATGGGCTGGATCATCGACTTCTGCGCCCAGGCCCTTCGCAACATCGTCATCGGCCTCGGCGGCCGTTACGACGGCTACACCATGCAGTCCCGGTTCGGCATCGCGGTGAGTTCCGAGATCATGGCCATTCTCTCCATCGTCACCGACCTGGCCGACATGCGTAAGCGGCTGGACAACATCACGGTGGCCTTCGACAAGCGCGGCAATCCCGTCACCACCGGCGACCTGGAAGTGGGCGGCGCCATGACCGCCTTCATGGTGGAATCCATCAACCCCACGCTGTGCTCCACGGCCGAATACCAGCCCTGTATGGTTCATGCCGGCCCGTTCGCCAACATCGCCGTGGGCCAGTCGTCCATCATCGGCGACCGCGTGGGCCTGAAGCTCTTCGACTACCACGTGACGGAATCGGGCTTTGCGGCGGATATCGGCTTCGAGAAGTTCTGGAACGTCAAGTGCCGCTACAGCGGCCTCAAGCCCCATGTGTCGGTGCTCACCACCACCATCCGCGCCCTCAAGATGCACGGCGGCGGCCCCAAGGTGGTGGCGGGTCTGCCGTTGCCCGAAGAGTACACCAAGGAAAACGTGGAGCTGGTGGAAAAGGGCATCCCCAACATGCTCCACATGATCAACGTGATCCGCAAGTCGGGCATGAACCCCGTGGTGTGCATCAACGCCTTCCACACCGACACCAAGGACGAAATCGAAGCGGTGCGCAAGGCGGCCGAGGCGGCCGGAGCCCGCTGCGCCCTGTCCGAGCACTGGCTCAAGGGCGGCGAGGGCGCCCTGGAGCTGGCCGATGCGGTCATCGATGCGTGCAACGAGGAAAGCGAATTCAAGTTCCTCTATCCGCTGGAGATGAAGCTGCGTGACCGCGTGGAACTGATCGCCAAGGAAGTGTACGGCGCCGACGGCGTGGCCTGGTCTCCGGAAGCCGAGGCCAAGGCCAAGATGCTGGAATCCGATCCCAAGTATGCAGACTTTGCCACCATGATGGTGAAGACGCACCTGAGCCTCACCCACGATCCCACGCTGAAGGGGGTGCCCAAGGGCTGGGTGCTGCCGATCCGCGATGTGTTGATCTACTCGGGCGCCAAGTTCCTCTGTCCGTGCGCCGGGACCATCAGCCTCATGCCCGGCACTTCCTCCAACCCGGCCTTCCGCCGCATCGACGTGGATGTGAAGACGGGCAAGGTGATGGGGCTGTTCTAGACGATCCAACAGAACACCGACGGCGGGGACGGATTTCCCCGCCGCTTTTTTTGCTGGAAAGGAGATGATCATGTCGGCAAAGCTCATCAAAGGGGCCGAGGTGGCCAAGGAGATTCGTGCGGAGCTGAAGGAAGAGGTCCAGCGAATCAAGGAAAAGTACGGGGTCGTGCCCGGCCTGGTGACGATCCTGGTGGGGGAGAATCCGGCTTCCCAGAGCTACGTGCGGGCCAAGCAGAAGGCCGCCCACGAGCTGGGCTTCTACTCGGTTCAGGACGACCAGCCCGCCGATATTTCGGAAGAAGCCCTGCTGGCCCTCATCGACAAGTACAACAAGGATCCCAAGATCGACGGCATCCTTATCCAGCTGCCGCTTCCCAAGCACATCGATGAAAACAAGGTTCTCTACGCCATCGATCCCAGCAAGGACGTGGATGCGTTCCATCCCTTCAACGTGGGCAAGCTCATGATCGGCCAGCCCGACTACCTGCCCTGCACCCCGGCGGGCATCCAGGAACTGCTCATCCGCTCCGGCACCGAAACCTCCGGTGCCGAAGTGGTGGTGGTCGGGCGGTCCAACATCGTGGGGAAGCCCATCGCCGTCATGATGATGCAGAAGGGCCCCGGGGCCAACGCCACGGTGACCGTGTGCCACACCCGCACCAAGGACGTGCAGTTCCATACCAAGCGGGCCGACATCCTGATCGTGGCCGCCGGTGTGACCGAATACGTCAAAGGCGACTGGATCAAGCCGGGCGCGGTGGTCATCGACGTGGGCGTCAACGAAGTGGGCCGCACGGCGGACGGCAAGCGGATCCTCAAGGGCGATGTGGCCTTCGATGAAGCCAAGGAAGTGGCCAGCGCCATCACGCCCGTTCCCGGCGGTGTGGGCCCCATGACCATCACCATGCTCATGAAGAACACGGTGCGAGGCTGCAAGGTGCACCACAACATCAAGGACTGACAGCCCACCAAGCGACAAAAAAGGGCGCCCTCGAAAGAGGGCGCCCTTTCCTTTTGATGACCTTCTTTTTGATGACCTACTTGGCCGGATTGGGTCCCAGTTCCTTGATCTTTTCCACCATCTCCTGGGCCGCTTCCACGAAGAGCTGTCCCTTGCCGGCCATCATATGATAGAGGGCCACCCGCTCGGGCTCCAGGCCCACGTTGGAGAGGAGTCCCTGCACGTATTGGACCTTCTTTTCCGCCTTCTCCACGCCGTGCTTGTATTGGCAACTGTCCGGCTGGCACCCGGCCACATAGACGCCGTCGGCACCGGCTTCCAGGGCCTTGAGTAGATGCAGGCTGTCCAGGCGGCCCGTGCAGGGCAGCTGAATCACCTTCACATTGGGCGGCAGGCTGAGGGCCATCTTTTCCGATATCTGCGCCGCCGAAGACGCGCAATTGGAACAACAAAAGGCCACGATTTGGGGTTCAAAGGCGCTCATGAGACCAACTCCTTATGTTGTCGTCCTGTGCCGGTTGCACGATGCATTCTTTCCCGAGGCCGTTAGTTGGCCGAAGAGCCCTGAAGAAGGCTTTGGGCCATGACAGCGATCTGATCGTCACTGAGCCTGCGGTAGGAAATGGCCTTGCCCGGACATTCACTCACGCACATGCCGCAACCCTGGCACAGGGCCGGGTCGATGAAGGCGTGGCCCTGGGGGCTGTCGATGAAAGGAATGCCGAACGGACAGGTGCGCACGCAGGTAAGACACACCGCACACTTGTCGGGATCCACTTCGGCCACGGCACCGCCCACCAGCATCACGTCCTGATCCAGGATGCGCTTGGCCCGCGCGGCCACGGCCCAGGCCTCCGCCAGGCTCTCTTCCACGGGCTTGGGAGCCAGGGCAAGACCGGCGAAGAAAACCCCTTCGGTCTCGCCGTCCACCGGTCGCATCTTGGCGGGGGATTCCTTGTAGAAGCCGTCCTCATTGAGGGAAACCTTGTAGAAGGCCGCCAGGTCCGCCGCTTCCGCCGGGACGATGGCCGTCTGAAGCGAGATCACATCCGGGGTGAGCACCAGTTCCCGACCCAGGATGGGATCCACCACGGACACCTTCAGCTGATCGCCTTCCACCGTCACCTGCGGCTTGGAATCCAAGTCGTAGCGGATGAAGAAAACGCCCTTTTCCCGGGCTTCCTTGTAGATGCGCTCGCGCTCGCCGAAGGTCCTGAGCTCCCGGTAGAGCACGTACACATCCATATCGGGGTTCAGGGCCTTGAGATCGATGGCCGAGCGCACGGCGAAGGTGCAGCACAACCGGCTGCAGTAGGGCCGCTCGGGCTCCCGGCTTCCCACGCACTGGATGAAGACGGCCGATTTGGCGTCCTTGAAGGCCGCGGGATCGTCGATCATCTTCTTGGTGAAGTCCGACCAGCGGTAGATGCCCGGATGCGTTCCATAGCCGTATTCGGCGGGCTTGATGGAATGGGCCCCCGTGGCCAGAACCACCACGCCGTGTTCGATTTCCTTCTTCTCGCCGTTTTGGACCACGGTGGAAACGAAGTTTCCGGCAAAGCCCCGGGCTCCCGCCACCTGGGCGGAGGTAAGCACGGTGATCTTGGGATGGTTTTGGACCTTTTCCACCTGGGCCTTCAGAAACTCCTGGACCGATTCGCCCTTCCAGGTGGAGCGGACCTTGACGGCATGGCCGCCCAGGGTGTCCTTCTTTTCCACCAGGGTCACGGGGATGTCCATCTCCGCCAGAGCCAAGGCCGTTTCCATGCCGGCCAGGCCGCCACCCACCACCAGCGCCGCCTTCTGGACGGGCACCTTGGTGTAGGTCATGGGTTCCAGGAGCCGGGCCCGGAGCACGGCCGTCCGGAAAAGGTCTTTCAGGCGGTCCAGTTCGGCGGGCGTGGAGCCCAAAGCCCGCAGATCCACGAAGTCGTAGAGGCTGGGATTGAGGCCCGCCTGTTTCATGGCCCATTCCACCAGTTCCTGGTGCATGATGGGCGTACAGCTGGCGTAGATGAGTCGATTGGCCTTCTTTTCCGAAAGGAGGTCGCCCAGCCGGACAAAAGCACCGCCGTCGGTGAGATCCAGGCGCTCCACGAAGGCCACGCCGGGAAGCTCCTTCACGAAGGAGGCGAGCGGTTCCACCAGGCCGGCAAATTCGGGGCTCTTGGACGGGCACAGGCTGATGACCACGCCGATGGCGGGCTCTTCGCCGCTCACGTCCCGAAATTCCGGTGTCGCGCCGTTGCCCGAGGCGCCCTTGAGAACCGCCGCGGCCTTGCCGGCCGCCGCGGCCGCTTCCACCACGCTCTGGTGGACATCCCGGGGTCCCGTGGTGCCGCCGCAGACGAAGACGCCCGGAACATTGGTCTCGGCCGGCTTGAAGTTTTCCGTGGCCGCAAAGTGATCCTCGGAAAGCTGAACCCCCAGTTTCCCGGCCAGTTCGGCCAGCTCCGGCGACGGGCGAAGGCCCACGGAAAGGACCACCAGGTCGAAGACCTCTTCCTGTTTCTTCCCGTTTTCGTCCACGTATTCCAGCGCCAAGTCTTCCGTTCCCGCGGCCTTCTCGATGCTGTGGATCCGGCTGCGCACCAGGCGCACGCCTTTTTCCTTGGCCTCATTGAAGTAGCGCTCGTAGCCCTTTCCGTGGGTGCGCATGTCCATGTAGAAGATGGTGGTTTCCGCTTCGGGCAGGGCGTCCTTGAGATGCACCGCTTCCTTCAGGGCGTACATGCAGCAGACGGACGAGCAGTAGGGAGCGTCGCACTTGTTGATTTCGCGGGATCCTACGCATTGGAGCCAGGCCACCTTCTTGGGCACCTGGCCGTCGGAGGGCCTTTTGGGGACGCCCTGGAACGGTCCCACCGGCTTTTGGAGCCATTCCAGCTCCACGCTGGTGATGACGTTTTCGAACTGGGCGTAGGCATAGGTGTCGTAAACGGAGGGATCGAAGGGTTCCACGCCCAGGGCCAGCACCACCGCCCCGGCATCCAGGGTCTTCTCGCCGTCCGGACCGGAAACCGTGACCTTGAAATCGCCCACGCTTCCGGAAACGGCGCTCACGGTGGAACCCGTCCACACGGTGATATCCGGATGTTGGGCGCAGGCCGTGGCGCGATTGGCCACCTTGCAGCAGCTGCACAGCGGATAGAGACGGTGCAGCTTGGTCACCGTGCCCCCCAGCTCCGCTTCCTTTTCCACCAGGTCCACGTGGTAGCCCTGGGCGACCAGGTCCAGCGCCGCGTTCATGCCGGCAACGCCGCCGCCTACCACAAGCACATTGCCTTTGAACTTCTTTTCATTTGTACCCGCCATAGGATCCCTCGACTCTCTGTGGCCTTGCAGCCGAAAAAGTGTGAAAACCTCTATCCGAAAACACGACAACCCGGCCCCGGCACACCCCTGGCGCGAAACCGGTCAAAGTGGGTTGAACCAAGAGGGTCTACGATTCCGGTCCTTCTGGGCAGACTATCCACAAAACAGAATCTTTGTATGTGAAAAAAGAGGCAACGTCAAGGTTCATTCCGGGTTTCCACAGAAAGATCAGCGGGCGGGGATAAACCCCGCCCCTACCCCAGTCGTTCATGGGGTTTCAGATGGGCGGGCTCCATGCCCGCCCATGGGAACCGCACGATGGTAAAGAATCGTTCTTATCAACAGACGGCGGCTTTGGCCTTTTCCAGGATCTGAACGTCGGTGAAGTGCTGCAGCTGAATGGCCTTGGATGGGCATTCGGCCGCGCAGGCGCCGCAGCCCTGGCACTTGGCCGGATCAATGTAGGCCGCGCGCCGTACCGACTGGGCGGGGGTCGCCACCACGGGCACCTCGTAGGGACAGGTGCGCACGCAGGTGAGGCAGACCGCGCAGCGGGCGGGATCCACAACGGCCACCCGGCCACCCACGAACAGCCGGTCCTTGCTCAGGATGGTGGTCGCGCGGGCGGCGGCCCCTTGGGCCTGGGCGATGGATTCCTCCAGGAACTTGGGGCTGTGGGCCAGGCCGCAAAGATAGAGGCCCGGGTTGGCGAAATCCAGGGGGCGAAGCTTCACGTGGGCTTCCATGAAAAAGCCGTCCGCGTCGGTGTTGAGCTTGAAGAGGGCGGCCACGTCCTGATTGGTCTTCCGGGGAACGATCCCGGCGCTCAGAACGAGCAGATCCGCTTCCAGCTCCAGGACCTCGCCCAGGTTTTGATCCAGCACCTGGACCAAGATCCTCCGATCCGCGAAGGTCACTTCCGGCTTGGCTTCCGGACTGTAGCGGCAGAACCGCACGCCGGCCTCCCGGGCCTTGCGGTAGAGCAGCTCCCGTTTCCCAAAGGTGCGGATGTCCCGGTAGAGGATGGTGATCTGGGCTTCGGGGTCGGCCTCCTTGAGGATCAACGCGTTGGTGACGGCCGCCGTGCAGCAGACGCGGCTGCAATAGGGCCGTTCTTCGTCCCGGGATCCCACGCACTGGATCATCACCACCCGCTTGGCCGGCCCGGCCGCCGCGGCGTCTTCCGTAAGCCTCTTGTGGAATTGGCGTTGGGTGAGAACCCGCGGATCGGTGCCGTAGCCGTACTCCCGGGGGCGGTATTCCTCGCCGCCCGTGGCCACCACCAGGGCGCCGTATTCCAGGGTGACGGGCCCCCGCGGCGTGGCAACCCGGCTGATGAAATGGCCCGTATGGCCTTCGAAGGATACCGGGCGGCTTTCCAGCAGCACCTGGACGTTGGGGTGGTGTAGCACCTCATCTTCCAGGCGCTTCAGGGCGGCGGCCGCGTCCAGCCCCGAGGGATGGCGCCGGATCCATTTTCGCGCCTCTCCTCCCAAGGCGTTTTCCATCTCCACGAGATACGTGAAGAACCCCTGATCGGCCAGGTTCTTGGCCGCCGTCATGCCGGCCGCTCCTCCTCCCACCACCAGGGCGCGCTGGGTCACCGGAACGGGCAGTTCCTGGAGAGGCTCCAGGAAGAGGGCCTTGGCCACGGCCATGCGCACCAGGTCCTTGGCCTTTTCCGTGGCCCTTTGCGGGTCCGCCCCGTGCACCCAGGAACACTGGTCCCGGATGTTGGCCATCTCGAAAAGGTACTTGTTGATCCCAGCCTCCTTAAGACAGTCCTGAAAGAGGGGCTCATGGGTGCGGGGCGAGCAGGAGGCCACCACCACCCGGTTCAGGTTCTTTTCCCGGATGATGTTCTTGATCTTTTCCGTGGAATCGGTGGAACAGGTAAAGAGCAGATTTTCCGCATGGACCACGTTGGGCAGACCCTGGGCGTAGCGGGCCACCGCCTCCACGTCCACCACCCCGGCGATGTTGATGCCGCAATGGCAGACGAAGACTCCGATCCGCGGGATCTCTCCCGGCAAGGACCGCTCTTCCACCTGGAGCGGCGGGGTGGTCTGCGTGTTTCTCGCCGCCGCCAGGAGGCTCTGGGCCGATGCGGCGGCCGCACTGGCCTGGGCCACCGTCTCCGGAATGTCCTTGGGATCCGCGCTCACCCCGCAGACGTACACGCCCGGGCGGCTCAGCACGGGATCCAGCGGATCGGTTTCCACGAAGCCGAACCGGTCCGTCTCCATGCCGAGCGCACGGGCCGTTTCCACCGCCCCTTCCGGCACGCTGAGGCCCACCGACAGGATCACCAGGTCGAAGACCTCCGTTCGGATGCGGTCTTCCTCGTCCACGTAGGTCACCTCCAGGTCGTGCCCTTGAGGGGTTTCGATGATGCGGCTGATCTGGCAGCGAACATAGCGCACGCCGTGGCGCGTGACGGCCCGGTCCCAGTAGCGCTCGAACCCTTTCCCCATGGCCCGCAGGTCGATGAAGAAGATGGTGGTTTCCACGTCCGGTTCGTGGTCCTTGGTGACAATGGCCTGCTTGGTGGCATACATGCAGCAGACCGTGGAGCAGTAATCCTTTCCCACGGTCACATCCCGGGATCCCACGCACTGGATCCAGGCGATTTTCTTGGGAACGGTGCCGTCGCTGGGGCGTCTGACATGCCCGTTGGTGGGGCCCGATGCCGCCAGGATCCGTTCGTACTCCAGGCTGGTCATCACGTTGGGATAGCGTCCGTAGCCGTATTCGGGCTTTTGGCGGGCATCGAAGGGCGAAAAGCCGCAGGCGTAGAGGACGGCGCCCACTTCCAGGGTCTCTTCCGTGGGCTCCATGGAATGGTCCACCGCCCGGGCCAGACAGACTTCCACGCACTGGTAGCATTCGCTGCACACCCCGCACTGGAGGCACCTTGCGGCTTCCCGGCGGGCGGCTTCCTCGTCGAATCCCAGTTGCACTTCCTGGAACGTGCGGGCCCTCTCCTGGGGATCCAGTCGGGGCATGGCGGTCCGCGGGATCTTGGGAACCCGGAGATCCGGCGTCGGGGCCGTACGGACATGGGGCAGACGCCCGGCCTTGAGGTCCCGGCCGCGCAGGAACCGATCGATGGAGACGGCCACTTCCTTTCCCGCCGCGATGGCCTGGACCACCGTGGCGGGCCCCGTGGCCACGTCCCCACCGGCAAAAATACCCGGCACGCTGGTTTCGTAGGTGATCGGATCCACCACCAGCGTGCCCCAGCGGCTCACCTGGGGCCGGCTGGCGGGATCCATGGCCTCGAGGTCGTCCAGGTCCGTCATGAGTCCGATGGCCGCGATGACGCTGTCCACGTCCACGTGGTACTCGGATCCCTCCACGGGCACGGGGCGCCTCCGGCCGCTCTCATCGGGCTCTCCCAGTTCCATGCGGATGCACTGGAGGCCCGTCACGTGCCCGTCGTCGCTTCCGTCAATGGCGATGGGCGCGGCCAGGAAGTGGATCTGCACCCCTTCTTCCAACGCCTCTTCCACCTCTTCGGGATTGGCCGGCATCTCCTCCCGGCTCCGCCGGTAGATCACGTGGACCTCATGGGCCCCCAGCCGGAGGCACGAGCGGGCCACGTCCATGGCGCAGTTGCCGCCGCCGATGACCGCCACTTTCCTTCCGATGGGCGGGGTTTCTCCGCTGTTGAGCTTCAGCAGGAAGCTGGTTCCCGTGTAGACTTCCCGCAGATTTTCCCCGGGAACGTTCAGTTTGAGATCCTGTTGGGTGCCGATGGCGATAAAGAAGGCCTCGTAGCCCTGGCTTCGAAGGTCCTCCAGTTGGAAATCCCGGCCCAGGCGCAGGCCGGTCCGGATCTCCACGCCGCAGGAGCGGATGAAGTCGATCTCGGCCTTGAGGACGTGTCGGGGCAGGCGGTATGCGGGGATGCCGTACCGGAGCCATCCGCCCGGTTCCGGCATGGCTTCGAAGATGGTGACTTCATGACCTTCCAGGGCCAGGTAGTAGGAGGCGGTCAGGCCGGCCGGGCCCGCTCCGATGACCGCCACCTTCCTTCCCGTGGATTCCTTCCGCTCGGGCGGTTCGGCCGGTCCCTCGGCGGCTTCCCAATCGCAGACGAAGCGTTTGAGAAAATCGATGGCCACGGGCTCGTCCAGGCGGCCCCGGCTGCAGGCGGTCTCGCACGGGTGGTGGCAGACCCGGCCGCAGACGGCGGGCAGGGGATTGTCCTTCCGGATGAGCTTCAGGGCTTCGCGGTATTTTCCCTGGGCGATGAGGGCCACGTATCCCTGGACGCTGATGCCGGCCGGGCAGGCCGCCTTGCAGGGGGCCATGCCCTTCTTGTCGATGGCGAAACTGGACGGGATGGCCTGGGGAAAGTGGCGGTAGATGGCCTTGCGCTTGTTGAGTCCCTGGTTGAAGTCGGCGGGGATTTCCACCGGGCAGACCTGCATGCATTCCCCGCAGGCGGTGCAGCGGTCTTCCAGCACATAGCGCGGCTCCCTCTGCACGGTCACCCGGAACCGGCCGGGTTCCCCTTCCAGGTCCACCATGCGGGTGCGCGTCAAAATGTGGATGTTGGGATGGCTGGCCACTTCGATGAGTTTGGGGGAGATCATGCACGTGGAACAGTCGTTGGTGGGAAAGGTCTTGTCCAGCTTGGCCATGTTGCCGCCGATGCTGATGTCCTTTTCCACCAGAAGGACCCGATATCCGCTGTTGGCGAGATCGAGACTCGCCTGCATGCCCGCGATGCCTCCGCCCACCACCAGGACGGATCCGACGACATTTCCGTTTCCGGATTCGTGCGAACTCATGGCGCCTCCCTTCCTCCTCTTCCAAGGCATGTTTGTCCGGGCACCCCGCCTTCGCCGGTTTCAGCCGGCAAGGCCCGAGGTTTTGAGGAGCGGCACCGGGTCCACCAGGTGCCGGCGCGCCCAGCTTGCGGCGTCGGGGTGTCCCAGTGCCAGCGCTATCAACTCGGTGAAATAAAAGACGGGCAGATCCAGGGCGGTTCCCAGTTCCCGGGCGACCCGTTCCTGGAACATGTCCAGGTTGGCCTGACACATCTGGCAGGAAACCACGATGCAGTTGGCGCCCTGGGCCAGGGCCCGGGAAAGGAGTCGGCCCGTGAGGGTGGTCACCAGATCCGGGCGGCTCACCGAATGGCTGGCCCCGCAGCAGTCCGTCTTGAAGGGCCAGTCCAGCACCCGGGCGCCCAGGGTGGAAAGGAGAGCATCCATGTTGGTGGGGTTTTCCCAGGAAGGGGCGTCGGTGATCTTGGGAGGTCGATTCACCATGCAGCCGTAGTAGCAGACAGCCCGGAGCCCTTCCAGGGGGCGCGCCAGGTGGGTTTCCATCCATTGGAGGCGTTCGGGGCGGGTGAGGAAATCCAGGAGGTCCATCACGCGGACGGAGCCTTCATAACGGAGGGCATACCGGTGGGATTCGGGCCCCAGGAGGGCCTTTTCCGCGGTTTTCAGCCGGTTGAAGCACAGGGCGCAGGGAACCACCAGTTGCGAAAGGCCCTGGGTTTCGGCCAGAACCAGGTTGCGGCCCGGAAGCTCCACGGCCAGCCGGCGGTTCAGGCTGTGGGCGGCCGTGGCGCCGCAGCAGTTCCAGTCGTCCAGTTCCCGAAGTTCCACGTGGAGCATTTCGCACACGCCCCGGATGGAAGCGGCGTAATCACACGCCGTTCCTTCCAGCGAACAGCCCGGATAGTAGCCAACGGTCTCCATCGCCTCTCCTTGTGTTCCACAGGTCATGGCCCGTTTGGGGAATTATGGCGTTCCTTGGGGGATCTTGTTTCAAAAGGCCGCCAGCGGATCAGGACGGGTCGGCCCCGGTGCCGGTGTTTTCCGGTCCGCAGGAAGCATGGACCGGATCGGATGGCGCTTCCGAATCCCCGGCTCCCTGAAAAATCCGCCGGATCTCGTCTCGGGCTTGCACCCCCTTGGGCAGCAAAGGCAGGCGGCCCTTTCGCAGAAGGGCCAGCCCCGTCCGGACTTCGCTCCACAAGGTCCCGTCGGCCAGCCGGCTCTTCCAGACCCCGCTTGTGAGCATGTAGCGTTGAAGCAGGCCCGCTTCGAACACGCGGCCCCGCCGGGCCACATCCTCCAGGAAAGCCTCGTGGAAGGCGTGAATGGGGCGGCACTCGGGAGGCACGATGCCGCGGGCGTGGGCTTCTTCCTTCAAGTGGTCCATAAGGCCTGCGATGTCGATGTCGTTGGGGCACCGGGTGGTGCAGGTTTCGCAGGAAGAGCAGACCCAGATGGTGCGGCTCCTGAGCACGCGCTCTTCCAGACCCAGGATGAGGAACCGCACGATCCGGTCCGGCGGGTGGTCCATGGCGAAGGTCAGCGGGCAGCCGCTGGTGCACTTTCGGCACTGATAGCAGACGGTCGGTTGAATCCGGCTCTTTTGCAAAACCCGTTCGGCCAGCTCGTCGTTCACGCGAAGGCGTGCGGTGTTCAGCCCGTCATCCATGCGCCACCTCCCTTCCCATCAAAAAAAATCGAGAACGGGGGCGCCCCCGTCCTCGACAAACCTCAGTCCTTCCTTCCACACCCTTGCGTCCTCACGGCCGCAGAAACTCCTCCACCAAACGATCCCAGCTGAGGTGCGCCACGTTGCCATAGATATCCTCGATCACCTCACCACCGGTGGCCGCCAGGGGCAGTTCCGTGTCCACGGCAACGAGCGATTCCAGTCTGTGGGTTTCCGCGAGGAGCCAGTTTCGAGCGGCGTCGTCCGTGTAGAGCTCTTGCAGGTCGCGCTTGAGATGGGTCGGTTCGATGACCAGCAGCCAGCCGTCTCCGTAGGGGTCCCGCTTGGCCCGGTCGGGCGATTCCACCGCCGCGTGGTTGCGAGCCACCACCACGCCGTCCATGGGGGACACCAAGGGAGCGATTTTGTCTTCCCGCCGGAAGGTCCAGCCCGCGTGGTTCCGTTCCAGGTGGGCTCCCAGGCGGGGGAGCCGGATCTGAGTGATATATCCTAACAAGCGCATGGTGAAATCATCAACACCTATTCGCACCAACCCACCGTGCTCCACGCGAGCCCACGTGTGGCGCCGGTGGTAGTAGGTTTGGTCCGCCATCCAAAATCCGGCCACGTTTCGGACCGGCGGCCTTCCGGTCTCTCCCGTCAGGGTACGGGTTTCCTGAATCTGGTCGAATTCGCAGGTGGCGCAGTCGTAGGCGTTGCCGCAGAGCCGGAAGGGCACGCTGGCCGAAAGCATGTGGCGGCATTCCTTTTGGCCGTAGGGCTTGGCCTGGTAGGGCGCCCGCCAGCTTTCCAGCCGTTCGTCTCCTTCCTTCAGCCGCCCGCTCATGGCCTTGTCGAAGGCGCAGGTGAGACAGTCGTAGGCGTTGTCGCAAAGCTTGAAGTTGATGACCCCGGCCTTCATCCACACGCAGGGAAGTTCCCCTTCCAGGCCGAAGACCTGCATCCTTTGCTTCTTCTTGGCACCTTTTTCCTTCATGGCGTCACCCTCCCGTGTTGGGGTTTTCTGGTCGCTAAGGCGAGCAATCGCCATGCCAGCCGACGGGAAGGTCGTAGGAGCAGGTTTCAAAACGGGCGTTTTCCCGCCTGCAGGAGCGGCGGGAGGCGCGATCCCTTCCGTCATCGCCCCTTCCGTCACTCCCACGGAAAGCGCTCAATGAGTGCGGAGTGTGTCTTCGTCATGGGAAAGGCCCGCGCGCCGCCGCAAGGCTCCTCCGGGGCTTCAGCACCGGTCTTGCTAAAACTTCCCCGGGCCGCGGCCGAAAACGGCGCCCGGAGGCAAAAAGGCTTTTCTTTCCGAGCCCGCGGATGTCTAATTCTTAGGCAGGCCCCCCGGCCCCATCTCCCCAAACGCTCGCAGGGCGGGGCCGGGCGCGGGTTGTTGAAAAGTTAAACAGGCTGTTCTTTTTTTCGGCACAGGAAACGGGAGGTGGGCGGGACTCCCATGCAGCGGCAAAGGCCCATGAAGATCGCCGTCATCGGCGGGGGAAAGCGATGCCGGGCGTTTCTGGAGATGATGGATGCCCGGAGGTTTCCCCGCCTTCAGGCCCAGATCGTGGCCGTGGCCGATCCGGACGATTCGGCCGAGGGGATCCGCCTGGCCCGGACCATGGGGATCCAAACCACGGCGGATTACCGCGATTTCTACGAGATCCCCGATCTGGACCTGGTCATCGAGCTCACCGGAAACGAAGAGCTCCTGGAGGATTTTTTGAGCCACTACCCGGCCAAGGTCCGGGTGCTGGAAGCGGCCATCTCCCGCCTTTTCGGAGACATCATCCGGTTCCAGGAGGAGTATCTTTTCCGGGAGCGGCAGCTGGAACTCATCGAAGGGATCGCCGACAGCATCTTTTCCAGCATCCGCGACCGGGTGCTCATCATGCAGCCCGATCGAAAGATTCTGGACGCCAACGACGCGTTCCTGGAATGGACGGGCATGAGCAAGGATGATGTGATCGGCGCCTTCTGTCACCAGATCACCCACCGCACGCTCACCCCCTGCTCCCAAAACGGTCTTCACTGTCCGCTGGACGAATGCCTCCAGACGGGCGGAACGGGTCACGCCATCCACGAGCACTACGACCGCAACCAGGCCGTTCGCTATTGCGAAATCACCACGGTGCCCCTCAAAAACCGCAAGGGGTCCGTGGAGCTGGTCCTGGAGATTCTCCGGGACATCACCGACGAACTGGAACAGAAGCTGGAACAAAAGACCCGGGCCCTCAAAAGAGACCTGGCCCGGCTCATCCACGAAGACAAGATGATCGCCCTGGGAAAGCTGGTGGCCAGCGCGGTGCACGAAATCAACAACCCCCTCTCGGGGATCCACGCCCTGGCGCGGCTCATGCGCAAGCAGCTGGAGCAGGGCCTGAGTGCGGAGGATGTGGAGCAGTTCAAGTATTACTTGAGTCTCATCGATACGGAATCGGCCCGGTGCAGCGCCATTGTGGGCAATCTTCTCTCCTTTTCCCGCCAGCAGAAGCTGGAAAAGCGCCTTTTCCGGCTCAATCAGGTGGTGGACCGGGTGGTGTTGCTGAGTAAACACAAAATGCAGCTGCAGCAGATCGACCTGGTGCTCGATCTGCAAGAAGACCTGCCGGAAATCGAAGGCGATCCCGGCCAGATCCAGCAGTGCCTCATCAACCTCATCTTCAACGCCATGGAGGCCATGCCCGACGGGGGGCGGCTGACCATCCGGACGGCCCACGACGAGACCCGGGGCGAAGTGCGCCTGGAGGTGGAGGACACGGGCGTGGGCATTCCCCAGGAGATGATGTCGCAGATCTTTGAGCCCTTTTTCAGCACCAAGAGCCAGGACAAGGGCGTGGGCCTGGGTCTCTCCGTTGTTTACGGCATCGTGAAGGAACATCGCGGAACCATCTATGTGAAGAGCCGGGTGGGCGAAGGCGCCCGTTTCATTGTCCGTTTTCCGTGCAGGCAGGAGAGCCGGGGGGAACAGGGGCGGTCATGACGGGACGTTTCAAGATTCTGGTCATCGATGATGAGCTCATCGTTCGCGAGTCCCTGGTGGGCTGGCTCAAGAAGGGCGGCTACCACGTGGAAGGGGCTTCCGGCGGACGGGAAGGCCTGGAGCGCCTGGAACGGGAAGACTACGATCTGATCTTCCTGGACATCAAGATGCCGGACGTGAGCGGCATGGAGGTGCTCAAGCAGGTCAAGGAACGCTATGCCTCCACCATGGTGGTGATGATCACCGCCTACGGGTCCGTGGAGACGGCGGTGGAGGCCATGAAGCTGGGCGCCAACGATTATCTCATGAAGCCCTTCGAGCCGGAGCAGCTCACCCTGTTGGTGGAAAAGCTCCAACAGCACAAACGCCTCCTCGATGAAAACCTTCTCTTGAAACAACAGATTGCCACCACCGCCGCCGAGCGATACCAGGACATCGTGGGGATCTCGGAACCCATGCAGGCCCTTTTCCAGCTCATCGAGGAAGTGGCCGCCGTGGATTCGCCCGTGCTCATCCGGGGTGAGACGGGCACGGGAAAGGAACTGGTGGCCAAGGCCATCCACGCGCGCAGCCCCCGGCGTTTCGGTCCCTTCGTGCCCATCAACTGTGGAGCTTTCACGGAAAGCCTGCTGGAAAGCGAGCTTTTCGGCCATGAAGTGGGATCGTTCACGGGGGCCACCAAGGCCAAGAAGGGCCGGCTGGAGATCGCCCAAGGCGGGACGCTCTTTCTGGACGAAATCGGGGAGATCCCCATGAAGATGCAGGTGGATCTCCTGCGGGTCCTGGAAGAACGGCGCATCCACCGGGTGGGAGGGACCCGGGACATCCCGGTGGACTTCCGGCTCATCTCCGCCACCCACCGGGACCTGAGCCGGGAAATGGAGCGGGGCCATTTCCGGCAGGATTTCTACTTCCGGCTGAACGTCATTGAGATCCAGGTGCCTCCGCTCCGGGAGCGCCGGGAGGACATTCCGGTGCTGGCGGAGCACTTTCTGGCCAAATTCCGCCGGGAGACCAACAAGCCGGTGGAGGGCTTCGATGCGGGGGCGCTGGAACTGCTGTGCGCCTACGATTGGCCGGGAAACGTGAGGGAGCTGGAAAACGCGGTGGAGCGCGCCGTGGTGCTCACCAAGGGCCGCAGGCTGCAGCGGGACGATTTCGCCTTTCTCTTTCGGGGGGGCGCTCCCAGCGAGCCCCATTCCCTCAAGGAGATGGAGCGGCTTCACATCCAGCGGGTCCTCTCCCTGTGCGGGGGCAACATCAGCCGGGCCGCCAAGCTCTTGGAGATCAATCGAACCACGCTCCACAACAAGATCAAGAAGTACGGTTTGCGGGTGAACGGGTGACGGGCGCAACCCAAGCAGACAGGCGATCTTCCGGGACGGGGGGTGTGGTGGGCGTGGTTCCTTTGGGGGACGTGGGCGGGGTGGCGGTGCGGATCGTGGCGGCCAACGTTCAGGCGGTCCTGGGACTGGCCACGGATATCTTGGAGCCGCGCCCCTTGCCCGAATCGGCCTACCTGGCCGACAGGCATCAGTTCGACGCGTCCAGGATCGTGGCCCACATGGCCGCATGGACGGATCTTCCCGGACACCGTCGGATCGTGGGGCTGGCTTCGGTGGATCTGTGCGTGCCCATCCTGCGGTTCGTTTTCGGGGAGGCTCAGATGGGCGGCCGGTTCGCTCTGGTTTCGGGGGCGAGGCTCAGGCGGAATGCGGACGGGGGGGAGGCGCCCCTGGACCGGTATTACGAGCGGCTGGTGAAGGTGGCTTTGCACGAGTTGGGCCACACCCTGGAGATCTATCATTGCGACACGCCGGGATGCCTCATGCAGTTCAGTCCGTCCGTCCAACACCTGGACGGGCTGGACCTCCTTTTTTGTGCCCGTTGTTCCTTTGTGCTCCGGCGGGCGGTCCGGGCCTTGGTCCGGACCCCGAACGTGTGAAACAAATCCCGGAGTATGGTAAGGGCGGGGTTTATCCCCGCCCGAGAAGGGCGCAGTGACAGAAAGACCCGATGAACAGGTTGTCCTTCTGGGGTCTGAGAATGCCTGATGGACCCATACCCGGCGCCGGCGGACAAAGTCTTGGTCGGATCCGGTTGACAGCTTGACAAGGAAATGCCCATCCGATATATGCTCAGCGTGTGAAAATTGTCCCATTTCGCCAGCTTCCCCAGTGCGGCCGGCACCCCGCACGACGCCGACGGGCCCGTGGGACGATGGAGGCGCGATGGGCCGGGGGATGACGAGCCGTTTCCCAAAACCCCACCGAAGAGCTGCCTATGGAACCGTTTGAACCGCGCATCGTGGCTTTCTGTTGCATGTACTGAGCGTACACGGCGGCGGACCTGGCAGGTTCGATGCGGCTCGACTACCCGCCCAACGTGCGCATCGTGAATGTGCCCTGCACGGGGCGGGTGGACATGCTCCATCTGCTCAAGGCCATCGAAAACGGCGCCGACGGGGTCTATGTGGCCGGATGCCACGAAGGGGAATGCCACTTCCGAAACGGCAACCTGAAGGCCAGGCGCCGGGTGGCGGCGGTCAAAGAGATCCTGAAAGAGGTGGGGCTGGAGCCGGAGCGTGTGGAGATGTTCCATGTGGCCGCTTCCGACGGCCCCGGTTTTGCCGCCGCCGCGCGGGAGATGACCGAAAGGATCCGCCGCCTGGGCCCGTCGCCCGTCAAGGGGGCGGCGGAAGAGGATCCTCTGTGGGAAGGCGGCGGGGCCGAGGCGATGAGCACATGACATTTTGGGGGTGCGGTTCCATCTGACCGCACCAGAAGGGATGTGACCGGTCATTTGGCAAGGCATGCGTGGAGGCATGCCGGGGGAGGAAAGGATCCATGGTTGTTGCAGAACGCAAACCCATCGAGGAAATCCTTGCGATGGTCGCCGACTTCAAGAAGGTGCTTCTGGTCGGCTGCAAGGGTTGCGTGACGGTCTGCTGTGCCGGAGGAACCAAAGAGGTGGGCATCTTGGCCTCCGCGCTTCGGATCGCCAGAAAGAAGGCAGGAAACCCGCTGGAGGTGGTGGAGCACACCCTGGAGCGTCAGTGCGATCCGGAATACGTGGATCAGCTGGCCCCCATGATCAAGGAAAACGGTTTCGATGCGGTCCTTTCCATGGCCTGCAGCGTGGGGCCCCAGTTCATCGCCAAGAAGTATCCCATCCAGGTCTTCCCCATGCTCAACACCACCTTCATCGGCGGCGCGTTGGAGCACGGCGTGTGGGCGGAATTCTGCCAGTCCTGCGGCAACTGCATCATCCACAACTTCGGAGGCCTGTGCCCCATCGCCCGGTGTTCCAAGAGCCTCATGAACGGTCCGTGCGGCGGTTCGGCCAACAAGCAGTGCGAAGTGAGCCCGGAGATCGACTGTATCTGGCACTTGATCTACGACCGCATGGTGGAACTGGGCAAAGTGGAAAAGCTCCGCACCGTCTTTCCCATCAAAGACTGGTCGACGAGCCGTGATGGTGGTCCACGCAAGATCGTGAGGGAGGATTTGAAGCTATGAAAGCCGGAAGCAATCTGGAAAAGGTTTTGACCAGCGGGCATTTTGCGGTCACTGGCGAGCTGGGTCCTCCCCGGGGTGCGAGTGTGGAGGCCGTGGAAAAGAAGGCCGGCTACCTGAAGGGCATGGTGGACTCCATCAACGTGACCGACAACCAGACGTCGGTGGTGCGCATGTCCAGCGTGGCTGTCTGCAAGCTGCTGGTGGACATGGGTCTGGAGCCCAACTTGCAAATGGTCTGCCGCGACCGCAACCGGATCGCCATGCAGAGCGACCTTTTGGGGGCCTACGCCCTGGGGATCCGAAACGTCCTGTGCCTGTCGGGCGACCACAACAAGTTCGGGGACCATCCCCAGTCCAAAAACGTCTTCGATGTGGACTCGGTCCAGCTCATCTCCATCGTGAAGAAGCTCCGCGATGAGGGCAAGATGCTGAGCGGCCAGGAGTGCGAAGGCGTGCCCAGGTTCTTCATCGGAGCCGCGGCCAACCCCTTCGGCGATCCCTTCGAATTTCGCGTAACGCGCCTTGCCAAGAAGATCGACGCCGGGGTGGATTTCATTCAGACCCAATGCATCTACAACATGGAAAAGTTCCGCAAGTACATGCACATCGCCCACGAAGAGGGTCTCACCGAGAAGTGTTACATCATGGCCGGCATCACGCCGCTCAAGTCCGTGGGCATGGCGCGCTACATGGCCAAGTTCGTTCCCGGCCTGGATGTGCCCGATTACTACATCGAGCGCCTCAAAGGCGTGGAAAAGAAGAAGCAGGCCGAGGAAGGCATCAAGATCGCCGTGGAACAGATCCAGGAAATCCGGGAAATGCCCGGCGTGGCCGGCATCCACCTCATGGCCATCGAGTGGGAACACAAGGTGCCGGAGATCATGGAAGCGGCGGGCCTCCTGCCGCGCCCCAAAGTGGACTGAGGCGCTCGGCCTCATCCCATCCTGTTTGCAGAAAAAAGGCGGGAATTTCCCCGCCTTTTTTCTTGGCTCGGCCCGGCGGGGGCGCCGGGAGGGGGCGCGAAACCCGGCGGCCGCCGCCCGGGAAGAAGGGACCTGCGGTTGACACTCCCGGGAGGGCTGAATAGGATGATGCGGCTCTGAAGATCTTAATATGTCGGCGAATCAAGGAGGAAACGCGTGGGCCTGACAATAGCGCTGGGTGGTAAGGGCGGCACGGGCAAGACAACCCTGGCGGGACTGGTGATCCGGTATCTCATCGAAACCGGACGGAAGCCCGTCCTGGCGGTGGATGCGGATTCCAATTCCAACCTCAACGAGGTGCTGGGTGTTCCTTTGGAAGAGACGCTTTCCGATGCCCGGGAAATGATGAAAAAGGACGTTCCCGTGGGAATGACCAAGGACATCTTCATGGAGATGAAGATGGAACAATCCCTGGTGGAAGGCGAAGGCTTCGACCTGATCGCCATGGGCCGTCCGGAAGGCCCGGGCTGTTACTGCGCGGCCAACAACCTGCTGAGCAGCCTGCTGGACAGGCTCATGAAGAACTACGACTATCTGGTGATCGACAACGAAGCGGGCATGGAACATTTCAGCCGGTTGACCCAAAAGGACGTGGATCTCCTGCTGCTGGTCTCCGACCCCAGTCGGAGGGGCCTCATGGCGGCCTGCCGGATCGCCGAGCTGGTGGATTCTCTGCCCATGCGGGTGGGCCACCGCATCCTGGTGGTCAACCAGGTTCAGGAACCGCCAGCACGGTGGCCGGAAGATGTGGAAAAGATGTTCGGCGACGGCAACATCTACGTGCTTCCCGCGGATCCCTTGCTGGCTCAGTTCGACATGGAAGGAAAGCCCACCAGCCGGCTTCCCGCCGATGCGCCGGTGGTTCAGGAAGCCTACGCGATCTTCGACAAGGTGCTGCCCCGGGCGGAAAAGGCGGCCTGAGGGAGCCCAGCGGCTTGCAAAGGAGAGGGCGATCATGACGGTCATCAAGAGGGCTTTGGTGAGTGTGACGGACAAGTCGGGCCTCGTGGAGTTCGCCCGGGGGCTGGCCCGGCACGGCGTGGACATCCTTTCCACGGGAGGAACGGCCGCCGCATTGCGCCAAGGGGGTCTGAAGATCACGGACGTCAGTGATTTCACGGGATTTCCCGAAATCTTGGACGGCCGAGTCAAGACCCTCCACCCCAAAATCCACGGGGGCATCCTGGGCATGCGGGACCGGGAGGAGCACCGGCGCACCATGGCCGAGCACGGGATCGAGCCCATCGACATGGTGGTCGTCAATCTGTACGCCTTCGAGCAAACGGTGGCCCGACCGGGGTGTACGCTGGAAGAGGCCATCGAGAACATCGACATCGGGGGGCCCACCCTGATCCGGGCCGCGGCCAAGAACAACGCCCACGTGGCCGTGGTCACCGATCCGGAAGACTATGAACGGATCCTGGAGGAGATGGATCGCTCCAACGGGGCCCTCTCCAGGGAGACGCGTCTTCGCCTGGCCGCCAAGGCCTTTTGCCTGACGCACCGCTACGACGGTGCCATCTGCGACTATTTGAAGAAGATGAGCGAAGGCCGCTAACTTAAACGCCCCCTGGACGAGGACGGTTTTCGCCAGATCGTGACAGGTTCAAGGAAGGAAAAGCGGGGAAGTTCCCCGCTTTTCCATTCCGTCTGAAGGAGCTGAGCCGGGACGGAATCCGAATATCTCTCAACGATTGGAAAAGGATGGAAGGAAGAGCATGAAGGTTCTTGTGGTCGGCAGCGGGGGTCGGGACCACGCCATCGCGTGGAAGTTCACCCGGAGCGATCGGGTTCGAAAGGTGTACGTGGCCCATGGCAATGCGGGCATCTCTCAGACGGCGGAATGCGTGGATGCCAAGACGCCGGAAGAGATGGCGGCCTTCGCCGAAAAGGAAGGGATCGATCTGACCTTCGTGGGGCCGGAAAAACCGCTCTCGGCCGGCATTGTGGATCTTTTCGAGAGTCGCGGACTGCCCATCATCGGCCCCAATCAAAGGGCGAGCCGCCTGGAATCGAGCAAGTGCGACACCAAGGTCATGCTGCGGGAGCTGGGGATTCCGGTGCCGGAATTCGAGATCTTTTCGGATCCCGACAAGGCCCGTGATTACGTGCGTTCCGTGGGCCATCAGGTGGTGGTCAAGGCCGACGGGCTCGCAGCCGGAAAGGGCTCCCTGGTCTGCGACGGTGTGGCCGATGCCGAAGAGGCCATCCACGACATCATGGAAAAGAGGATCTTCGGAGATGCCGGCGCCCGGGTGGATATCGAAAAGCGGTTGTACGGCCGGGAGCTTTCCTTCTTCTGCTTTACGGACGGCTACAGCATCGTGCCCATGGTGGCGGCCCAGGACTACAAGCGCGCCCGCGACAACGATGAGGGAAAAAACACGGGAGGGATGGGTTCCTATTCGCCTCATCCGTGGCTCGATGACGCCCTGGTGGAAACCATCATGAGCCGGGTGGCCGAGCCGGTCATCCGAGGCATTCGGGAAAAGTACGATATCCTGTACCGCGGCATCCTCTATTTGGGGCTCATGCTGGTGGAGGAACCGGGCGGCATCACGCCGTACGTTCTGGAGATCAATATCCGTTTGGGAGATCCGGAAGCTCAGGTTATTCTTCCCCGGCTCCGAACGGATCTCGTGGAGGTGTCCGAGGCCATCCTCACGGGGAATCTCAAGGGCCTGGATCTCCAATGGGATCCCCGCTATCGGCTCTGCCTCATCGCCGTGAGCGGACGAACCAGGGGGAAAAAGGGCTGGTACAAGGGCTATCCCGAGCGCTACAAGATCGGGGTGCCCATCCAGGGCCTGGAGGCGGTGGACCCGGGCTGCCTGGTCTTCCATTCGGGAACCGGATGGGGTGAAGACGGGAATCTGGTGACCACGGGCGGGCGGGTGCTTTGCATCGTCAGCACGGGGGACACGCTGGGCGAGGCGCGCGACATCGCCTATCGGGAGATGGCCAAGGTTTCCTTTGAGGGGATGTATTATCGAAGCGACATCGGCAAAGATTAGAACGTGCGGGAGGAAGATTCCATGGAGGGGAAGAAGGCTTTGGTGGGCATCCTGATGGGAAGCGATTCGGATCTTTCCGTGATGGAAGCCGCAGCGGAGGTGCTTCGGGAATTCGGCGTGCCCTTTGAGATGGCGATCCTGTCCGCCCACCGCACCCCGGAACAGGCGGCCCGGTATGCGGCCGAAGCAGCCGAACGGGGGATCAAGGTGCTCATCGCCGGTGCGGGCTGGGCTGCGCACCTGGCCGGCGTTCTGGCATCCAAGACCACGCTCCCGGTGATCGGCGTGCCCATCGATTCTTCGCCGCTGAACGGCATGGACGCCCTCTTGTCCACCGTCCAGATGCCGCCGGGGATACCGGTGGCCACCATGGCCATCGGCAAGGGCGGGGCCCGCAATGCGGCGCTCTTCGCCGTGCAGATCCTGGCCGTGGCCGACCAAAACCTGGCGGCCCGGCTCAAGGCGTACAAGGAGGACATGGCGGCGGGTGTCCTCAAAAAGAACGAAAAGATCGACCCCGCCGTGCGCGTTCCGGAACTTTAGGAGGCTGTCTGAAAATGCTGGGGGTGACCTCTTTTTTCGTAGCGCAGCCCTTTAGGGGCTGCGGGGGATCCGCCGACCGTCGGATAGGCCATCGGATTTGGCCTTTTATTTCATGTGCCTACGATTACCCTTTTCCGCGGGGCTGAAGCCCCGCGGCTACGGAAAAAGTCGGGTCCCTTGTCATTGGTTGAAGGAAACCTGTTCTCAGGCTCCTGGGGACGTGCCCGGCAACGTTCCATCCCGGAAGCCTGCGATAAGGGGGGGGAGAAAGTTTTGGGCGTGCTCCCTACCGGAACGCGGACCTGACGCCCCTACTCCCAGGGCCCTGTAGGGGCGAATGATCATTCGCCCCTACAGTCGCCGTAGGTGGGAGGTGTCGCGGCATGTTCGCAAAAAAGCTCTCTGGAATATCCGTCCCCTTCTGTGCCGTCCCGTGGCTAGGAACGGAGGACCCATCCTTTGCCGATGGCCGACAGAAATTCATTTTCCGATCCCCTTCCCCGCGATCGGGGTGGCCTTCTGAGCGTGGAGGGGCCCGTGCGCAGGTGGCGAATCGAACGGGGGCGCGTGCCCGAAGAGGCCTTACAGGTCGTAAAACGCGGAGGGGTGCTGGTCTTTCCCACCGAAACGGTGTATGGGTTGGGCGGCAATCCCCTGGATAAGAAGGTCATCCGGAAGATCTTTTCCATCAAGGAGCGCCCGGAAGGAAAGCCCCTGCCGCTGGTGGCCGCCCACAGGGAAGCCGTGCTGAGAGGAGTTGCCTGGTGGCCGCAGGCCGCCCGGGCACTGGCGGCAAAATTCTGGCCCGGGCCCCTGACCCTGGTCCTTCCCGCGGCTCCCCTTTTCCCCCAAGAACTTCTTTCGGATGAGGGGACGGTCGCCGTTCGCATCAGCCCCCATCCGGTTCCCAGGCAACTGGCGGAAGCCTGCGGAGGCTGGATCATCGCCACCAGCGCCAACCTTTCGGGGGAGCCCCCGACACGGGATCCGGAGAGCCTGTCACGGGAACTGCTCCGCCGGGTGGACGGACTGGTGGATGGGGGGTGCCTGGAAAAGGAGGTTCCGTCCACGGTGGTGGAGCTCCTGCGGGGCGGGACCCTGAGATGGCGGTGCCTGCGCCGGGGAGCCGTGGAAATGGAAGACGTGGCCCGGGTTCTCGGCGTGAACGCCCTGGAGTCCGGTGATTAGGACATGGATATACTCTTGATTTCTTTCTTAGGTGTTTTGGCAGTCCTTCTGGCGGCCGGTGTGCTGATGGCCCGGCGCTGGCACCGGACGCTCGCCGGCCCCAGGCGTGTGTTGCTTACCGGCGGTGGCACGGGCGGTCATGTGAACCCGGCACTGGCCATCGCCGAGGCCATCAAGGAGCGGGAGCCCGATGCCCGCTTCCTCTACGTGGGGGTTGCCGGCAAGGCGGAAGCCGTGATCGTCAAGCGGGCGGGCTACCCCTTGGCCTTCGTCTCTTCACGGGGCTTTCCGGGAATGCGCCCGTCCCCGGCCTTGGTGCGCTTCGTTGCCACCGTGGGCTGGGGCATCCTTCAGGCCGCGGTGATTCTCGTGCGGTTCCGGCCCCACTGGGTCATCGCCACGGGAGGGTATGTGAGCGCCCCCATCGTTTCGGCGGCCATCTTCCTGCGCTTCCTTCGCGTGGCGCCGGTGCGCATCTACATGCACGAGCAAAACAGCGTTCCGGGGCAGATGAACGCCCTGTTGGGAAGATGGGCGGATCGGGTGCTGCTCACCTTTCCGCACACCCTTTCCTACTTTCCGAAAAATGGTGTTGTGGTGGGCTATCCGGTGCGCCACGCCATCGGCGCCGTACCCCGGGAGGAGGCGCTCCAAAGGCTCGGTTTTCGGCTGCCTCCTCAGAGGCGGGTCGTCTTCGTGTTCGGAGGCTCCCAGGGGGCCCGCACCATCAATCGCGCCCTGGTGGAGGCCCTGGGGCACCTGGCCGAACACAGGGATCGCCTTTTCATCATCCACGGCATGGGTCTGGCCCGGTCCGAGGACTACCACGCCGCGGAGGATACCGAAAGGCTTCTGCGTGAACTCTATCCGGACCAAACCCTGGATTCCTTTTCCGACTTTTACTACCGTCAGGACTATTTTCACAATATCGCCGATGTGTACGCGGTGAGCGATCTGGTGGTCTGCCGCAGCGGCGCCGGAAGTCTCAACGAACTGGCCCGACTGGGCAAACCCGCCCTGTTGATCCCCAAGGCCAACCTGCCGGGAGATCACCAGGTGATGAACGCTCGGGCCATGAAACAGGCGGGCGCTGCGGAAGTGCTCTTCGAAGACGTGCTTTTGACGGATGGAAGGGTGGAGATCCGGGTCGACAGCCGAGAGCTGGCATCCCGCATCCTGTCGCTTCTCGACGATGAGGAGCGGCTTAAGCAAATGGCCTTGCGAAGCCGGGGATTTCTCCGCCGGAAGGCCACGGCCCGCATCCTGAGCGAACTTTATCAGGACAGGCTCTACGACAACGGCTACGCCCTTCAGGCGGTGGAAAGCGGTCCCCCGTTCCTTTCCAATGCCCAACTGCTGCGCCGGTTGCAGGCGGCCCATGCGGCCAAGCCCAAAGATTATGACCCGGCGGAAGTGGTGGGCGACTTGGACGATCTCACCTACTACCGACACCGGGCGGCGGCCCTCCTCGCAAGCCCCTCGTGGCAGGTGCGCAATGTGGGCGTCAAACTGGTGGGGCTGACCCGCTACGAGGCCAAGGTTCCCGCCCTGCTCCACATGCTGCGGGACCGTACGCCGGTCGGCCGCTTGAAGAGGCTGCTGGGGGGCGATTTCGAGCAAGTGGGCTTCATCCGGCGCAACATCGTAACGGCGCTCTCCGTCATCGGCCGCTTCGATTCTTCGGTGGAAGCAGCGCTCCTGGAAGCCCTGGACGACCCCTATTATGAAGTGCGCGCCGAAGTCTGCCGGGTGGTGCCGAATTTCGCCCAGCACCTGGCGGGCAAGGACGCATGGGTTGAAGCTCTGCTCCGGAGGCTTCGGGATCCGTCCTTCGAGGTGGTGGTGGAGGCCGCCAAGGCCCTGGGCGAGGTGGGGGTGGATGGTCGTGCCCTTGATGCCCTGGCGGGATTGAAACATGCCTTTCATTGGCAGGTGCGCAACGCCGCACTCGTGGGGATCAAGCGCCTGTTGGATCGGAGGGTCCTCCGTCCTTGCGAGGAAGTCCTCCGGGACGTGAATCGCTTCCTTCTCACGGCGCCTGACTTCCGACCCACCTTCACCATACGGGAAAACTACAACGCCATCGTGAACTTGTGCCGCCGGGGAAACATGGGCCGGGAGGAAGCTCGGCAGGGCCGATCGGACCTGGAGGTTTCGAGGAAAGACGCATGATTTTTGAACTGGGCAGAATCCTGCAGGAATACTCGGATCTCTTTTCCTTTCTCCGGCTGGTCAACTATCTGACTTTCCGGGCCATCATGGCGGCGCTGAGTGCCGCGGTCTTCATGTTCGTGTTCAGCCGGTCCTTCATCTTTCACATGCATCGACTCGGCTTTCAGGACCAGGACCGGGACACGGGCCTGGCCACCCACGACAAGAGCGGCACCCCGACCATGGGCGGGATCCTGATCATCGGGGCCGTGGTCTTTTCCTTGGGGCTGTGGGGCAACTGGACAAGCCCCTTTCTCTTCTATCCGCTGATCGCCATGCTGTGGCACGGGGCCATGGGGTTCTGGGACGACTACGCCAAGATCCGCAGAGGCAGCGGAAACCGGGGCATGTCCGAGCGCATGAAACTGCTGCTGCAGAGCCTTTTCAGCGCGGGATTTGCCTGGGCCATGGTCGGGCCTCTTTCCCCGGTGGGTCCCGAAATGGCCACCCGCATCTATGTGCCCTTCATCAAATACCCCCTCTTCAGCCTGCATCCGGTGCTCTACGGTATTTTCATCTTTCTTTTTGTCATTTTCGTCTCCAATGCCGTGAATCTCACCGACGGCCTGGACGGCCTGGCCATCACGCCGTCCCTTTTCGTCGTCGGGGTCTTGGGGGTCTTTGCCTACGTGGAGGGCAACACCATTTATTCCTCGTACCTTTTCTATCCCTACCTGAGGGGGGCGGGGGAGCTGACCGTTTTCGCGGCAGCCTGTGTGGGTGCCGGGCTGGGCTTCCTCTGGTACAATGCCTACCCGGCTCAGATCTTCATGGGAGATACGGGTTCTCTGGCCATCGGAGGCACCATGGCGGTCATTTCGGTCCTCCTGAAGCAGGAGTTCCTCTTTCCCATTCTGGGGGGACTCTTCGTGGCCGAAGCCCTCACCAGCCAGATCCAGGACAAGATCGGTGTGCGCTGGCTGGGAAGGAGAATCTTCTATCGGGCTCCGCTCCACCACAATCTGCAGCACAAGGGGATCGCCGAAACCAAGGTGGTGATCCGTTTGTGGATCATTTCGGGCCTGCTGGCCCTCATGGCCCTGGCAACCCTGAAGATCCGGTAACGATGGGCGCGGGAGGTGGAAGCAAGGTGACGGGAAGGGCGTTGAAGAAGGCGCTGTGGCTGGTGTGGGCCTTTGGGGCCATCTGGGCGGGGACCTCGGCCTCGGCCGCCAAGCTCCCGGAGATCGAGGTTTACGGGAATTTACCGGAAGGGTGCCGCGGGGAACCTCGGACCGTGTCCCTGGAATCCTATCGGGACCTGTGGGCGACTTTGGAGACGGACGACCCCAACTTTCCGGCGCAGGGCCCGGGCATCTACCGAGGGGTGTATCTCGGTTCACTGCTGGACGAACTGGGCGTCGCCGCCGACACCCAGATCACGGTCCTGGCGGAAGACCACTACGTTCTGGCCATGCCCCGCCTCATGTTCTCCAAGATGAAGGCCTTTCTCGCCTTCGAAAGGGATGGGAACCCCATCTCGCCGCTCAAGGGCGGCCCTTTGAAGATCGTTTTTCCCAAGGAAAGCGAGGCGGATCCTGCGGCGCACATCTGGTACGTGAAGGCTTTTTGGATCGGAGAAGATTGCGGGAGTTCCGTTCAGGTCGTGGACACGTCGGGGCGCGCCGCCACCTTCACCTTTCCATCCTCCCAGAAAGAACTTTTCCTGAAGCGCATTCCCACCACCGTGCCCAAGGGCTATCGGGCGGGATGGGACCCGCCGCCTGTGTTGAGTGAAGTGCGGGGACTTCTGCTGCGGGATGTGCTGGGTGGGAATCCTTCCGGCGTTCACTTCGTGGAATTCGTTCCGTTGGTGGGAAAATCGCTACATCTGCCCTGGGAGGTGGCGGAGAGGATCCCGATTTTACTCGTGAATATCTGGGATGGTCGACCGGTCCCGGTGGCGTTCGGGGGACCGGTTTGGGTCTTGCTGCCCACGGCCGAATATCGGGAATTGCTCCAATGGGTGGGGGAAGCTCCCGCCTTTTTCTTCCTCAAGGCGGTGCGGTTGCACCCCTGAGCTGAAAGGGCGGGCTTTGACTGGTGACCCGACATGGGGGTCGGAAGCGGTTCAAGGCCATGAGAAAATGGAAACTTCAGAGCAAACTGGCGGTATCCGTGGCGGCGATCATCGTCGGTGTGAGCCTGGCCGGCGCTCTGTGGATCTCGTGGTGGAGAACCCGAATTCTCACCGCCTCGGCTCTCCAGGACATGGCGATGATGGCCGAGAATACGGTGCGGCGCATCTCCCCCTTTGTGTACAGCCAGAGCTGGGCCAACGTACTCATCACCCTTTCCAACGATTTCGCCAACAGGGAAGATCTGGTCTATTGCCGTGTGACCGATCCGTTGGGACGCGTACTCCTTTCCACCCTTCCCGAAGAGATGGAAAGCGGTGAGCCTTTTTACATGAAGACGTCGGTTGATCCCGACGAGGTCCTGCTCGACCGGACATTCCAGCTTCTGGCTTCCCGGCTGCGCCAGAGGTTGTTGGTCCAGGAAACCAGGCTGGAACGCTCCGTCGTCCACGGGGGGCGCCTCCGGGGACACGCCGGCGAACGGATCCTGGACGTGCGCGCCGACGTGATTCACGGAGACACCGTGTTGGGACATTTGCGCATGGGGTTTTCGAGGCGCCCCGTGTTGGAATCGGTTCGCCAAAACCGCCGGACGTTCCTGGTTTTGGAGGGCTGTCTGTTGGTGGCTGTTCTGGGGGCCATCTTCCTGGTGGTGCGCCGCGAAGTGCGTCCGCTGCAGCTCATGACCGAAAAGTTGAGAGGCGTGTTTGCCGGCGGGCCTGAAAAGATGGCTTCCGGCGTGCGCGCCCTGGACCTGTCCCCGGTGCAGGCCACCACCCGCGAGGTGAGCGACCTCAAGGACGCCTTCGAACGGATGCAGCACAGCCTGATGGAAAATTACGAGCGGTTGGAGGCTCACCAGGAAAGGCTCCAGGAGCTGGTGGAGGAGCGGACTGCGAACCTGTTGCGCACCAACGAAGCACTCCAGAAAGAAGTGAAGGAAAGAACCCGGAGCGAGCAGGCGCTCAGGGAAAGCGAAGAAAGGTTCAGCTACCTTCTCGAAACCATCCCATTGGTGGCGGTCCGGGGCTTCGGGCCGGATGGAACGATCCACTACTGGAATCGTTCCTGCGAAGAAATCTATGGATATCGAGCCGAAGAGGTGATCGGAAAGAACGTGTGGCAGGTCTTGAACCCGGCCGGCCGCCCCACGGTCGACCGCGGTGAGATCCGGGCCTTGCCGAACACCCATCGAGTTTCGGAGCCCAGGGAGAAGACGTACTTACGAAAGGACGGCACCCGCGTGGACGTCTTTTCCAGCACGGTGGTTCTACGGCGCCAAGACGCGCGGCCGGAGTTCTTCGCATTCGACATCGATCTGACTCCGATCCGCCGAATGGAAGAAGAGCTCCACAAGGCCAAGAGGCTGGAGGCCATCGGCTATCTGGCGGCCGGCATCGCCCACGATTTCAACAACCTGCTTACGGCGATCCTCGGTAACATCAACATGGCCAGGCTGTGGATGCCGCCTGCGAGCCCCGAAGCGGAAAGGCTCTTGGCGGCGGAAAAGGCGTCTCTCCGGGCGAAGGATTTGACGCAAAAACTCATCACCTTCTCCGAGGGGGGCACACCCCGGAAGCTGGAGACATCCCTGAAGGGCCTGATTGAGGATGCGGCCTCCCTGGCCTTGGCCGGATCGAATGTGCGTTGTGAATCCAGGATCGAGGAGGGGCTCGATTCGGTGGAGGCGGATCCGGACCAGTTGCGCCACGCTCTCTACAATGTGCTGAAAAACGCCAGGGAAGCCATGGCCCGGGGCGGAACAGTGCAGGTGGAGGCGAGCAGGGTATCCCTTGAGGCCGATGAATTTGCGGAGCTGGAAAGAATGGGGCTCCAATGCCGACAGGTCGTCCGCATCCAGGTCCGGGACAACGGACAGGGAATGCCGCTCCAGGTGCTGGACAAGATCTTCGATCCCTACTTTTCCACCAAGCCCCGCGGAACCGATAAGGGCCAGGGTTTGGGCCTGACCATCGTCCACTCCATCGTCCGGCGTCATGGAGGGGCCGTTACCGTTGACTCCACACCCGGTCTGGGGACCACCGTCTCCATCTATCTGCCGGTGAGCGTTCATCCTGCCGCGGCCGCACCCGTGAAAGAGGGGACCCCATGAGGGTTTTCCATTGAGGCTGCCCGCGAAGCGATTTCAGCCGATTCTTTGGCATACGGCAGGGAAGACTCAGCACGTTCTCCCCGCCGGCCGGATCGGGCGGCCCACGCCTTCGTAGTAAAAGCCCAGCTCCGCCATGTGTTTCGGCTCATAGACGTTTCGCAAGTCGATGAAGACCGGCGTTCGGAGAAGCTCCTTGATGCGGACCAGGTCCAGGGCTCGGTATTCGTTCCATTCGGTCATGAGCACCACCGCGTCGGCGCCGCGGCATGCCTCATAGGGCGAAGAACAGTAGGTGATTTCCGGCAGGTGCCTGGCGGCCTCCTTCATGGCCTGGGGATCGTGGGCCCGGATTGCGGCTCCGTGCTCCATGAGGGCCGGCAGGATGGTGAGAGACGGAGCTTCCCGCATGTCGTCCGTTTCCGGTTTGAAGGCCAGTCCCAGCACGGCGATGACCTTGCCCGCTTCGCTGCCGCCCAGGGCGTTTCGGATCTTTCTGACCATCCGGGCCTTCTGGGCGGCGTTCACTTCGGTGACCGCCTCCACGATGCGGCACGCCACCCCGTGTTCCTGGGCGATGCGCAGCAGGGCCCGCGTGTCCTTGGGAAAACACGAGCCCCCGTATCCGGGGCCGGGGTGGAGGAACTTGGGGCCGATGCGGCCGTCCAGCCCCATCCCCTTGGCCACGGCGTGTACATCGGCGCCCACTTCTTCGCACAGGTTCGCCATTTCGTTGATGAAGCTGATCTTGGTGGCCAGAAAGGCGTTGGCGGCGTACTTGATCAGCTCGGCCGTCTCGATGGTTGTGAGGACAAAAGGGGTTTCGATCAAATAGAGGGGCCGGTAGATGGCTTTGAGCATTTCTTCCGCCCGGGGATTGTCCGTTCCGATAACCACGCGGTCGGGGCGCATGAAATCCCCGATGGCCGCCCCCTCCCGCAGAAATTCCGGGTTACTGGCCACGTCGAAATCGGCTTCCGGATTGGCTTCCGCGATGACCCGCGCCACCTGTCGGGCCGTGCCCACGGGCACCGTGCTCTTGTTGACCACCACCGTGTATCCGCGCAGCAGCGGTGCGATCTGCCTGGCCGCCTCGAAAACGTAGGTCAGGTCGGCATAACCGTCTCCGCGCCGGGAAGCCGGGGTGCCCACGGCGATGAAGATGACGTCCGCCTCACCCACCGCCGGCTCCAGGGCGGTGCTGAAGGCCAGGCGCCCCGCCTCGGCGTTCTTGGCGATCATGGGCTGGAGGCCCGGCTCGTAGATGGGAACCGAACCCGACTGGAGTGCCCGGATCTTTTCCGTGTCCACGTCGATACACGTCACCTGGTGGCCGAATTCGGCAAAGCAGGTGCCGCTCACCAACCCCACGTAGCCCGTACCCATGATGGCTATTTTCATTGTCTGTCCGTTCCCCTTTGCTATAAGCTACAACGAATTTTCCAGGAGCAATCTTCTTTGCGGCACACTCTACCATCCGCAACCGCTCAATGAAAGAGTCCGCCGTGATGCGACGCCTGCCCATCGGAGCCAGGATCTTTTTGGCCATTCTTGCCGTGAGCATTCTCACCATGACCGGGGTGGGCGTCCTCGTCTATCTCAAGGGAAGCGACATCCTGCGTCGCAAAACAGGGGAAGAGTTGTCCCTGGCGGCGCAGGTCCACGCCCATTATGTGGAACACCATTTGGAAGATCTTCTGAGGGATCTGGAACACGTGGGGCGCTTGGCCCCTTCGTGGATGCTGCAAGAGGATCGCCGGGAAAAGGCGGGTCCCGGCGGCGGCCCCCGGGAGCTTTTTCAACGCTCCGCAAGCTATGTGCAAGAACGGTTTCCCTGGGTGCTGGGGATGGCGGTGCGGGACGCCCAGGGCCGCATCCTGGCGGCGTCCCACGGGGAAAAGGTCCACTCTCCCAGGCCCCCACCCTACGATCCCCTCGGTTTGCTTAAGAAAGCGGTTCTGGTGACCTTCCCCTCGACCACGGAGGGCGACCCTCAGGGGCCCCCCCTCATGGAAGTGGGAACCCGTGTCGCCGCCACCGGCGCCGATTCGGGAGAACGCTACCTGACGGCGGTCGTGAACCTGGAAGAACTCATTCGGCGGGTGCCCGTCCCGGAGCATCTGGGCCGATCCCTCGCCGTCGCCTTGGGCGGGACACGGGGGGAGCACCCGGTGGTTCTGGTGAGGAACCTTGCCGTCTCACCCGACCTTCGCACCCGTTTGATCCAGGTGCTCCAAGGGACCGATTCTCGGCCGCAGCCCGAACCATCTCTTTCGGGCCGCGAAACCGGACCCTTCCTGTGGGCCCTGAGCCGTCTGCCGCGGCTGGGCTGGCCCCTGCTGGCGGCCCTTCCCGCCTCTTCGGCCCACGTGCCCTTGTCCCAGCTCCTCCAGGTGGTTGTGGTGGGGATTGCCGTGGGGACCGCTCTGGCTTTTCTTGTCGCCTTGTACGCCTCCTCGGCCATGGTCCAGCCCATCAAGAGGCTGACACGGGCGTTCCGGGAATTCAGCAAGGGCAACTGGGACGTGCAGGTTCCGGTCACGTCCTCGGACGAGATCGGAGAGCTCACGGACGGTTTCAATGAAGGAGTGCGCTTCCTGGCATCCCAGCATGCCAAGCTGCGCCGTTTTCGCGCCCTTGTACACCACAGCCAGGACGCGATTCTGCTTTTTTCGGCCTCTGGCGGCATCACCTACTGCAACAAGGCGGCCTTCGACCTGCTCGGCTACACCCGGCGGGAAGAACTGGCCCTGAAGACCCTAAGCGATTTCGTCTGCCCCCGGGACAAGGCCCGGTTCGAAAAGACCGTTTGGCCCGCCATCCTGGAAGGGCGGTGGGAAGGGGAACTCCATTTGTGCCACCAGGATTCCCGGCCTTTGGTGGCTTGGGCGAGGGCCGGAACCATCCCTTCCGACAGGGAGGGCATCCGGTTGCTCTACGCCGTGTTGCGGGACATCTCGGAGCGCAAGAGCTATGAAAAGGCCTTGCAGGAGGCGGAGGAATATTACAGGAGCCTTTTCCGTTCGAGTCAGGACGCCATCGTGGTGACCGACCCTCAGGATGTGATCATCGATGTGAACGAGCCGGCCTTTGAGGCAACCTTCGGCTATGCCAAGCAGGAAGTGGTGGGGCGGCCGATCGGCGATCTGTACGATGAGGCCACCGGAGCGCCCGCGCCCACAGGGGATGCGTGGGGGAAGGCCCCGGGGCGCTTGACCCTACGATGGAAAAGAAAAGACGGCGGGGTCTTCCTGGGAGAGACCACCGTGGATGTCCTGGAAGGCTCCCGGGGACAGCGCCGCGGATACCTCCGGGTGGTGCGGGACGTGAGCGAGCGGGTGGCCTTTCTGGAAAAACTGGAAAAGGCCTACAACGACCTCAAAGGCCTCGATCAGCTCAAGGACCGTTTCCTGGCGGGGATCAGCCACGATCTGCGCTCCCCCCTGATTCCCGTTCGCGCCTTTCTGGAAAGGCTGCTGCAGCGACGCTGGGGCCCTCTCACGGACAAGCAGGAGGAATTCCTTCGCTACTGCCTCATCGGGGTCGACAGGGAGCTGATTCTGGTGGAAGAGCTTCTGGACTACACGCGGCTGCAGTCCGGCCGTTTGGAGCTGAGGGCCGAGGAACTGGATCTTCAGGACGTGATCCGCACCAGCCTTTTCCTGCTGAAAGTCCAGGCCGAAGCGCACCGCCTTCAGGTGCACGTGGACATGCCCCGGGAAGCCGTGATGATGCGCGGGGATTACAACAAGCTGCTGCGCATTTTCAACAATCTCTTTTCCAACGCCGTCAAATACAACCGCCCGGAAGGCAGCGTCTCCGTTCGGGGGCGCTGGGTCGATGAGGGGCGCTTCCGCGTGGAGATCGAGGACACGGGGGTGGGCATCCCCCGCGAGTCCCTGGACCACATCTTCGAACACTTCTACCGCGTGGAAGGGGAACGCTCCGGAGCCGTCACGGGCGCCGGCATCGGCCTTGCCGTGGTCCGTGAGCTGGTACGCCTTCACCAGGGCCGCCTGGAGGTGCAAAGCACCTTGGGAGTGGGAAGCGTCTTTGCCGTGACCTTTCCCACCATGGGACCCGGCGAGGGGGCGGAGAAGGGAGACGAGGAGCCTGGCCGAAAGCGCAAGGGATGAACGCTTTTCCCGTAGCGCAGCCCTTGAGGGCTTCGGAAGAGCCGTCGGTTGTCGGATAGGCCATCAGGTATGGTTCCTGTCAAGCCCAGTGATTACGATGGTTTCCTTCCGCGGGGCTGAAGCCCCGCGGCTACGAAAAGAACGGAAATCCCACGGCAGCCTGATCGGTAGATCCCTTTTCAGTCAGGCTACCGGAGCTGAGACGCAATTGCAGGGCCATGGCGCGTGCCCACCTGAAGGGACGGCATGGAAGATTCGTGTTGCCGTTCCCCTGCAGAAGGGTGCGCCCAGGGAGCCTTCGCCGACGCGGCGCTGTACAGGGGGCCCTATTCATTTGCGTGGAGACGGAACGGAATCGCGAAAGGAGGAAAAGGGTGGCGGAGGTGTTTCGGTTTTCCAAGAAGGGAGATCAAGGCGAGACCAGTCTGCTGACGGGCCAACGGGTGTCCAAGGGGAGCCTCCGGCCGGAAACCTACGGCACGCTCGATGAGGCGAGTTCGGCTCTCGGGTTGGCCAAGGCGTTTTGTCCCGACGAGAAGGTACGGGAAATGATCCGCACCATCCAGGAGGACCTGGTGACGGTGGGGGCCGAATTGGCCTGCGAGGAGCCCCAACGTTCCCGCTGGAGGGTGGAAACGGCGCAGATCGAGCGTTTGGAGCGCTGGATCGAGGAACTGCAGGAGGAGGTTCCGGTTCCCCGCCATTTCATTCTTCCCGGCGCCAACCCCGTCAGCGCCTCCCTGGATCTGGCGCGCACCATCGTGCGCCGGGCCGAGCGTTGGGCCGCCCGGGCTCGGGAGGGGGGCCTGGAGGTACGGGCCGAGGTGCAGGCCTACCTGAATCGGCTGGCCGACTTTCTTTTCACGCTCGCCCGGTTCACTGAAAAAGATCGTTAGAAAGAGAAAAAAAAAGAAAGAATAAGAATTCTAAAGAAAGGGGCCCCTCTTGTTTGGATGGGCTCCTTTCCTTTTTTCTCATGGGGAGCGTCGGTCCGTTTCTCCCCTTGCCTTTTTGGGGGGCGATGGCTATCTCTTATTAGCACTCGACAGGGGCGAGTGCTAATTTGAGGTGGGCGCCTTCGGACACCTCCACCGGCCGATTCCTGTCCATCCAAAGGACCCGGGGCCGAAAGGCCGCCCCCGAAAGTCCTTGGGACATCTTTGGAGAAGGAAAGGAGAGGAAAGATGAAGCTGCGTCCGTTGCATGACCGAGTCATTGTGAAGCGACTGGAAGAGGAAGAGAAGACCCAGGGCGGGATCATCATCCCGGACACGGCCAAGGAAAAGCCCCAGCAGGGCAAGGTTCTGGCCGTGGGGAAGGGCAAGCTCCTGGAAAAGGGCGATGTGGTGCCCTTGATGGTCAAGGAAGGTGACCGGGTGCTCTTTTCCAAGTATGCGGGCACCGAGGTCAAGGTGGAAGGCGAAGAACTTCTCATTATGCGAGAGGATGACATCCTGGCCATCCTCGAATAGGCGCATCTATGAGGAGGACGGAAGATGGCAGCGAAGGAAATCAAATACTACAGCGAAGCACGCAGCAAGATCCTGGCGGGTGTGGACATCCTGGCCGACGCCGTCAAGGTGACCCTGGGGCCCAAGGGCCGCAACGTGGTGATTGAAAAGACCTTCGGGTCCCCCACGGTGACCAAGGACGGTGTGACCGTGGCCAAGGAAATCGAGTTGGAGGACAAGTTCCTCAACATGGGCGCCCAGATGGTCAAGGAAGTGGCCAGCAAGACCAGCGACGTGGCCGGTGACGGCACCACCACGGCCACCATTCTGGCCCAGGCCATCGCCCATGAGGGCTTCAAACTGGTGGCGGCGGGCCACAATCCCATGGCCCTGAAGCGCGGCATCGACAAGGCGGTTCAGAAGGCCGTGGAGGCCCTCAAGGAACTGAGCAAGCCCACCAAGGACCAGAAGGAGATCGCCCAGGTCGGCACCATCTCCGCCAACAACGACGCCACCATCGGTGAGATCATCGCCGAGGCCATGAACAAGGTGGGCAAGGAAGGCGTCATCACGGTGGAAGAAGCCAAGGGCATGGAGACCACCCTGGACGTGGTCGAAGGGATGCAGTTCGACCGCGGCTACATCTCCCCTTACTTCGTCACCGATCCGGAAAAGATGGAAGTGGTCCTGGAGGACGCCTACGTCCTGTGCCACGAGAAGAAGATCAGCAACATGAAGGATCTTCTGCCCATCCTGGAGCAGATCGCCAAGATGGGCAAGCCCCTGCTGATCATCGCCGAGGACGTGGAAGGCGAAGCCCTGGCGACCCTGGTGGTGAACAAGCTGCGCGGCACCCTGAAGGTGTGCGCCGTCAAGGCCCCCGGTTTCGGTGATCGGCGCAAGGCCATGCTCCAGGATATCGCCATCCTGACGGGCGGTCAGGTGGTCTCCGAGGATCTGGGCGTGAAGCTGGAGAACGTGACCTTGAATGACCTGGGTTCTGCCAAGCGCGTGGTGGTGGACAAGGACAACACCACCATCGTGGACGGCGCGGGCACCAAGGAAGCCATCGAAGCCCGGGTCAAGCAGATCCGCACCCAGATTGAAGAAACCACCAGCGACTACGACCGCGAGAAACTCCAGGAACGGCTGGCCAAGCTGGTGGGCGGCGTGGCCGTGATCCGCGTGGGTGCCGCCACGGAAACGGAGATGAAAGAAAAGAAGGCCCGCGTGGAGGACGCCCTGAACGCCACCCGTGCGGCGGTGGAAGAAGGGATCGTGCCGGGCGGTGGTGTGGCCCTGCTGCGCTGCCAGAAGGCTCTGGACGATTTGAAGCTGGAGGGCGAAGAGCAGTTCGGACTGGAGATCGTGCGCCGTGCCCTGGAGGCGCCGCTGCGCCAGATCGCCAACAACGCCGGCCATGAAGGTTCGGTGGTGGTGGAAAAGGTCCGCGAAGGCGAAGGCGCTTTCGGCTTCAACGCGGACCGCGAGGTCTACGAAGACCTGATCGCCGCCGGCGTCATCGATCCCACCAAGGTGGTGCGCTTCGCCCTGCAGAACGCGGCCAGCGTGGCGGGTCTGCTGCTCACCACGGAAGCCATGATCGCCGAGAAGCCCAAGGAAAAGAAGTCCGAGCATCCCGGGGCGGGCATGGAAGACATGTACTAAACCCCGGACACTTTCGGAAGCCAAGGAACCCGGACCCGGTCCGGGTTCTTTTTTGTTGCACTCCCGAAAGCGAGTTGCTAGGAAAAGGGCGACGTATGCCCGGAGGCGGACGGAATCGGGCGGGCGCCATGCCCGCCCGAAATCGTCTTGGACCAGGCCGTCCGCGGCGGGAAATGGAGATCCTTGAGGAAGGAGGAGCCGGCTTATGGCTCGAGTGACGGTGGAAGACTGCCTGAGGCAGGTGGAAAATCGTTTCGCCTTGGTGCACCTGGCGGTTCGCCGCGTTTTACAGCTTCGAAAGGGGGCGGCGCCCCTGATCGATGCGCCCAAGAACAAGGAAGTGGTGGTGGCTCTTCGGGAGATCGCGGCCGGAAAGGTGCGCCCGGACAATATCCTGGAGCTGGAGGGCCTGGACGAGCTGAGCCTGGAGGCCCCTCCGAAAAGGACGGCGGGTTCCAGCGCCGCCGAGATCCAGGAAGTGCTGGAAGAAGCGGCCCAGGCCGATCCGGCGGCGTCCGAGGGCGAAGTTCAGGTGGTGGAAGAGGATTCCGTGGCAGAGGATGCGGACCAAGAGTAGTGGCCGTTCGGAACGGCTCTCCGGCTTGACGGGCCGGGGAATTTCCGTTCTCTTCGCAGCCGCCGATTCAACCCCACGGGAAAGGACGGGTCGCACCCGGTGGCCTGTGCGACATCCGGGGGGTTCTTCCGCAGCCCTGTAGGGCTGCGCCACGAGAAAAATGGAAGACGCATGGCCGACAACGGATTGCTCTCATGCCTGCAGAAACGGGATCTGCTGAACCGGTCCGCCGTGTCCGTGGATGAACTCCTCCAGTGGGCGCGACGCTACGAGCAGGCGGGCCTTATGCACGACGCCGTGGATTTCTACGAGAAGGCCCAGGCCAACGAGGAAATCCGGCGTCTCATGGAAAAGGCGGTCCAGGAAGGCGACTATTTCCTGCTCAAGCGTTTGTCCACCCTCCTCGGGGCCGCTCCGGATGGGGCCACATGGCGTTCCTTGGCGGAAAGAGCCAGGGAACTGGGCAAGGAGCTCTTTTCCCAACGGGCCATGAGCGAAGCCGAACCCCGGGAGCCTTCGGGCGAGCGCGCTTGACAAACGGCCGGGGCATGCTTACGAGATACGTTGTGCACGTTGCCCGCTGGCGCCTAAAATCTTGAAACCATTCAGGTGGTTAACCCCATGGAGCAAACTCGCGACTATTACGAAATCCTGGGCGTATCGCGCAATGCGACCGACGAGGAAATCAAGAAGGCCTACCGGAAGCTCGCCCTGAAATACCATCCCGATCGCAATCCCGGAGACAAGGAAGCCGAAGAGCGCTTCAAAGAGGCGGCGGAAGCCTACGAGGTCCTCCGCGACCCGCAAAAGCGCCAGATCTACGACCAGTATGGGCACGAGGGTCTGAAGGGGACCGGCTTTTCCGGGTTTCAGGGCTTCGAGGACATTTTCAGCTCCTTTGGGGACATCTTCCAGGAATTTTTTTCCTTCAACTTCGGCGGGGGACAGCGCACCCGAACCAGTGCCCGTCCGGGTAACGACCTGCTCTACGAATTGGAGCTCTCCTTCGAAGAAGCGGTTTTCGGCACCGAGAAGGATCTGGAGATCGAAACGTTGCAGACCTGCCAGCGGTGCGGCGGAAACGGATCGGAACCCGGCTCCAGCGAAAGCCTGTGCCCGCTTTGCCGCGGGCGGGGCCAGGTGGTTCAGACCCAGGGGTTTTTCCGCATCAGCACCACCTGCAACCGCTGCCACGGTTCCGGCCAGGTCATCACCACGCCCTGCAGGGATTGCCACGGACAAGGGCGGCTTCGGCGCCGCAAGAAGGTCCACGTCAAGGTTCCGCCCGGCGTGGATTCGGGAACCCGCTTGCGCCTCCGCGGCGAGGGGGAAAGCGGCTATCGCGGGGGGATGGCCGGGGACCTCTATGTGCGCTTGCGGGTCCGCCCCCACGAATTCTTTGAACGGGACGGCAATGACCTTTACGGCAAGGTGAAGATTTCCTTCATCCAGGCGATCCTGGGAGACGAGATCGAACTGCCGACCCTGGAAGGCACCAAGACCATCCGCATCGAACCTGGAACACAGCCGGGAACCGTCCTTCGGTTTTCCGGGGAAGGGGTTCCGTCTTTGCGCGGCTACGGCCGAGGGGACCTTTTCGTGGAAATCGATGTGAGCATTCCTTCCAAGATTACCGCACGCCAACGTGAGCTCCTCGAGGAGTTCATGGCCATCGAAGAAGAGAAAAAGGACAAGAAGGTCCGCCGGTGGCCGTGGAGCAAACGGCGTCAGGACAAGGGCGACGCCGTCGGGGAAGCCGCCCGCTGAGAATCCCTTGCGTGTTTGGTGCACACCGTGCCGAGCGCCCATGCAGGACGCCCCTTGAGACGGGAACCCAGCTGAAAGGAGGAATGGCGGTGTGGTACGAACACCAACCCGGTCAGTATGAAGATTTCCATGCCACGGCCCTCTATTGCCCCAAGTGCCGTGATGCCATGCCCGTGCGCAGCCGGTTGTTGCTGGTGCTGCCCGACGGGGAACTCCACGAATACCTCTGCCAGGTCTGCTCCACGTCCGTGGGAACCAAGACGGTGAAACAACAGCCGGACGGCCGTCTCATCGTGATGTGATCCGCCCGGCCGCTCCACTCGGAATCGGATGAGGTGACGGCGATGATTGAAGTGCAGGGATTGACCAAGTTCTACGGGACCGTTCCCGCGATTCAAGACGTGAACTTCCACATCCACAAGGGGGAAGTGGTGGGATTCCTGGGGCCCAACGGAGCGGGGAAATCCACCACGATCCGGATTCTCACCTGCTACATGCCTCCCACCGCCGGTGAGGCCCGTGTGGACGGCCTGGACTGTTTCGAAAAGTCCCTGGAAGTGCGCCGGCGCATCGGGTATCTGCCGGAAAATGTTCCCTTATACAATGAAATGACGGTCCGGCGCTTCCTGCGGTTCGTGGCTCAGGCCAAGGGCGTGGAAGCCCGGCAGCTCGCCCGGGAAGTGGACCGTGTGGTGGACGTGTGCGGACTGGAGCGGGTCAGAAACCGCATCATCGGCAATCTTTCCAAGGGGTATCGCCAGCGGGTGGGCCTCGCCCAGGCGCTTCTCAACAACCCGCCGGTGCTCATCTTGGATGAGCCCACCATCGGGCTGGATCCCACGCAGATCGTGGAGATCCGGCGCCTGATCCGTGACCTGCGGGAAGACCACACCATCTTGTTGAGCAGCCACATCCTGCCGGAAGTGGCCCAGATCTGCCAGCGGGTCCTGATCCTCAACAAGGGCCGTATCGTGGCCACGGACTCCCCGGATGCGTTGACGGCCCAGCTGCAAAAATCCGCCAAGATCGCCCTGACCGTGGAAGGAGACGGCCGGCGGCTCGCCCGCGCCCTGGAAACCATGGACGGCATTCTGGCCGTGCAGCTGGAATCCAACCACCATTCCCGGCTCATCCTGGAAACCGATCGATCGCGGGATCTGCGGCCTGAGATCGCCCGCAAGGTGGTGGAGGAAGGGCTGGGGCTGCTGGAACTCAAGGCCCTGGATCTGAGCCTGGAGGATATCTTCATGCAGCTGGTGACGGAAGAGGCTCCCGTTGAGGAAGGTGCGGTGGAGGCTTCGGAGACGGCGGAGGAAGGGAAATGATGAGGGGATTCGTGTCCGTGTACCGAAAGGAGCTTTATCTCTTGTTCGCATCGCCCATTTTCTATGCGGTGGCGTTCATCTTTTTGGTGCTCAACGGATATTTCTTCTACAGTTCGGTGGCCTACTACAACCTGCTGAGCTTCCAGGCGGGCCAGAATCCGTTCATGGCCGGCCAGCTCAACCTCATGGACATGGTGGTGCGCCCCCTGTTCATGGATATTTGCATCGTCCTGCTCCTGGTGGCCCCCCTGGTCACCATGCGCACCTACGCCGACGAGAGGAGGACGGGCACGGTGGAGCTTCTCTTCACGCTGCCGGTGACCGACGGCGGGGCCTTGGCCGCCAAGTTTTTGGGCGTCCTCACGGTTCTCTTCGTCCTGCTGGCGGGGACCCTGCCCGCCATGGCCCTTCTGGAGTATTTCTCGGATCTCAACTGGAAGGCCGTGCTGTGCGGCTACCTGGGCCTCTTCCTCCTGGGATCGGCCTTCATGGCGCTGGGAGTCTTTACCTCCTCGCTTTCGAGGAACCAGATCATTGCGGCGGTGCTTTCCTTCGGCGCCCTGCTTCTCTTCTGGGTCATCAGCTGGATGAGTTCCGTGCTGGGCCCGGGGGCCTCCCGGATCATTGAGTACCTGTCCATCATCCGCCATTTCGACACCTTCTCCAAGGGGGTGCTCGATTCCAGGGATGTGATCTACTATCTGCTATTTGTAGCGTTCTTCCTCTTCGTCACCCTGCGACAGATCGAATCGTACCGCTGGCGGGGCTGATCCCGGTCCAACGGAGATCCCCCGGCGGCGAAACCACGGAGGCGAATGGTCATGCCCAAGCAGAAGAGAGCTCGAAGGAGCCTGGTCTACGGATCCAATACGTTCGTTTCCATCTTGGTGTTCCTGGCGATACTTGTTTTCGTCGCCCTCATTGCCGAACGGCATCCCTTGCGCGTCGACCTGACGGATTCCGGGGAGTTCAGCCTGTCGGAACAGTCCCGGAAAGTGGTGACGTCCTTGCCGGAGCCGGTCACCATCAAGGCCTTCTTCGCCTCGGCCTCCCCCGAAAGGCTCAAGACCAAGGATCTTTTGGAAACCTACCGCTACCACAACAAGAAAATCCGCTATGAATTCGTGGATCCGGATCGGCAGCCGGAAATCGCCCGCCAATATGAAATCCGCGATTACGGCACGCTGGTTCTGGAGGGTTTCGGCCGGAAGGAAACCGTCCTCAGCCCCGACGAGGAAGCCATCACCAACGCGCTGCTCAAGCTCTCCCGAAAAGAGGAGAAGAAGATCTACTTCCTGACGGGGCACGGGGAGCGGTCCCTTGGCGAGATCAACAAGGTGGGCTATTCCACAGTGAAGTCCGCCCTGGAAAAGGAAAACTACGCGGTGGACGAGCTCAACCTGATGCAGCGGGAGCAGGTCCCCGAGGACGCGGCCGTGGTGGTGGTGGCCGGCCCGAAAAAGCCGCTCTTTCCCGAGGAGGTGGCTTCTCTGGAGGCCTATGTGAAAAGGGGCGGCAAGGTGGTCCTTTTCCTGGACCCGGAACGTGACGGCGGCCTGAAGGAGTTCGCCCGGTCCTTCGGCATCGATGTGGGCGACGACATGGTGATCGACAAGCTGAGCCGCGTCTTCGGCGGCAGTTACCTCATGCCCGTGGTAACCCAGTACGGCGGGCACAAGATCACCGACGGCTTTAACGTGGCCACCTTCTACTCGGAAGCCCGCTCGGTGCGTCCCCTGGAGGAAAAGCCCGAGGGGGTGACGGTGATCACCCTGGCCTCCACCTCGGAAAATGCGTGGGCGGAAACGGATCTGGAGCGGCTGCACAAGGGCGAGGCCAGCTTCGAGGAGGGGCAAGACAAGCCCGGGCCCGTCCCCCTGGTGGTGCTGGCCGCCGTGGACAGCGGCAAGTTTTCCAAGGTTGATGCGACGGAGAAACCCCAGGGAGAAACCGGTTCGGCGGAGGCGTCCGGCCAGGAGGAAAAGGACGAGGACAATGTGGCCCATGCCGCGGAAGCCAAACCTCCCATGGGGTACCTGGTGGTGGCGGGGGATTCCGATTTCGTGGACAACACCCACTTCGGACTATCGGGAAACGGGGACTTCTTCCTGAATACCGTGCACTTCCTGGCGGAAGAGGAGACCCTCATCACCATTGAGCCGCGCAAAAAGGAGGGCCAGACCCTCATGCTCACCCAAGGCCAGGCGCGGCTGGTCTTCTGGGTGCCCCTGGTGCTGGTCCCGGCCCTGGTTCTCATCGTTGGCCTCGGAGTCTATCGGGTTCGGAGGGCTCAGAGATGAAGTGGCGGCAGACGGTTGTTTACGTGATCGTTCTCGCGCTCGTGGCCGGCTACTACTATTACTTCGAAGTGGTGAAAAGGAAAGAAAAGGAGGAGGCGGAAAGGGCGGCCAGGAAGGTCTTCGCCGTTTCCAAGGATGACGTCCGGGAGTTGGTGGTCGCCCGGAAGGGCGAGGCGCCGGTGGAGCTCGTCAAGTCCGACGGAGTCTGGAGGATCCGAAAACCCCTGGAAACGGAGGCCGACAAAGCCGCCGTGGAGTCGCTTTTGAGCACCTTGGTGGAGCTGGAAACGGAGCGTTCCATCGAGGATGTGCCCAAGGATCTCAAGCCCTTCGGGCTGGAGGAGCCGGAGCTCACCCTTCGCTTCCGTTCGGGGGACCAATGGCACGAGCTTCGCCTGGGAACGCAGAACCCGGCCCAGGACAGTCGTTACGGGACTCGGGGCCGGGAGGGGGATCTTTTCCTGGTGGCTTCCGGTACCTGGGGAGTGCTCAACAAGGGCCTGAACGAACTGCGCCGGCGCGATCTCTTCACGTTTGAAAACGATCAGGTGAAACGCCTGGTGGTGGCCTGGAGCCGAGGGGCGGAGGTGGAACTGGAGCGCAAGGAGGGCGGCGACGCCTGGTTTGCCCCTGAAGATCCCGAAAGGAAGATCAAGGCGGGCAAGGTGGAAAACGTCTTGGACCAGATCCGCTGGCTTCGCGCCAGGAACTTCGTGGACGAAAAGGGTGAGGGCGGCCGCTCCGCCCTGGAGCGTCCCCTGGTGACCGTCACCCTGGAACTCAAAGACGGGGGAAGACGAACGCTCCAGGTGGCGGAGCCCACCGAGGGGGCGAACGCAGCCCGGGCGCTTGGTTCCGAACTGCCCTTCGTGGCGGAGGTGGACAAGGACATCCTGGAGGAACTTCCCCGGGACCTCCATGACGTGGAGGATCGCTCCGTCTTTGCCGGAGATACGGATGCGATCACGGAGGTGGAATGGGTCCTGGGCGACTCCAAGGGCCGTGTGGTCCGGCTGGGCGAAGGAGAGTGGGGGCGGGCCCGGGACGAGGGAGAGCCCGAAAAATTGAAGGAATCCTGGCGGGTGCGGTCGGTCTTCTGGGAGTGGGAGGATCTGGAATACGAAAAGAAGGCTCCTACGCAGAAAAAGCCGGTCGAGGGTAAGCTCGCCGGGATCGTCTTCCGCGGCAAGGAAGGTGAAACCTTGGCTGCCTTTACCTGGAAGAAGCTTCCGGAAAAGGACGCTCCCGATACGGTTCCTCTCTGGACGGATCAGGGGGAGGCCCTTCTTGTGAAGACCGAGAACCTGCGACAAATCGAAAAAAAGATAACCGAATTGGCGGGCGCCCCCTGATGTTTTCTATTCCCGGCCACCCCGGTAGGAGGTCTTGCCGATGGGAAGCGGAGTGCAGTTGGGAGGAAGGGTCCCCGTTTCCACCACCACGTCGATGGTGATTCCTCCCCGGGCATACCAGAGGCCCACCACCCGAAGGTATTTGGGATCCATGGCTTCCTGGAGCCGCTTGTGGATATAGACCGTGCAGGCCTCATGGAACGTGCCGTGGTTCCGGAAGCTTCCCAGGAAGAGCTTGAAGGCCTTGCTTTCCACGAGCCTGGGGCCCGGCACGTAGTCCACCACGATGACGGCGAAGTCCGGCTGCCCGGTGATGGGACAGATGGTGGTGAATTCGGGCGCCGTGAGGCGGACCACGTAGTCCGTGTCGGGATGGGGGTTGGGAAAGGTTTCCAGAAGGGCGTCTTCGGGACGTTCCGGTGTTTCCACCTTCTTTCCGAGAAGACTCAGCTGCTCATAGATCTTTTCCGTCACAACACTCTCCTTTCTTTACCCGAAAGATCCTGGCGAGGCTCGCCACCCCCGCGCGGATGAAAAATGCCGTCAAGCTAGGATTTTCCCTGTAGGAGCCAGCTTTCCGGCGATCCGAATCGCGGCCAAAACCGCTCCTGTAAGGGACCGAAAACACTCTTCTTTCATGTTGCCCCCATTGCGGACGGGACCCGTGACAAGGAAGAGTGAAACGCACCTGGGGGAAGCAGGCCCCTGTAGGGGCGAATGATTATTCGCCCCTACAGACCGCGCGCACGAACGGAACGAGGTCGCATTTCATATGAACGCTCATGGTCGCTCTTGCGCCACCCCGCACGGATGAAAGAACCGGCGCCGGGGTGCTTTCCGCCCTGTGGGAGCGCCGCAAGGCGCGATGAGGTGGCGGCCGCAACGCCATGGAATGGCCGGCCATCCCTTTCACGGCTTTCGCCGCTCCCACAAGCGCTCATTCGAACTTTCGCAGATCCTGCAACATACCGAAAGTACAGTTCTTTCATATAAACCCCCATCACGGACGGCCCGTGACAACGAAGGATGAAACGCACCTTTGGCAAGCAGCCCCCTGTAGGGGCGAATGATTATTCGCCCCTACAGGCCGAGCGCACGAGCGGAACGAGGCCGCGTTTCATATAAAAGCGAGCGAATCGTTCGCCGTGTTCTTCTTGCCTCCGTGCGATGAGCGGGCGGGGATAAACCCCGCTCCTGCCCAACAGGTTCATTCACCTTCGCAGGGGCGGGCTTTACACCCGCCCGCCGGAACTTCCTCAGATGGATCCGCCGGCAGGGACAGGTCGGCCACGCTCCTGGGGGTGACGCTCACTCCGTCGCACACCGGGATCTCTTCCCCCGTGGGGATGCCCAGTTCCTGGAACCGCCGGGCACTTACCAGCACCCTTCTTTCCAGGGCGCCCACGGTCCGGTTGTAGCTTTCCACGGCCCGGGTGAGATGGGTCCCCATATCCTGCAGGTAGCCGGCCATGCGGGCAAGCCGTTCGTGCAGCTCCCGACCCAGGCGGCTGATGACTTGCGCATTGCGGGCCATTTCCTGCTGCTGCCAGCCGTAGGCCACCGCCCGCAGGAGCGCAATGAGTGTGGTCGGGGTGGCCAGGACCACGCGCTGCTGCATCCCCGCTTCGATGAGGCCGGGATCCTGTTCCAGGGCGGCGCTGAAAAAGGCCTCTCCGGGTACGAAGAGCACCACGAAGTCCGGGGCCTTGGCGAACTGGCTCCAGTAGTTCTTGGACGCCAGCTGCTGGATGTGCGCCCGCAGGTGTCTTGCGTGATTCTGAAGGTGCCTTGCCCGGTCTTCTTCCGATGGGGCTTCCACGGCTTCCAGGTAGCCTTGCAGCGGAACCTTGGCGTCCACCACCACGAGGCGGTCGCCCGGCAGGTGCACCACCATGTCCGGGCGAAGGGCGGTCGGCCCCGGAGCGGCGGCCTGTTCGCTAAAGTCGCAGTGCCGGCTCATGCCCGCCAGCTCCACCACGCGGCGGAGGGTGAGTTCTCCCCAGCGGCCCCGCACCTGGGGTTGGCGCAGGGCGTTGACCAGCTTGCCGGTTTCCTGGATGAGTTGGCTTTGGGCGGCGCTGAGGCTTTCCACCTGTTGCGAAAGGCGGGCGTAGGCCTGTTGGCGTTCCCGTTCCAGGGCCTGCACCGCCTGGTCGTATTTTCCCAGAGCCTGGGACAAGGGGGACAACAGGGTTTCCAGGCCCTGCTTCTTCTGCTCCAGGTCGGCCGCGGCCGCATCCTGGAACTGGGCGAGGGCGTTCCTGGCGAGATGGAGGAAGATCTGTGTGTTCTTTTGGAGGGCTTGGGCCGCCAGGGCCTCGAAGGCCTGGCCCATCTTCTCCCGAGCCTGCTCGTAGGAAGAAAGCTGGTCCTGGAAGGCGGCCCGCTCCTTTTGCAGCGTGGTTTCCAGGACGGCCATCTCCCGGCGAAGTTCGCCCAGAGCTTCGCTCAGCCGCTTCCTTTCCCGCCGCTCCTCCTCCAGATCCCTTTCCAGGGCGGGGATTCTCCGGACTTCCTGGGCGAGGGCGGCCCGCTTTTCCGTTTCACTGAGTAGGGATTCGCGGATTTGGGCCGCCTCCCGGCGAACCCGATCCACCTCCACTTCGAGACTTGCCCGCCTCTGTTGTTCTTCCAAGGCCTTCTCGCGCCAGGTGTCCCGCTCTTCGCAAAGGCGCGCCTCCCGATCCTTCCAGCTCCTGCGGTGAAGGAAAAGGAAAGCGAGGACGATCAGGATCGTCAGCCCCGCGGCCCCCCATCCCCAGACGGTCATGTCCAGCGCCATCGTCTGTGTCTTCCTTTCTCAAACGATCAGGACCGGGTCCCTCGTCTTCTCAGGCCCCCGCCTCTCTTTTGCGGATTTTCCCGCCCGTGGTCGCCGGCGTTCAGCCGGATCTTCCCGGACATGGGCATCGGAGCTACGGGCTTATTATTGGAGTAGCTTCTTGACCTGGGTCTGGTAGCGGCGGAAGACGTCTTCGGCCAGTTTTTCCAGGTCGTCGGAAACGAGGGAAAAGGAAGGCAGGTCCAGGGGTTCGGGCAGTTGAAACGCCTTGGGATCAATGGGGTGGATGTAGAGCTTCTTTTCCACGGACATGATTTCTTCCGCGGAAAAGTTGCCCCCGAGGAAGTGTTTCTGCTCCAGGGCGCACACATCCAGATTTTTCAGGAAGTTCAAGATGGTGAGGAGATCGAAGTTGTTCTGAAAGCCCTGGATGTTGAGATTGAGGGCCCGGCACTCCAGTTCGAAGTCGTCCACGGCGTCCTTGTAATCGGCCATCCACTTGAGAAGCCGCCGGTAGGATTCGAGTACGAGCTTTCGGTATTTGGATTTGCTGGTGAACGCGGAGACCTTGATGAAGCGCACGCCCCTGGAAAAGGGCTTTTCCAGACATTCGTGCCAGAAGGAAGGGCTGGGAATCTTCAGCAGCTGAACGAGTCGGGAGACCTGTTCGGGGTGGACCATGAGGTATCCCAGGCGGGTGATCCTTTTGCCCGCTTCCCGAGCCAAGGCGCGCACCTGGTCGGCCTGGGCTTCCAGGTCCTCCATTTGGATCTCGATGACCCGCCGCTGGGTCAGGTAGTTTTCCAGAACCTCTTCTTTGACCTGCCGGGTGAGACAGGAAATGAGATCGTCTTCCACTGCGCCGTCTCCCCAGGGTGAGGCGGCGACGGGCTTCCGCTCCACGTCGCCGCCGGGGTCCGTTGGGATGCGGAGACCCCCTTTGCATCGGAAGCCGGGTTCGGCTGCTGGAACCCTTCAGGAGCCTGCCGGATCTTTCCTTCAGGCGTTCTCGCCGCCTTGGCCGTTGCCTTTCTCATCCAGAAGGAAGGTCCGCGGGTTGAGATGCAGTCGCTCCTTGCCCGGCCCATAGGCATCGTAGTGCTTGAGCACCACGATGGAGATGGCCTTGGGTTGCGGCTCCAGGAACAGGATGGCCTGGAACAGGTCGTCCAGCTCATGACACGGGTAAGGGATGCCCCGCTCGTTCACGATATCGATATGCCGGTGGGTCCGGCAGGAAAACCACACGGCCGCTCCGCATTCCTTGGCGATCTGCTGGAGGGCTTCCAGTTGGTTGCGGGTGATCCGTTCAAAGTCCAATCCGTCCAAGACGATGAGATCCGGCTTGAACTGGACCTGTTCCGCCAGGTTGCGCATGCCCTCCTGGAGCTTGGACGGGCTGAAGGTGTGGTGCATGTAAGACATGATGAACCGGGAGGAGACCATGCCTTCCCTGGCCGTCTGGAGAAGCGCCTGGTCGCCCCCGCTTCCCGCCATGTTTCGGTAAAGCTCCTCGTACCAGATCTTCACCTTGTCGGGAAGCTCGTCGATGCATGCATGCAGGACCTTCTTGCCTCGGGAAAGGGCCTCCAGGGCAATGTGGGTCAGGCAGGCCGTTTTGCCCACGCCGGCCCGGGCCAACAATACTCCCATCTCGCCCGGCTGCAAGGGCCGGCCCAGGCAGGCTTCGATCATCCTCGCGGTGGAACCCTGCGAACTCTTTTCTGCCGTCATGTACTAAACTCCTTTTTCGTGCCGATTCCACTGGCAGCATACACCAAGCGGCCGAAAAAATCAGCGGGCTTGGATGTCGCATCGGTGCACTTATTCCTCTTTCTGCCTCTGGCGAATGATCTCCTCTGCGATGCCCTTGGGAACCGGATTGTAGCGGGCGAATTCCATGGTGAACTCCGCCTTGCCCTGGGTGGACGATCGCAGCACGGTGGAATAGCCGAACATCTCGGAAAGAGGCACTTCCGCCTCGATGACGGAGAAGTTGCCGTCCTCGGCGGTGCTTACAATGATGCCTCGGCGCTGGTTCAGGGTCCCGAGCACCGCGCCCTGGTATTCCGAAGGGGTTTCCACCACCACCCGCATCACGGGTTCCATGAGGATGGGATTGGCCTTCTCGTAGGCCTGCCGGAACGCCCCGATGGCCGCCTGCTGGAAGGCCAGGTCGGAGGAATCCACCGGGTGGGTGGCGCCGTCGTTGATGGTCACCCGGACTCCCACCACGGGACATTTGGCCAGGCTGCCCTTCTTGAGGCACGCCTGGAAGCCCTTGTCGCAGGAGGGGATGAATTCCTGGGGAATGACACCGCCCGTGATCTGGTTGACGAACTCGTAATCGCCTTCTTCCAGAGGTTCAATAAAACCGGCCACGCGACCGAACTGGCCGGCCCCGCCGGTCTGTTTCTTGTGGGTGTAGTCGAAGTCGGCGCGCCGCGTGATGGTCTCCCGGTAAGCCACCTTGGGCTGACCCGTCTCCACGTCGGCCTTGTATTCCCGGCGCATGCGTTCGATGTAGACGTCCAGGTGCAGCTCGCCCATGCCGCAAATGATGGTCTCCCCCGTCTCTTCGTCCAGATAGGTCCGGAACGTGGGGTCTTCCTTGGTGAAGCGGGTCAGGGCCTTGCTCAGGTTCATCTCCGCCTTCTTGTCCTTGGGCTTGACGGCCAGGGAGATGACCGGTTCGGGCACATGGATGGAACTCATGCTCAGCTTGCAGGAGCCGTCCGTAAAGGTGTCGCCGGAAGCGCAGTCGATCCCGAAGAGGGCCACGATGTCGCCGGCCGCCGCCGATTCGATGTCTTCCATTTCGTCCGCGTGCATGCGGGCCAGACGTCCCACTTTGGACACCTTGCCGGTGCGGGAATTCACGATGGTGGATCCCTTGTGGATCGAGCCCTGGTAGATGCGCACGTAGGTGAGTTGCCCGTAGCGGGTCACTTCCAGCTTAAAGGCCAGCATCACCAGGGGAAGATCCGGGGCCGCCTGGAGGGGGATTTCCTTCTCCTCGTCTTCCAGGTCCAGGGCCGTGTTGGGAATGTCCGGCGGGCTGGGCAGGTAGCGCACCACCGCGTCCAGCAACGGCTGGACCGCCTTGTTCTTGTAGGCCGATCCCAGGAAAACGGGGGTGAGCTCCAAAGACAAGGTGCCCCGGCGGATGGCCTCGTGGACGAGATCTTCCGTCACCCGGTCTTCCAGAATCGCTTCCGTCAGCTCGTCCGAAAAGAGCGATGCGGTGTCCAGGAGCTCCTCGCGCTTCTCTTCGGCAAGCGGGAGCAGATCCGCGGGGATGTCCCGTTCCACTACCTCTTCGCCGTTGGGGCCCTCGAAGGTCAAGGCCTTCATGCGGATCAGGTCCACCACCCCGTTGTGCTCGTTTTCCAAGCCCAGCGGGATCTGGACCAGCACGGGGGTATGGCCCAGCTTGGTGCGCAACTGCTCCACCACCTTGAAGGGATCCGCCCCGGTGCGGTCGCATTTGTTGATGAAGGCGATCCGGGGCACGTTGTAGCGCTTCATCTGACGGTCCACCGTAACCGATTGGCTCTGGACCCCTCCCACGGCGCACAGCACCAGGATGGCTCCGTCCAGCACCCGCAGCGAACGCTCCACCTCGATGGTGAAGTCCACGTGCCCCGGAGTGTCGATGATGTTGATGAAGTGCCCCTTCCACTCGCAGTAGGTGGCGGCGGACTGGATGGTGATGCCCCGTTCCTTTTCCAGCTCCATGGAATCCATCTTGGCGCCCACACCGTCCTTGCCCCGCACTTCGTGGATGGCGTGGATTCGTCGGGTGTAGAATAGAATGCGTTCCGTGAGGGTGGTCTTGCCGGAATCGATGTGCGCGCTGATGCCGATGTTTCTGAGTTTGCTGAGATCCTTGATCATGGGTTCCATCTCCCAAAAACATGAAAATCCTTAAATGCTGCCCAACAAAAGAAAAACGGGCAACAACGCGTGTGCCCGTCGGGAACGGGTGCTCCTAACAAAAGTATGTCCAAAAGAAAAGAAAAAAAAGATCCGAAGGGAAATTTCTTCTATCGGGAGGCGGCGGGAACGGAAAGTTTCTGGCCGGGGCGAAGGGTGCTTCGGGTGCTGAGCCCGTTGGCCCGGCAGAGGGCCTTGAGGGAGACGCCGTATTTTCGGGAGATGCCCCAGAGGCTTTCCCCCGGGGCCACCGTGTGGGTTGTGGAAGGAGCGCCCGCAAGGCCCTGGATCTCATAGCCGACCGTCAAGCGCTGGCCCGGCCGCAGGGGCTTGCGGCTGTCCAGACGGTTGAGCCGACACAGCTCCTTGAGGCTCAATCCGTGGCGTTTCGCGATGGACCACAAGGAATCCCCCGGGCGAACACGATACAGTTTCGCTCTCTTTGCCCGTGAAGATGCCGGCGGGGGCTCCACGAGGCTCCGGTGATCGATGGACGCCAGCTGCAACGGCTTTTGTTCCAGGACGGACCGCGGCTGGAGGGTGCTGGCGATGTGAACCGGCTCCAGCTCAAAGGCGCGCCGGTAATAGACCAGCTGCATGCCCGGTGTCAGCGGGCTGGTGGCGGTCAGGTTGTTCCAGCGAAGAAGGTCGTCCAGGCGCACCCCGAAGCTGCGCGCCAGGGCCTTGAGGCCCGGCTCGGATCCATCCACGTAGTAGTGCACGGTCTTGGGTAGAAACGCATTCTGGGCCAGCTCGATCAGGGCGGCCCTGTCAGGGTCCAAACGGCGAATCTTTCCCGCCAGGGTGGACCAGGGCGCATAAAAGCGCACATGCAAGTGGTCGCGGTGGCGGCGCGCATGCCGGATGATTCCATCCTTGTAGGCGCGCCCCACGTTGTAAAAAAGCCTATCCAGGTACGCCTCGTCCCAGCCGTGGTCCAGGGCGTAGCGGTGCAGAAGCTGCTGGATCTTCCGGTCCACGAAGATGTATTCCACGCGGCCGGTCTGAAGCAGAGCGTCCATGAGAGCCCACGTTTTGGCCACATCCAGGTTGTAAGCGCTCATGGGGGTGAGGCGGTCCAGGGGGCGGTTGCCCTTGGCGTACATGCCCATGTCGATATCCCGCCCGTTCTGGTGGGACCGATGCCCGCGCAGCCATCCTCCCCCTGGCCGGGAGATGTCGCCGATGAGCACGTCCACCGTGTCGGGGAATTGGGTGCGGACCTTCTCGATGGCGTCGAGCACGCCGCCGATGAGTTCCGGTGTGGCGCAAGCATTCTCGGGGCACCGCAGCCGGTAACCTCCTAGATCGGTGGGAAAGGGGACGCCGCCTTCGAGGCGCCCGCGGAACGGCTCTCCGATGGCCCGGGTGAGGGCCGACGACTGACCGACCATTGAAAAAGACAGGATAAAGACCCACACCACCACGGCGGCATGGGAGCCCCATCGAGCCGGATAAGCGCGCAATCTGGGCGGTTCAAGACGGCGGCAGGTCTTCTCGGTCGGGAAGATCAGGGGTCCACTCCCTTCGCTGGGGTCCAGGTTGCCTTTCCGGCGCCGGGCGCGGCCTTTCGGCGCGCGGCGCACCATGGCGCACCTTCGGCCACGTGTCAATGCAGGTGAAAGTTTTCTTTAGGTAGGAAAAATAAAGCACTTCTGTCAAGTTGATTCTATCGCTGGTCTTTGTTGGCAGCCTTTTTTTTGCCCGGACGACAGGATCGGCAGCGCGATTCGGGGCAGTGCTGGCAAAAATGGCAGTCGGGACAAGGGTGCTTGGACCCGTGGCCGCTCGGCGCGCGGGCGGGTTGATAGACCAGCGGAAAGCCGGCCCGCTCTTCGAAATGGCCCTTGGGTGTGGGAGGTGGAAACTTTTCGGCCATGGCTGCACCTTTCACAAGGCAAGGTTCCGGCGGATCCTTTGCCCTGGATTAAAAGTAAGACCGTCTTTATCCTAAGGAGCCGCAGCGGGGTCGGCAAGGGAGAGTCCATGGCGGGGGAAGAGAAAGACCGCATCGATCTGGATCACCACTATTTCATGGGGCTGGCCTTGGCGGAGGCGCAGCGGGCCTTTTCCCGGGGGGAGGTGCCGGTGGGGGCCGTCCTGGTGGCCCAATCGGGCGTGGTGCTGGCCCGGGGGCACAACCGGCCGGTTTCGTCGTGCGATCCCACGGCCCATGCGGAGGTCGTGGTCCTGAGGCGGGCGGCCGCGCTCCTGAGAAACTACCGGCTGCCCGGCACCATCCTGTACGTCACCCTGGAGCCCTGCGCCATGTGCCTGGGTGCGGCGATGCACGCACGGGTGGACGCGGTGGTCTTCGGAGCCGCAGATCCCAAGGCCGGAGCCGCCGGAGGCGTTGTGGACTTGACAAACATCGGCGCTTTCCCGCATAGTATCCGGGCTGTTCGCGGGGTGCGCGAAGACGAATGCGCGCGGCTCGTTTCGCGTTTTTTTCGGGAACGGCGATCTTTGAAAAGATGAGCCTGCGGAGAGGTACCGAAGTGGTCGTAACGGGGTCGACTCGAAATCGACTTGTCCTGTGAAGAGCAGGGCACGTGGGTTCGAATCCCACCCTCTCCGCCATTTTGGGCCCATGTTGATTGGCTGCTGATTGCGGAGAGATGCCCGAGCTGGCCGAAGGGGCACGACTGGAAATCGTGTGTACGCCCACAAGGCGTACCGAGGGTTCGAATCCCTCTCTCTCCGCCACCTTCGCATTCTGTCGGCGAGCTCCCGAACCGATGGTTCCCGGGAGCTTTTCCTTGTTTGGACTCGGCCTGTAACCCGTCGGCGGCTTTGTGCCCCGAATCCACGGAATCTCGTCAAATCCATGTCCTACCTGGTCCTGGCCCGCAAGTGGCGCCCCCAAACCTTCGATCAAGTGATCGGGCAGCCCCATGTGACCCGCACCCTCCAAAACGCCATCAAGACGGGCCGCATCGCCCATGCGTACCTCTTTACGGGGGCCCGGGGGGTGGGCAAGACGTCGGTGGCCCGGATCCTTGCCAAGGCCCTCAATTGCGAACGGGGCACGTCGCCCGTGCCGTGCAATGAGTGCTCCAATTGCCGGGAGATCTCCCAGGGAAATGCCGTGGACGTGCTGGAAATCGACGGGGCGTCCAATCGGGGCATCGACAGCATTCGGGACCTGCGCGATACGGTCCGCTACCGGCCGGCCAAGAGCCCCTATAAGATCTACATCATCGACGAAGTGCACATGCTCACCACGGAAGCCTTCAATGCGCTTCTAAAGACCCTGGAGGAGCCGCCGGCCCATGTGCTCTTCATCTTCGCCACCACGGAGCCCCACAAGATCCCCGGCACCATTCTGAGCCGCTGCCAGCGCTACGATTTCCGGCGCATCCCCACCCGCGAGATCCTTGCCCACCTGTCCCGGATCGCCGCGGAGGAAGGGGTAGGCTTTTCCGAATCCGTCTTGTTCGCCGTGGCCCGGGAGGCCGACGGCAGCATGCGCGATGCCCAGAGCCTCATGGAGCAGCTTCTCGCCTTCCGGGGCGAAGATCTGGACGACCGCGAAGTGCTGGATCTTCTGGGCGTGGTGGATCGGGAAACCGTCCGGGAGGCGGCCCGGGCGGTTTTGGATCGGGATGTGAGGAAGTGTCTGGATCTGGTGGACCGCCTCCATGGGCGAGGCATCGACCTGCGGCGGTTCTGCCAGCGGCTGTGCGAATACTTCCGGGACCTCATGGTGCTGAGCTTCGGAGAAGCCCGGGGCGGCTCCTGGTTGGATCTTCCCCGGGAGGAGCGCCGGGGGCTGGAGGCCTTGGTGTCCCGCACGTCCGGAGAGGAACTCTTTTCCTACTTCCAGATGCTGGTGGCGGGCGAAGAGGAGATCCGCCGTTCCAGCCTGCCGCGGGTGGCCCTGGAAATGCTGCTTCTTCGACTGGCCACCCTGCCCCGCCTGGAATCCCTCGACTCCGTGCTGGAAAGGCTGGAGACGCTGGTCTCGGGGGCGGCGCCCACGGAAACGGCCGAAAGGCGGATCCGGTTCAGGGCGGAAGATCGGCGGGATATGGCACCTCCTCCTGCACCGGAGCCTGTGTCCCCTTCCCATGAGCCTTCGAAGCACCCGGCGGATCTTGCGGGCCGGAAGCCGGAGATCCCCGAAGCGGTCCCTCCCCCTCTTCCTCCGGAAGAAGACGAACCGGAAGGCCCTCAGGTCGAGGAAAACGATAGTGGCGAAGACGGCGCCCTTTCGTCGGCCGCCGGGATGGCCGAGATGCTGGGGGTTTCGGCGGTGGTGGACGACTGGGAGGGCTTTTGCCGGTGGGTGGCCGGGCGGGACCAGATCATGGGGGCCAAGCTCGGACAGAGCGCGGCGGTCGAGGACCCGGCGGGCGTCTTGGCGATCCATGTTTTGGAAGTCTATGAGGCCAGCGTCCAAAACGGGGACACCGAACGGACCCTGCGGGAACATCTTTCCCATTATTTTCGTGGGAAAAAGGCCGCCTTTCCGATAAGGTTTTCCGTGAAGAAGGCGGCTATCCGAAAGCCTACCGAAACCGGTCCGCGCAGCGCCAGCCCCACGCGTCTGGCCCTCAACCATCCGGCGGTGCAGCAGGCCATCGAAGTGCTGGGCGGGGAATTGGTGGAGATCCGCCCGTTGACATCCAAGAAGAAAAAGAACGGCTGAGACCCTGCGGCCGGGCCGATCCGAAGACCGGATCGGCAACGGTCGGGACGGGATCGGCGCAAAAGAGGAGGAACGGATGCCCAAAGGATTCAATCCCATGCAGCAGGTGAAGAACCTGCAGAAGAAACTGGCCCAGATGCAGGAAGAGCTGGCGCAGCGCACGGTGGAATCGTCCGCCGGCGGCGGAATGGTGACCGCCGTGGCCAATGGACGCCAGGAAATCGTCAAGATCACCATCGACCCCCAGGTGGTGGACCCGGACGATGTGGAAATGCTGGAGGATCTGGTCCTTGCCGCCGTCAATGACGCCCTCAAAAGGGCACAAGAGATGGTGGCCGAGGAGATGGGCAAGCTGGCCGGGGGCCTCAACATCCCCGGCCTCAACATCCCCGGTCTCTTCTAGGCGGGGGCGGCGATGGTGACCAAAGCCTACCCGCCCACCCTGCGGGAACTCATCCAGCGGCTGAGCAAACTGCCGGGTCTGGGCGAAAAGAGCGCCTCCCGGATCGCCATGCACCTGCTGCGCGCCCCGGCCGCCGACGCGGAGGCCCTGGCCCAGGCCATCCTGCGCCTCAAAAGAGAGATCCGAATCTGCTCCCGGTGTTTTCATTTCACCGACGGGGATCTGTGTTCCATCTGCGCGGATCCGGCCCGCCAAAACGGGGAAATCTGCGTGGTGGAGACCACCGCGGACCTCCTGGCTCTCGAGGAATCGGGAGCCTTCCAAGGTTCCTACCACGTGCTCCAGGGAGCGCTCGCGCCCCTGGACGGCGTCGGTCCCGACGACATCCGGATCCGGGAGCTCCTGGAAAGAATCGAGCGGGAAGAGGTCCGTGAGGTGATCCTGGCCACCAATCCCACCAGCGAAGGCGAGGCCACCGCAAGCTACCTCATGAAACTGCTGGAAGGCCGGCCGGTGCGCGTGACCCGCATCGCCTACGGCATCCCCATGGGGGGCGATCTCAAATACATCGACAAGGTCACGTTGGAACGTGCCCTCCAGGGCCGCCGACAAGTGCATTAATGCACTAAATGCCTTGACCCCCTGTGCGGGCCTCGTTATATATCGGCAACTTCACCGGGCCGTGCATCCTGGGCGGAGCCGGAGACAACGGCGTCTCATCCGCCCTTTGTCCATAGGAACCTGCCGTTCGAAGCGGTCCTGCCCGTAAACAGTAAAAAGATGGAGTTCACCCATGGTTGAGATTCGTTTTCACGGTCGAGGTGGACAGGGCGGCGTGACCTCCGCGGAGCTCACGGCCCTGGCCGCCATCGAGGAGGGCAAGTACGCCCAGGCGTTTCCCAGTTTCGGCCCGGAGCGGCGCGGGGCTCCGGTCATGGCCTTCGTGCGCGTGAGCGACCAGCAGATCCGGACCCGGGAAAAGGTCTACACTCCCAACATCGTGGTGGTGCTGGATCCCACGCTGCTGACCATCGTGGACGTGCAGGCCGGCGTGCCGGACGACGGCATCATTGTGGTCAACACCAAGCTAAGCGCCGAGGAGCTGCGGAAAGCCACCGGCATCACCCGGCGCCTGGCCGTGGTGGACGCCAGCACCATCGCCATCGAAACCTTGCGGGTGCCCATCACCAACACCACCATGCTGGGGGCGCTCATCAAGGCGACGGGGATCATCTCCGTGGATGCACTCCGGGGGCCCGTACAGAAGCGGTTCGGCCCCATCGCGGAAAAGAACCTGCAGGCCTGCCTGCGGGCCTTCGAAGAAACGGTTGTGGAGGGATAGCGGTGGCCAAGGAAACAGGGATTGTCAGCTGGAAGGAACTGGCGCTGGGATGCACCTTGACGGAACCCGGCAGCGCTGCGCAGCTCAAGACCGGAGACTGGCGCTCCATGCGGCCGGTGACCGACTTCGAGCTCTGCAACAAGTGCGGCCAGTGTTACATCTTTTGCCCGGACATGGTCTATACCCGGAACGAGGAGGGCTACTTCGAAGCCAACTATTACTACTGCAAAGGCTGCGGGATCTGCGCCCGGGAATGCCCCAAGGACGCCATCCAGATGGTAGAGGAGGGAGACTAAGATGGGCAAGCGAGTGGGAATGGAAGTCTCCATCGCGGCGGCTGAGGCGGTCGGCCTGTGCGATGTGGACGTGATCGCGGCGTATCCCATCACGCCGCAGACGCATATCGTGGAGCACCTTTCCGAACTGGTGGCCGACGGGCATCTGGATGCGGAATTCATCCCCGTGGAATCCGAACACAGCGCCATGAGCACCTGCGTGGGGTCGGCGGCGGCCGGAGCTCGCACCTTCACCTCCACCGCCTCCCAGGGCTACGCCCTCATGGCGGAAATCTGCTACATCGCGTCCAGCATGCGGCTTCCCATCGTCATGGCGGTGGCCAACCGGGCGCTGAGCGCCCCCATCAACATCTGGAACGACCACTCGGACATGATGATGGCCCGGGACACGGGCTGGATCCAGACGGTGGCCGAAAACGGCCAGGAAGTGGTGGATCTGATCATCCATGCTTTCCGTGTGGCGGAAGACCACCGGGTGCTGCTGCCGGTCATGGTCAATCTGGACGGCTTCATCCTGAGCCACATGATCGAGCCCATCATCCTGCCGGACAAGGAAGAGGTGGACCGTTATCTTCCGCCCTACAAGCCCAAGATGCGCCTCGATCCTCAAAACCCCATGACCTTCGGGCCCGTGGGCATGCCGGAGGTCTACACGGAGGCCAAGAAGGCCCAGGACGAGGCCCTGAAGGGATCCAAGGCCGTCATCGTGGAGGCCTGGCGGGAATTTGAAAAGCAGTTCGGCCGTTCCTACAGGCCGGTGGAAACCTACAAGGCGGATGACGCCCAAATCCTCATCCTCACCATGGGAAGCATCTCCGAGACGGCCATGACGGCCGTGGACAAGATGCGTGCCGCCGGACAGAAGGTGGGCCTGGTGCGCCTCAGGCTGTGGCGTCCGTTCCCGGCCGAGGAGCTGGTGGACGCCCTCAAGGGAGCCAAGGCTCTGGCGGTGGTGGACCGCTCCCTTCCCTTCAGCGGCGGGTGCGGGCCGGTGTGCGTGGAGGTGAAGTCGGCCCTCTTCGACCGGGGTCTTTCCCCGTGCGTGCAGAATTTCCTGGCCGGCTTGGGCGGTCGGGACGTGACGGTGGAGGACTTCGAGGCGATGGCGGCCAAGGTGAGCGACGGTCTCGCCAAGGGCCTTCCCATGGGCTACGAAATCATGAATGTGAGGGAATAAATGGGCATTGCAGCGGAAGCACTCAAGGATTTCAAGGGCTTTCATCCCAAAAGGCTCCCGGACGTGGAGCCCCTTTCTCCGGGACATCGGGCGTGCCAGGGCTGCGGTGAAGTCTTGGCCCTTCGCCAAGTGATGAAGGCTTTGGGAGAAAACGTGGTCGTGGCTAGCGCCACGGGCTGCATGGAGATCATCACGTCCCCCTTCCCCCAGACGGCCTGGCGGGTGCCCTGGATCCACGTGGCCTTCGAGAACGCCGCAGCGGTCATCAGCGGGGTGGAATCGGCCTACAAGGCCCTGAACCGCAAGGGCAGGATCAACCAGCCCGACGTGGTCTTCCTGGCCTACGGCGGCGACGGCGGTACGGCGGACATCGGCCTCCAGGCCCTGAGCGGTGCCCTGGAGCGGGGCCACAACTTCATCTACGTGTGCCTGGATAACGAAGCCTACATGAACACGGGCATCCAGCGCTCCTCGTCCACCCCCTACGGCGCCATGACCACCACGTCGCCTCCGGGAAAGAAGAGCATCGGCCAGCGCACATGGAAGAAGAACGTGGCCCATATCGCCGCGGCCCACGGCATCCCCTATGTGGCCACGGCGTCGCCCGCCTACGCCCTGGACCTCATGAACAAGGTGAAAAAGGCGGCCATGGTGCCCGGCCCGGCGTACCTGCACATCTACTCGCCCTGCCCCACGGGCTGGCGGCACGGTACGGATCTGGCCATCGAAGTGGCCCGCATGGCGGTGCTCACCAAGGTCTTCCCGCTCTACGAAGTGATCGACGGGAAATGGATCCTTTCCCGCAAGGTGGCCAAACCCAAGCCCGTGGGCGAGTACCTCAAGCTCCAGCGCCGGTTCCGCCACCTGACGGAAAAGGAGATCGAGGCGATCCAAGAGCGGGTGGACGAAGAGTACGAACGGCTGCTGGCCCTGTGTTCGCTGGGCGCCGAGCCCGCCAAGGAAGAAGCGGGCGAAAAGGAATAGCCTTCCGGGTAAAAGCGCCTATCCACATCCCCACGGTGCGCGGGATCGCCTTCCCCGCACCGTGGGCTCCCCATTCCCTTCCCACTAGCGAATCTCCCAGGGTTCCACGTCTCCTGGAATGACGCGGAAGAGGGGATGCACCGGCACCGGATGCATCCGGCGGACCCGGGCATACCACTGCGGTGCGCGTCCGGCGAGTTTCGCCAGCAGGTGTTGTCGTTCGTAGCGGATCTGGCCTTCGGTTACCCCGATCAAATCCACCGGTTCCACCGCGCCTCCGATCTTGGCGGCATCGAACCGGTAGCCCCGCCCCTGAGCCTCCTCCAGAACCACCGCCAGATAGGCCCGGATGGCCGAAAGCGGTTCGTCATGGACCCGGAAGCGCACCAGCTGCGGGTGGTGGCGGTAGCCCCGGGTGCGGCCTTCCAGGACGGCCTTGGCAAGGAGTGCCTCGCGCCACAGGGCCACCAGGCCCTTGGGGTCCAGAAGACAAGGGTGCAGGGACCAGAGTCGAATGATGGCCTCCTCGAGGTTCAGCGGTTGAGGAAAGGAGCGACGCGGCCTCCGCCACTATTCCACGAACGCCTTTGGGTGGGAACCCCTTTTTGAAGCCCCGGACCTTGCCGGTGAATTGGCCCTTGACAGGGGACGCTTCCGGGCGTCATATACCCATACGGAGTATATGTACGGAGGTGAAGCCATGGCGCTCTGCGGAGAAGACCACAAGAAACTGCTCCACCGGATCAGCCGCATCGAAGGCCAGATCCGCGGCATCCGAAAGATGGTGGAAGAGGATCGCGACTGCCTGGAGGTGCTCAAGCAGATCGCCGCCGTGAGCGGCGCCGTGCGCTCCCTGGGCATGGTGATCCTGGAAGACCACCTGAAAGGGTGCGTTTCCAACGCCATTCGAGACAAGGGCGAAGACGACCAGCTGATCCACCAGGTGATCGAGATCTTCAACAAATTCAGCAAGTGAGACCGAGGTGCACGATGATCGGACGATTCTCTCATGTGGGTGTCTATCGCGAACTGGCTCGATCCTCGGAATTCTACCGGATCCTCTTTGCCGGCGCCCTGGCCCTGGCAAGCTACCTGTGGGACCGAAACGCAGCCGCCCCCAGCCCCCCCGGAACGGCCCTGGCCCTGGCCTCCCTGGCCCTCAACGGCCTGCCCATCATCTGGAACGCCGCCAAGGGACTCCTGGAACGCCGGACCAACGTGGATGAACTGGTGAGTCTGGCCATCATCGCCTGCCTGATCCAAGGCGAGTTCCTCACGGCCGCCTTCGTGAGCTTCGTCATGGTGCTGGGGGCCCTCATCGAAGAACTCACCACCGATTCGGCTCGAAACGCCATCAAATCTCTCATGAACCTGGCTCCCGAAATGGCCGTGCTGGTGACCGAGGACGGCACCCGGTCGGTGCCCCTGCGCGAGGTGAAGGTGGGCGACCGGCTCCTCATCCGCCCGGGGGATCGCATCCCCGTGGATGGGGTGATCGAGGCGGGGCAGACCTCGGTGGACGAATCCGCCATCACGGGAGAGCCGGTTCCCAGGGAAAAGGCGAGGGGCAGCGAAGTCTTTGCCGGCACATTGAACCAAAACGGGGTGGTGGAGATTCGGGTGACCAAGGTGGGGGAAAACACGGTGCTGGGCAAGGTGATTCGCCTGGTGGCTTCGGCCGAAGCCCACAAGCCGCAGGCGGTTCGAGTCATCGACCGCTACGCCCGGTGGTTCACGCCCGTGATCCTGCTCTGCGCGGGCGTCACCTGGGGGCTCACCCACGACGTGAGCACGGCCGTGACCGTGCTCATCGTGGGGTGCCCGTGCGCCCTCATCCTGGCGGCTCCCACCGCCATCGTGGCCGCCGTCGGCCGGGCGGCTCGAGCGGGCATCCTGGTCAAGGGGGGGCTTTATCTGGAGGAAGCCGGACGGGCGGACGTGGTTCTTTTCGACAAGACGGGGACCCTCACGGAAGGAAATCCCAAGGTGGATCGCATCGTGGCGCTGGACGGGGTGGATCCTTCGGCGGTCCTGGCTCGGGCCGCATCGGTGGAGCGGCACAGCACCCATCCCCTGGCCCGGGCGGTCCTGAAGGCCGCCCATTATGCACGGGTGACCCTGTGCCGGGCCGAGGAGGTGGTGACCGAGATCGGGTTGGGGGTGCGAGCCCGGGTGGAGGGCAGCCTGGTGGAGGTGGGAAGCGCCTACCTGGGAGGCGGAACCCTGTCGGTGCCTTCGCCGCTTCGGGACCATCTGGAATCTTTCAAGAGAAGCGGTGCGACCCCGCTGGTGGTCTTCGAAAACAAGCAGCCGGTGGGTGTCCTCAGCGTCCAGGATCACGTGCGCCCGGGTGCCGGAGAAGCCGTCCGCCGGCTCCGGAACCTGGGGATTCAACACATCGGCATCCTTTCCGGGGACCATGACGTGTCGGCACGGAGAGTGGCCCGGGAGGTGGGCCTCGACCAGGTCTGGTCGGAACTGAAACCCCACGAGAAGCTGGAGGTGATACGAGCCTTCCAGGCGGACGGGCGCGTGGTCATCTTCGTGGGCGACGGGATCAACGACGCACCGGCACTGGCAGCCGCCAACGTGGGGATCGCCATGGGATCGGCGGGAACGGACGTGGCCCTGGAAACGGCGGACATCGCCCTCATGCACGACGACATCCACCGGTTGCCCTTCCTGATTCGGCTCAGTCGCCGCATGCTCAAGACCATCCGTTGGAACATCGCCTTCGGCATGTTTTTCAACGCCCTGGCGGTGGCCGCAGGCGGAGCCGGCCTCTTGTCGCCCATCCTGGGGGCGGTGGTCCACAACGTGGGCTCCATCCTGGTGGTGCTGTCGTCGGCCAGCATCGGGTTTGCCAAAGACCGCGTTTGATTGTATTGTCTCTGCCGTTGAAGAAGAGGACGCCCTTCGGGGCTGGGTGTGAACTCACTGAGGAAGTGGAGGACAGGCATGATTCGAAGGATTCTCTCGGCACTGCTTGTGGCCCTTGTTGCCTCGGCGCCCGTCGCCGTGGCCGCCGACGTAATCAAGATGAACCTCAACGCCATTTACCCCGCGGGCAATTTCCATTCCCAGGGTGCGGCCGAGTTTGCCAAGCGTGTGAAGGAGTATACGGGCGGAACGGTGGACATCACCGTCCATCCGGGAGGCAGCCTGGGCTTCAAGGGGCCGGAGCTGCTCAAAGTCGTGAAGGACGGCACGGTGCCCATGTCCGACATCCTCATGGGCGTGGTCCAGGGGAGCGAGAAGGCCTTCGGGATCAGCTCCCTTCCCCGCCTGGTGACTTCCTACGAGGAAGCCCTGACCTTGTACAACGCCTGCAAGCCCCTCTACGATAAGGCCGCGGCCAAGTGGAACCAGAAGATCCTCTACGTGGCTCCCTGGCCTCCCAGCGGACTTTTCACGAAGAAAGAAATCCTGACCACCGCGGATATCAAGGGCATTAAGACCCGCACGTACGACAAGAACGGTGCCGACTTTCTGACCAACCTGGGCGGTAAAGCCGTGTCCCTTCCGTGGGGCGAGGTCTATGCGGCCCTCCGCACCGGCATGATCGACTCCGTTCTCACTTCGGCCGTCTCCGGGCGCGACGCCAAACTCTGGGAGGTGCTCAAGTACTTCAAACGCATCGAATACGCTTATCCGCTCAACATGGTGGTGATCAACCTGGACTACTGGAACGGGCTGAGCGCCGAGCAGAAGGCGGCCATGGAAAAGGCCGCGGCCGAGTTGCAGGAATTGCAGTGGGAAAAGTCCCGCTCGGACAACGAGGAAGCCCTGAAGGTGATCGCCGAAAACGGAATCGCCATCAGCGAAACGGACGAGGCTTTGGCCAAGGATCTGGATGCGGCGGCGGAAGCGATCATCCGGGCCTTCCTGAAGGATGCCGGCCCCGAAGTGGCCGCCGTCGTGGAAAACTTCAGAAAAGGCCAATGAACCTGCAGCCTGCCGGGTACGCCCGCCATGGTGAAGCTCTCGTGCCCAGTGGCCCCATGGCGTGCTGAAACGGCGGCAGGAGGGACGTGAAATCGCCTGCAGGCCCGCGGCGTTGGAACGTGGATGCGGGAGGCGGGGGATCTGGCGAAGGCCTTTGGATGGATGCACGGGGGGCGGTTCGCCCCCCGGATTGTTTCTCGTGGCGCGGACAAAGCCCCTCGGTAGGCTTTTCTCGGTCCGGCTAGGAAAGACAGCATGGACTCCCTGGTTCGGTTTTTGGGACGCTTGAGTGATAAGGCGGCCGTCGTCTCTTCCATGGCCATGATTCTGGTGGTGCTCCTCATCCTGGTGGAGGTGGTGGCCCGATCCCTCTTCAATACCTCGACCATGGTGGCCGACGAATACAGCGCCTACTTTTACGTGGTGCTTGTCTTCCTGGGACTGGGTTTCACCCTCAAGACCGACGGCCATATTCGAGTGAAAGCGATCTGGTCCCGTTTTGGGGGCCGCGGTCGAGCTTTTCTGGATCTGGCGGGGGCCACCGTGGCCATGGGGTTGTGTCTCTTCGCAATCTACCATGCGGTGCCCATGGTGAGGGAAGCCTACCAGCTCAACATGGTTTCCGAAACGCCGGCGGAAACCCCCATCTGGATTCCCCAACTGGCGGTGCCCGTGGGGCTCGTGCTCTTTCTCCTTCAGATGGTCGCCTTCTGGCTGGAGGCGCTGGGGCGCCTTTTGGAAAGCGACAGGAGCTGACCGACGGACTCTGCAGAAAGAATCTTCCAGGAGCCTCTTTGATGATTTCCGATCCCCTCATCCTTTCGGTTGCCGTCTTGGCGGTCATGTTCTTTTTCCTGCTCTCCGGACTCTGGATCGGCTTTTCGCTCATGGCCGCCGCCATCGCGGGCATGCTCCTTTGCGATCTCAACCTGCCGCCCACCCTGTCCATCTGGACCAAGATCGGCAACATCCTGGTCAACTCCATGTGGAACAGCGTGAACTCGTGGTCGCTGACGGCCCTTCCGCTCTTCATTCTCATGGGGGAACTGCTCTATCGCACGGCCATCTCCGACAAGCTCTTCAACGGCCTGGTGCCCTGGCTCAACCGGATTCCCGGAAAGCTCCTGCACATCAATGTCTTCGCCTGCTCCCTCTTTGCGGCCGTGTCGGGGTCCAGCGCGGCCACCACGGCCACCGTGGGAAAGATCACCCTCAACGAGCTGTCCAAGCGCGGCTACGACGAGAGGCTGGCCCTGGGGTCCCTGGCCGGAGCGGGGACGCTGGGGTTTCTCATCCCGCCCAGCCTCATCATGATCATCTACGGGATCCTTTCGGACACCTCCATCGGTCAGCTCTTCATCGGTGGCGTCTTTCCCGGCCTTCTCTTGGCCGGCGCCTACTCGCTCTACATCATGTTCCGGGCCCTCACGGACCCGAAGGCCGTACCGGCGGTCCAGGATCGCTTCACCTGGAAAGACCGGTTGCAATCCGTCAAGGATCTGGTACCGGTCTTCGCTCTCATCGCCGTGGTCCTGGGCGGCATCTACCTGGGTCTCACCACTCCCACGGAAGCGGCGGCCATCGGCGTGCTGGGGGCCCTCATCCTGGGACTGCTTTTCCGAAGCCTCACCTTCGAAGTCTTCAAGGACGCTCTCTTCAACGCCGTGCGGACCTCCACCATGATCACCTTCATCATCGTGGGGGCGGCCTTTCTGAGCCAGGTGGTGGGCTTTCTGGGGATCACCACGGCCATCAGCCGCTACATCGCAAGCCTGGATCTTTCTCCCTATCTGCTCATCTTCGTCCTGGGGCTTTTCTATCTCATCCTGGGCATGCTCCTGGACGGCATCTCCATGGTGGTCATGACCCTTCCCATCGTGCTTCCCATTGTGATCGCCGCCGGCTTCTCGCCGCTCTGGTTCGGCATTTTCCTGGTCTTCATGGTGGAGTTGAGTCAGATCACCCCGCCGGTGGGCTTCAGCATCTTCGTGCTCCAGTCCATGAGCGACAAGGACGTGGGGTTCATCCTCCGGGCCACCTTCCCCTTCTTTCTCATCATGATCCTGGTGGTGGTGATCGTGACCCTCTTTCCCGAAATCGCCCTCTATCTGCCCCGAAAGATGGTGGGCTGACGGGAGCCCACCGAACGGGGAGCCTGTCCGAGAACGCCGCGGACGACCTCTTTTTTCGTAGAGCAGCCCTTCTGGGCTGCGGAGGAACCTCCGGCCTTCGGATAAGTCATCACGTATTTCCTGTCATTGCATGGAGTTACCATGATCCTTTCCGCGGGGCTGAAGCCCCGCGGCCACGAGAAGGACCAAAGTTCCTCGGCCTTGTAAGTCGGAGAGCCATTGTCAGACAGCCTCCCAGGTCTTTGGCGGCGGACAGGACTGCCGGCCCGGGGTCTCCACGTCCGCAGGGAGGCCACCGAGGAGATGGGATGGCAAAGGCAGGGTGGTCACTTGCGCGTCCGGATCAGCGCGTGACCCGTGCGGCGACGTCAATCGGGGTCTGGCTCCGACCCCATGGGGCGCAGGTAGAGGGCACGGGCGAACGCGGAGGGAAAATCGGCCTGAGCGGCCAGCTCCAGGTAGCGCACGCTGCGGGCCAGCCGTTCGGCTCGACGGCGTTCTTGCCGGGAGATGAGCAGGCGCTGGGCGCCGAGGCCGGCTGCGTTTCCCACCTGCCGAAACCGTTCCGGCGGCAACTGCGGGAGCAAACCGATGGCAACGGCGCTTTCCAAATCCAGGTGGGTGCCGAAGGCACCGGCGACGATGACCTGATCCAGCGCATGCGGGTCCAAGCCGCATCGATCCAGCAACAAGGCAATGCCGGCGGCGATGGCGGCCTTGGCCAGTTGAATGGAGGACAGGTCCCGCTGGGTGATGACGATGTCACGGCCGATGCCCGTGGCGGCGGCTTCCACCAGCAGCACCTCCGGCGTAGAGTCTCCCATGCCCAGGCGCACACGCGGGTGGCTGCGATCCAAAATCCCGGTCGGGCTCAAGATGCCTTGTTCCCGCAACACGCGGACCACGTCCAGCATGGCCGATCCGCACAGGCCGAGGGGAGCTCCGCCGCCGATGGTGGAGAATTGCAAGGCATTGTCCGGCGTCGTCCGGACACGACAGATCGCCCCCTGCACGGCCCGCATGCCGTGTTGGATATGGGCGCCCTCGAAGGCCGGCCCCGACGCACATGAGCAACAGAACATGCCCGCCGGGGTTCGCAGCACGATCTCGGTGTTGGTGCCGATATCGACGCCCAGCACGTGACCGTCCAGGGTGTGGATGTCGCTTCCCAGGATCATGGCCGTGTGGTCACCGCCGACGAAGCCCGCCATGCCGGGTACGAGGAAAACGCGGGAACCGGGAGAGAAGTCGAGCTCCAGTTCGTAAGCCTTGAGCTCCAAGGCAGCGGTGCTGGCCGCCACATAAGGGGCCTGAGCGAGTTGTGCCACCGGCCATTCCAACAGCAGGTGAGTCATGGCCGTATTGGCCGCAATGACCGTGTCTTCAATGGCCGCGGGGCTGCAGCCCAAACGCCGGATCATGGCGGCGGCCAACTGGCCGATGGCCTGGCGAGCCAGGCGGGCGAGGGTGCGCGCCTGTTCCCGGCCGGCGAGCGCATGCGATAGGCGACTGATGACGTCTTCGCCGTAGCGGATCTGCGGATTCATGATGCCGTGGGCGACGCGCACCCTGCCCGTCTCCAGCTCCACCAGATAGCCGGCGATCTTCGTGGTGCCCAGGTCCACGGCGAGGCCCAAAGGCGGCTGGGGCGGCGTCCAATGCAAGGCGATGACTTCATCTTCGTACAGGCTGAGGGTGACTTCGGTGCCGGCTGCCAGGGGATCCGTGTTGCGCACGAGCGCGGGATCGATGCGAACGGTCTCGAGGCCATGGTCTTCACTCAGGGAGCGCTCGACTTGTTGCCATACGGACAAGGGCCGGTCCGTGCCGGTGGGCCGCACGGGGACGGTAAGGCGGCGTACCGGCGGGTCGGGTTCCAAGGCGAGCGGCTGCCCATCGACCTGCAAAAACGGCTGGGATGCCAGCACTTCCGGGGGGATTTCCACCCGCAGGGAACCCCGTGGTACGGCCTGGCAAGCCAGGCGCAAGCCGTCTGCGAGCTCTTCGGCCGAGAGCAGGCGCTTTTCGGCGGCCGTGGGAGGCTCCACGGGCCCCTCCAGGATCCGCACGCGGCAACGCCCGCAAAGTCCCAGGCCTCCGCACGGGGCGTCGACGCTGTCGCTTCCGTCGGCGGCCAGCAGGCGTGCTGCTTCGAGCAGGCTGTGGCCGGACTCCAGTTCCAGGCGGCGTCCTACGGGGAGGAAAGTGATCGTATGCGTGGTCGGCTTGGACGGGTTCGGGGTGCTGGGCATGGCCCTTCCTCATTGGTGGAGCCGGCCCCGGGGCCGGCACACTCCGCCGGGGCCCATGTGGATCGCCGGGATGAAGGGACCGATGGCGGGGTGAAGGCCATCGGGTCCGGTCCAGCCCGGTCTTCAGACGTCCAACTTCTTGTTCTGAAAGGCCTTGATGTACTCGAGGCAGAAGCGGTCCCTCGCCAACAAGGCTTCGGCGGCGTAAATGAGCGCGCCCATGACCGTGTCGGTAGGGTCCATGATGACCGCATCCAGGCCGTGGGCGATGCTGAGCACCACATAGGCGCGGTTGAGGTGGCGACGGGCCGGCAGGCCGAAGGATACGTTGGATACACCGGATACGAAGTGCAGGCCGGGATAGGCCTGTCTCAAGTCGTCCATGAGCAGCAAGGTGTCCACCACACTCTGTGGGTTGGTGGCCACCGAACGCACCAGCGGATCGAAATAGACCCGATCCGGTTCGATGCCGGCTTCGCACAGGGCGTCGACGAGGCGCCCGCCCACCTCCCGAGCCTTCTCCCGGGTGGGAGGAATGCCCTGGTCGTCGAGGCCCAGCAACACCACCTGACTGTCGGTTTCCCGGAGCAGCGGCAGGACTTCCCGGTAACGGGCGGACTCACCGCTGATGGAGTTGATCATGGCACGACCCTGATGCACTTCCAGGCCCGCGGCCAGGGCACGCGGGTTGGCGCTGTCGAGGCACAGGGGCAAACCGGTTGCCTGCTGAACCACTTCCACCAGCCACGCCATGGCCTGGGGTTCTTCCTCTGCATCGAGGGTGCCGCAGTTGACATCCAGCAGATGGGCTCCTGCCGCCGCCTGGCGGCGTGCCAGGTCTTCAATGAATTCCCGGTCGCGGCGACGGACCGCGGCATCTACGGCTTTGCGCGTGGAATTGATCTTCTCTCCGATGATGAGCAAGGAATCCCTCCGTGATCCAGGGGCTCAGGCATAGATCTCTTTGCAGATGTTCACGCCCTGGACGGCGTCTTCGGCATAGAAGTCGGCGCCGGCAAAGTCCCGCACCTTCTCGTTGACCGGCGCGCCGCCGACGATGACCTTGACCTGGTCGCGAAGACCCGCGGCCGCCAAGGCGTCGACCACGTTCTTCATTTCCGGGTAGGTGAAGTTGAGCAGCGCGCTCATGCCCACCACTCTGGCGCCGGTGTCCTTGGCGGCCTCGACGAATTTCTCGGCGGGCACGTCCACACCCAGGTCGATGACCTCGAAGCCGGCTCCCCGGAGCAACGTGATGACCAGGTTCTTGCCGATGTCGTGGATATCTCCCTTCACGGTCCCGATGATCACCTTGCCGCGATGGTCCTGGGCGGCGGTGCTTTCCAGCAAAGGCTCGATCCGCTTGATCACCTGCTTGAAGATTTCGGCGGAAAAGATCAGCTGACTGATATAGTATTTCTGTTCCGAAAACAATTGGCCCACGGCCACGATGCCTTCATTGCACTCGGCGATGATCGACGTGGCGGGGGTGCCTTCCTCGATCTTCTTGTCCACCAACGCGTAGACTTTCTTTTCGTCCAGATCCCGCAATGCCTGTGCCAATTCCGTCATGATGTGTGTCCTCCAACTGGGTTGTGCGCGATTGAGCGATTACAGGAGCCACTGCCAGACCCATGCGTAGGCCATGGCCTCCAGCTGCTCCCAGGAGCGGCGGATGAGTTCCTCGTCGCCTTTGACGCCGCCCCATTCCGCCTTCTTGACTTCCCACGGGGTGATGAACTGTTGCGGTCGGAGTTCGGCCACCGGTACCCGGCCGGGCTGGGGAGGCTTGGGCTTGGGCTTGATGTCGGGATCGTAGACGCCGTACTCCATGACCGCATCGATCATGGCGCGGAAGTTTTGCGGCTTGACGGTATAGGGGAAATTGCACCCGCCGCTGATGATGTAGCCCCCGTCGCGTCCGACGGTTTCACAAAGCTCCTTGACATGGGCCCGGACTTCTTCGGGGGTGCCGAGGATGAGCAGCGAGTCCTGAACACCGCCGGCGATGCACAGGTGTCCGCCGAGAACCTCCTTGGCCCGACGGATGTCACCCTGGGTGTCGATGTCGCAGAGTACTTTGCCTTTGGGAAGTTCCAGCAGGCGATGCAAGTGAGCCCCCCAGTCCCCCTCCAGGTAGGCCCGCACGGTATGGCCGGCCGCCACCAGAATCTCGATGGTCTTCTTGAAAGAAGGCCAATAAAACTCGTCGAACTGATCCGGCGAAAGGAACATGGGTTTATGGGTCGGTACGAAGATGGGGTAGCGTTTGAGCGGGTCCGCGTAGGCCAGGGCCAGATGGGCCATCTCGTGTACCAGCACGTCACAGGCTGCCTTGACCTTGTCCGGGTAGCGATACAGGTCCAGCATCATGGACTGAAAGCCTCGCAGCACGTCGGCAAGGGCATCGAAGGGAGCCAAGAAGAAACCGGCCATGGGTTGGGGCATGCCCCAGTGCTGCTCCAGATGGATGGTGCGTTGGCGCATGACCTGGGCCATCATCATCTGAGCCATCCCGCCTTTCAGCCAGGCCAGGTGGGAGCGCGCCGTACAGGGTCCGGCGAACTCCTCGTGGATGCGCGGCAGAAACCGTTGGATCAGAAAGCGGGTCGGGTTGTCGATGAATTCGTCGTACTCCTCCGCCTTCATGTTCTCCTTTTCCACGAACTGAAAGGGAGTGTCCGGCGGCAGGTCGCGGCCCGGCAGCCGATACGTGCGGCAGCCGACGGCATCGAACAGAGGCGCGTAGATGCGGTTGTTGCGCAGCACATCCACTTCCGGGAAATCCCGCATAAAGGCTTCTTCCGCCTGCAGCCACCGTTCCGGGTCGTAGATGGTCTGCTGGTGGTTGTTGCCCGAGTAGACCTCGGCGAAGTAGTTGCTGCCGGTGGCGATGGGGATGCGGTCCGTGGGTTCCAGGGCGATGGCGGCCTGATAGCGCCCCAACCTCTCTTCAAACAATTGCTTTGCTTCCGCGGGGTTCATCCGGTTACCTCCTGCAGTTTTTCTAGTCTCTGCGATTTTCCGGGTTGACGGGGATCAACAGCAGTGCGCCCACCAGGGGGCCGATGGCCATGATCCACCACACCGAGGTGTAGGCCCCCGTGATATCGATGGCCCAGCCCATGACCACCGGTCCGATGATGGGGGCGAGCTGGAAGACGAAGTTGGACGTACCGTTGGCAGTGGCGGCCCACTGCTTGCCGGCGAACTCGGAGATCATGACGGACAGGTGGGGGTTGGCCAGGTAGGAGACGAACCCGAACACGAAGCCCATGGCGCTGAGGGCCGCGATGGTGGTCTGGTACCCGAAGATAACGGTCACGGGGGCGATGACGAGCAGGGAGGCCATGAGGATGTTCTTGCGGTGCCCGAGTTTGTCGGAGAGGTAGCCGGAGGCCAGGGGGGCGATGAGGCCGCCGATGCCGTAAAAGACCATGACGGAGCCGGCTTCCTTGAGCGTGTAGCCCAGGTGCTTGATGCTGGCGAAGGTCCAGGTGGCGGTTCCCAGTTCAACCCACATGAGGCAGAAGCCGGCAAGGGCGGTCAAGATGAGGTCGCGGCTGCCGAACACCACCTTGAACCCGCCGAAAATGCCGGCGCCTTGGCTGCGGGCCTGAGAGCTGGTCTTGAGGAGGAAGAACAAGAGGATGCCGACCGCCAGGGTGAAGGCCCCCACGGCCTGGAAGGCGGCCTGCCAGCTGAACGCCTTGTTGAGGGCGGGCACCACGATGCCGGACAGGAGGATGCCGGCCGAGGGAGCGGCCAGCAGAGCTCCGAAGGCGGTGCCGCGCTCCTTGGGTGGGAACCATTCCATGAGGGCGCGGCTGCAGGCGGAAAAGACGGCCCCGGCACCGAGCCCGGTGGCCACGCGCAGGGCAAAGCCGGCTTCGTAGGTGGAGATGGAGCCCATGGCGAAGGTGGTGATGCCCTCCAGGGCCAGACTCAGGGCCAGGATGAGGCGGATTCCGAAATAGTCGGCGAGGATGCCGGCGGGAATCTGGGTGATGACGTAGCCGATGTAGAAGGCGCTCATATAGGCGCCGGCCTGACTCATCTTCATGCCGAGCACCGGGACGACGACCGGGATCAGCGGCGGCCAGATGAAGCGCACGACGAAGGTGAGGAGAAAGCAGGCGGCGGTGAGGGCAAGCACCATCCAGCGGTAGGGTTGCGGGCTTTCGGGGCGTGGCACGTTGGTCATGGTCTGCCTCCTGGGTGTAGGTTTGATGGTCGCCCGAACCTCATATGTTATATAGGGAAGTTTTGTCAAGCTCCTTTTTGTGTTTCTGTAAGGTGTGAAGTTTACAGACAAAAACGGTTGAGACCGGGGGATTTCCCGGCTTGACAACCACCGGAGACGGGGCTACAAGGGAGCCATGAAAACAAAGCCGAACCCCATCGACCGTTCCTCCTTCGAACCGGCGTACCTGCAGCTGGTGCGCGTGCTGCGCGAGCAGATCGCCGCGGGGCAATTCCGCCCCGGCGACCGGTTGCCCAGCGAGTCCCAGCTGTGCCGTCGCTACCAGGTGAGCCCCATGACCGTGCGTCGCGCCATCAACCTGCTGCTTGAGCAGGGCGTGGTGACCACTGAACGGGGCCGAGGCACCTTTGTCAAACCTTTGGAACTGGGGGGCGTCAGCTTCAGCCTGGACCGGTTCCAGGATCTGCTCACCGACCGGGACGGCGCCCGCATCCAGTTGCTCGATGTGCGGATCGTGGAGGCCGACGAGCGGGTGGCGGCCGAGTTGGACCTGCCGGTCGGGGATCGCGTCATCCACATGCAGCGCCTGTTCCACAAGAACGGCGAGCCGCTCATCTACCACGCCCACCATCTCATCTACGACCCCAAACGCCCGGTGGTCGAAGCCGAGATGGAGGTGACTTCCCTGTACGGGCTGTTGAGTGGTTCCGGGACCTCTTTGGTCAAATGGGGTCGACTGGGCGTCCACGCCGCCGTCCTCGACGCCTCCCAGGCCCGGCTGCTTCGCCGGAGCGAGGGAGCGCCGGCCTTCTACCTGGAGCACACCTTTTACGACTACGATGATCGTCCCATAAGCTGGGGAGGGTTCACCTGCCCGGGGGACTGTTTCCATTTCACCGCGACCGTCGGGGTTGTGGAGGGATGTGAGCCGTCCCGGGCGGCCCCCGGAAGGATCTGACATCATGGTTTCCAGAATGACGCAACTGGCCGCACTGGTCGCCGACCTGCAGGAAAAAGCTGCATTGGAGTGCGTTGGAGAGGCCCTGGCGGCCGGTGAGGACCCCCTCCGCATCATGGAACAATGCCAGGAGGGGCTGCGCTTGGTGGGGAAGCGATACGAAGAGGGGATCTATTACATCTCCGGGTTGATCATGTCCGGAGAAATCATGCGCCAGGTGGGGGAGCTCATCTTTCCGGTTCTTGAGCGCCAGGTCAGCGCCGACGCTTCCGGGCGCATCCTGCTTGGCACCGTGGCGGGCGACATCCACTTCATCGGCAAGAACCTGCTCAAGGTGTTGCTGCGCTGCCACGGCTTCACCGTGCACGACGCGGGAGAAGACGTTCCCGCGGAGCGCTTCGTGGAGCTGGTTCAGGAATTCAAGCCCCACGCCGTGGGCCTCTCCTGCCTGCTCACTACCGCCTACGATTCCCTCAAGGACACCGTGGCACTGCTGCGCCGCCGCCCGCCCGCCCAGGGGGTTCCCATCGTCATCGGCGGACGTGTGGACGGGAAAGTGTGTGCTTACGTCAAGGCGGATCATTGGGCCGGCGACGCGACGACGGGAATCCGTCTGTTTCAATCCCTTTCCGCTGCGCGGGTCGCAGTGGATCGGGCCCCATGATGACGTTGATCCGCCCGCCCCGGGATCGGGTTGAGGCCCGGGCGTGGCGCTCGACTCCCCGCCTCATGCCGCCCCGCGCCAGGGGGTTGGCCTTCGGACCGCCCGCCCACAGATGGTGGTCGCAACGAACAAGTGGCCGCCAACCGGTTTGAGGACTAGGAGCCTGTCCGAGAACTCCGCAAACCGTCACTTCCGCGCAAGCGGGAGTCCATAACTTACTGGAAATCCTGGATCCCCGCTTTCGCGGGGATGACGAAGGGGCGGTGAACGGCGCCAATCTGCCGTTGTCAGACAAGCTCCTAGGAAAGGCGGTGTCTCTTCAGTTCGCGCCAGAGGGTGGTGCGGCTGATGCCCAGTTTTTCGGCCGCTTGCCTCTTGTTGTTGCCGCACTGGCGGAGGACTTCCAGGATGTGGTTTCTGCGGATGGAGTCGATCCGCTCCGAGCTGGCCTGATCTTCCAGCCGGCATTCCTCCAGAACGGCGGCCGCCAGGTGTGCGTCGATCTTCATGTCGCAGGTGACGCAGAGCCTTTCGATGACGTTCTGGAGCTCCCGGATGTTTCCCGGCCAGTCGTAGTTCTGGAGCAACTCCATGGCCTCCCTGGAGATGGAGAGATCCTTTCCGAGCCGGGTCGCGTTGAGACGGATGAAATGCCGCACCAGGTCGGGAATGTCTTCTTTTCGAAGCCTCAGGGGCGGAACGTTCAGCCTCAGGATGTTCAGGCGAAAGTAGAGGTCTCTTCGGAAGTTTCCCCGCTCCACCTCCCGCTTGAGCCGGCGGTTGGTGGCGGCGATGATCCGCACGTCGATGGGGACGACCTTGTCGGATCCCAGCGGGCGGACCGTCATTTCCTGGATCACCCGAAGGAGCGTGGTCTGGAAGCGCGGCGAGGTTTCGCTGATCTCATCGAGAAAGATGGTGCCCGTGTGGGCCTGGGTGAAAAGGCCGTCTTTTCCTTGGCGGCGGGCTCCCGAAAAGGCTCCTGCCTCATAGCCGAACAGCTCGCTCTCGATCAGGGTGTCGGGAATGGCCCCGCAGTTGACCGCCACGAAAGGCCCCGCCCGGCGCCTGCCGGCCGAATGGACGGCCTGGGCGAAGACCTCCTTGCCCGTCCCGCTTTCGCCTTCGATGAGGATGACGCTGTCCACCTCGGCGTACTTGCGGGCCAGGCGCACCGTCTCCCGGATGGCGGGGCTTCGGCCGATGATGTCGTCGAAGGTCCATTGCGCCACGTGGCCCTTCTCGGCCAGTTTCACCCGGATGATGTTTTCGTATTCGCGGATCTTGGTCACATCCTCCAGGGTCTCCACCGCCCCCACGATCTCTCCGCCCACCTTAACCGGCACTCTGTTGGCGAGAACCATGGTGCGCCCGATGCGCATCAGGTGCCCCAGCTGGGAAAGTCCGGTATGGATCACTTCCTCGGTGGGATCCGACGGCAACACGTGTTGAAGCCGGCGGCCCTCGGCCTGCGGTTGGGCCACGCCCGTGATTTTGGCGGCCGCGCGGTTGAAGGTGGTGATGGTGCCCTCCTTGTCCACGGCGATGACCCCGTGGTTGATGTTCTGCAAGATGGCCTTGAACTGCTCCGTCTTCTGGGCCTCGATCCGGCGCACCTCCAGAAGCCGGTAGGCCTCTTCCAGGGCCGTTTCGATGTCTTCCCGGGTGGTTTCCAGAAAGACGGTGGGAAGGCCGTATTCCTGGGCCAGGGATTCGGCGATGGCCCCGCCCAGCAGCACCTGGATGGGATTGGGGGATTGCATGCGGTTTCGTACGTAGGCCTCCGCTTCGGCGCGGTTGTAGATCTGGTGGATTTCCAGGTCCACGTCCAGGATGGGCTGGAGCTTTTCCACGCCGCGCAGGATCCGAACGGAGCCCATGACGGTGATGGTTCGGCTGAAGTTTCGGGCCTGGTGGAGGGCGCTCAGGATGTTGAAGGGCGAGACGGGGATGTCCACCACGGGGACGGCCAGTTCGGAGCGTTCCAGCAACCGGGTGGTTCCGCCCCGGCTGATGATCACCTGGGCCCCCTGGGACTGGGCTTCCAGGGCCAGGGGGACGGCGTCTTCCAGCAGGCCGTAGCGCACGTGCACCTTTTCGTTGTTTCGGGCCGCCTGCGCGGCCGTTTCCAGCACCTTGGGGTGGGGGGCGATGACAAGGATGGGTTTCACGGGCCTTTTCCTCCAGGTGACACATGTGCAATGTGAAACTAAGTAAATTTCACAATGAAACACGCAAGTCAACACCCACCGACGCCGCACCCGGAAAAGAAAGCAAAAACACGGACCCCGTCGGCCCTGGGGAGGCTGGCACGATCGTTGCTTCCCCCAGCCCGGGACCGTGATCCGGGTCGTTTCACCTGTCTTGCTTCACTAAACCTTAGCGAAATGGAGGGATGCTCAAATGAAGAAGTTCACCAGGCTCCTTTGGGGGATCGTTCTGGCCGTCGCCTTCGCCATGCCGGGACCCGTTTTCGCCGAATACCCGGAAAAGCCCATCACCTACATCATCCCCTTCAATCCGGGCGGGGAATCGGACGTCACGGCGCGTCTGCAGGAGCCGCATCTGGAGAAGTTTCTGGGCGTGCCGGTCAACATCACCCACAAGCCCGGTGGCGGCGGCGCGGTGGCCTGGAGCGAGTTCCAGCGCACGGCCAAGCCGGACGGCTACACCATCATCGGGTGCAACATTCCCCACATCATCGGCCAGCCCCTGATCCGAAAGGAAGCGGGCTACACCACGGACGGGTTCAAGATCATCATGTGGTTCCACTTCACCCCCAACGCTCTGGTGGTGAGCAAGGACAGCCCCTTCAAAACATTGGATGATTTCATCCAGTACGCCAAGGCCCATCCGGCCGCCGTGACGGTGGGGGGAAGCGGCACCTACAGCGCCAATCACCTGGAAGCGCTGCGGCTGGAAAAGGCTGCGGGGATCGATCTCACCTATGTGCCCCACACCGGAACCGGCCCGATTATCCCGGCTTTGATGGGCGGGCACATCTCGGCCGCCATGACCTACTCCATGGTGGGCGTGAACTACAAGGACAGGCTGCGGACGCTTGCCGTGGCCTCCGATGAACGGGTTCCCGCCCTGCCCGACGTTCCCACCTTCAAGGAGCTGGGCTACGACATCGTGGGCGGAGCCTTCCGCGGGGTGGCGGCCCCCTTGGGCACCCCTCAGCCCATCGTGGACAAGCTGGCCCATGCCTTCACGGAAACCAACAAGATCATTGCCAACAAACAGGTGGGGCTCGGATTCGTCATGACCTACGCCACCGGGGACGAGGCGCTGAAGCTGGTCGAGAGGATGCGCGCCGCCTACGGCGACGTCTTGAACGAAATCCGCCAGAAGCAGAAATAGCCCCGGCGGAAGTCGCCGCCCAGCGGACCGGGGGGCGGGCGGAACGGATAGTGTTCCCCGCCCCGCCCGGGAGGCGAGCGTTTGTCCACCCCATTGTGAAAGGTCCAGGCCGTCATGCTTTGGGAAACCATGTTGATGCTCTTCGACCCGGTGATCCTCCTTTCCATCGTCGCCGGGGTTTCCGCCGGGCTGTTCGTGGGGGCCATCCCGGGTCTTACCGCCACCATGGCGCTGGCGGTGCTGCTCCCGTTCACCTTCACCCTGCCGCCCCTTCACGGGCTGGTGGCCCTGGGCGCCGTCTACATGGGAGCCATCTACGGGGGATCGTTCGCCGCGATCCTGGTGAATACGCCGGGTACCCCTTCGTCCATCGCCACCGCCTTCGAAGGCTATCCCATGGCCAAGCAGGGCCGGGCCCTGGAAGCCATCAGCCTGGCCACCGTGGCCTCCGCCGTCGGCGGCATCGCCGGAGCTCTTTTCCTGCTCTTCCTTTCGCCTCCCCTGGCCGAGCTCTCCCTTCGTTTCGGCCCTCCGGAATACTTTTGGGTGGCCGTCCTCGGACTGACGCTCATCGCCAGCCTTTCCGAGGGCTCCACGGCGAAGGGACTGCTGGGCGGAGCCCTCGGCATGGTCATTGGTACCATCGGCGTGGCGCCCATCGGCGGAGAGACCCGGTTCACGTTCGGGATCACGGTGCTCCAGGGCGGAGTTCCCATGATCGTCGCCCTGATCGGGCTCTTCGTCCTGCCGGAACTCTACGGCATCGCCGCCAAGGCCAAGAGCGCCCTTTCGGCGGTGGAGGTGGATCCCAAAGCCAAGGGCTCCTTCTGGCAGGCGGTGAAGACCGTTTTTTCCATGCCCGGCAACCTCATCCGGTCCTGCATCATCGGGGAGATCGTGGCCATCATCCCCGGAGCCGGCGGCAATATCGCCAACCTGGTGGCCTACAACGAGGCCAAACGCGCGTCCAAGCATCCGGAAAAGTTCGGAACGGGCCTCCCGGAAGGCCTGGTGGCCACGGAATCCAGCAACAACGTGACCGTGGCCGGAAGCATGGTGCCCCTGTTGACGCTGGGCATTCCGGGCGCCCCGCCGGACGCCGTGATTCTCGGCGTCATGATGCTCCACGGCCTCCGGCCGGGCATCGAACTCTTTACCGTGAGCGGCCATCTGACCTACGGGTTCATCCTCTCCATGGCCCTTGCGGCCATCGCCATGGTGCCGGTGGGGCTCCTGGGCGGCCGGCTCATCTACAAAGTGATCTTCAAGACACCCTACTACTTCCTGGTGCCCACCATCGCGCTGGCCACCATCCTGGGGACCTACGGAGTTCGAAACAGTCACACGGACGTGGTCCTCATGCTCGTCCTGGGGACCCTCGGCCATCTGTTGAAACAGCTGGGTGTGGCGCCGGCTCCCATCGTACTGGGGCTCATTCTCGGAAACATCGCGGAAATGGGATACGTGCAGACGATCCTGGGCGGACAGGCCTACGAGTATCCCTTCCTGAAGCTTTTTGAAAGCAGCCTTTCCCGTATCCTGATCGCCATGACCGTCCTTTCCGCTGCGTGGCCTTACCTGCTCGCCCTGAAGCAGCGGATCCAAGCCCGGAAGGCGTCTCCCAAGGAGGACCGGCATGAATAGGGAAATCAATACGGATATCGCCAGCGGCTGTATCGGCCTCCTTTTGACGGTGCTCTTCTACTTCGGCCTGGAAGATGTCCTGTGGATGAGCATCATCTTTCCGGAAGCGGTGGTCGCCATCATGGGCGTCCTGTCCGCCGTTCTGATCATCAAGGGGTTGGTGAAGCCTTCCCGGCGCCCCATCTTCGTGGAGGGCTCCAACGTGCGATGGATCGTGACAGGGGTCCTTTTCTTCTGCTGGGTGATGGTCATGCCGGTCCTGGGCTTTTTCGTGAGCACGGTTCTGTTCATGTCCCTCATCGTCATCTATCTGGCCCGCGCCCGCACGCCCGTGACGGTCAGGAAGATCTGCGTCTGGGTGCCCGTTGTCATCGCGGAGGTCGCCTTCTTTTACGTCACTTTTACGAGATTCCTGTACGTTCCGTTGCCCGAGGGGATGTTTTTCTAATCCTTGTAACCACTGAATGATGGGCCGTTTTTCGGGCAGGACCCGCCGGCGGGTCCTGCCGAGGGGCGGCTCTGCGCCGAAGGAAGGACCATGCACGCCATCGAAAAGATCCTGGCACGAGCTTCCGGAAAAGACTCCGTTCGCGCGGGCGAGATCGTCAACTGCCGGGTGGACCTGGCGGAGGTGAACGATCTCTACCCCCAAACCATCCATTCCTTCTACGAAATGGGAGGCCGACGGGTCCATTCTCCCGACAGGATCACGTTCATCCTGGATCATTACGCGCCGGCGTCCAGCATCCAGCAGGCGGAAAACCAGAAATTCATGCGTGAGTTCTGCCGCGAGCAGGGAATCGAGCTTCTTTTCGACGTGAATTCCGGCGTCTGCCACCAGGTCATGGTGGATCACGGGCTTGTCTATCCCGGCATGGTCCTGATCGCCACCGATTCCCACACCACCACCCACGGGGCCTTGGGAGCCTTCGGCACCGGGGTGGGCGCCACGGATCTGGCGGTGATCCTGGCCACGGGGCACCTGTGGCTCCGGGTGCCGGAAATCCTCCGCATTCACCTGACCGGCCGGTTGTCCGTGGGCGTCTATGCCAAGGATGTCATCCTGCACATCATCGGCAGGCTGGGGGCCGATTACGCCATCTACAAGGCCGTGGAATTCACGGGGCCGGTGGTGAAGGAGCTGTCCGTTTCCGAGCGCATGGCGCTTTGCAACATGACCACCGAGATGGGCGCCAAATGCGCCTATATCCAGCCCGACCAGGTCACCCTGGGCTTTCTCAAGGGGAAGGTGAAACGGAATCTGGAGCCCGTGGAAACGGATCCGGATTTCCACTACGCCGAGGAGCTCTTCTTCGATGTCTCCGCCATACCCCCGCAGCTGGCGGTGCCGAGCAGCGTGGACAACGTGCGCCCGCTGTCGGAACTGGTGGGAACCCCAGTCCATCAGGCCTACCTTGGGAGCTGCACCGGCGGCCGGGCGGAAGACCTGGCGGTGGCCGCCCGGATCCTGAAGGGGCGCAAGGTCCACAAGGACACGAGACTGGTTGTGGTTCCCGCATCCCGGGACGTCTACCTGGAAGCCCTGCAACGGGGGGACGTGGCGGCGCTGGTCGAAGCCGGGGCCACCTTCGTGGCTCCCGGGTGCGCGGCCTGCCTGGGAACCCACGAGGGGATTCTCGCCGCCGGCGAGGTGTGCATCGCTTCCACCAACCGGAACTTTCCCGGCCGCATGGGGCACACCCAATCGGCCGTCTATCTGGGGTCGCCGGCGGCGGTGGCGGCCGCGGCCCTGAACGGGCGGATCACCGACCCTTGCGAGATCCTTGCCGAACTGGAGCGGAAAGAATCATGAAAAAAATCCTCGAGGGCAGAGCCCATGTGTTCGGAAACAACCTGGATACGGATCAAATCTACCCCGGTCAATACCTGGAGCTGGTGACGGCCGAGGAGATCGGCCGGCACGCCATGGAGGGGGCCGATCCCCGCTTTGTGAAGAACTTCCGGCCCGGAGATATCATCGTGGGCGGCACCAACTTCGGGTGCGGCTCCAGCCGCGAACATGCGGCCATCGCGCTTCGGGCCGTGGGCGCGGGGGTCATCGTGGCCGAGTCCTTTGCCCGGATCTTCTACCGCAATGCCGTCAACCTGGGGCTCCCGGTGCTGGTGTGCCCCGGCGTTTCCCGCCGGGTCTCTTCCGGCGACCGTCTGGTGGTGGATCTGGAGAAGGGGCGGGTGCGCAACGCGACCACGGGAGTGGAAATGGAGGCGGAGCCCTTGACCGAAGTCGTCTTTGAGATTCTGGAAAGCGGCGGCATCAAGCCGCTGGTGAAAAGGCAGCTGGCCGCCCTTCATGCACAAAGCCGATAGAAGCAGGAGGACAAGGCGATGAAGATCACGGAAGTCCAATGCGAATTGCTCAAGATGCCTCTGCCGCGGCCCATGCAGTCCGGATCGTCCAGCGGAGTCAAAGGCGGGCCGGTCGGGCACATCTACATGCCTTTGGCCGTGATCCGAACGGACAGCGGCCTCACGGGAACCGGGTACGGATGGACCCTGCTGGGCGGGGCCACGGCCATCCGGTGCGTGATCCAGGACGATTTTGCGCCCTTGCTGCTGGGAGAAGACCCCCTGGACAATGAACGGCTGTGGACCAAGCTGAACAAGCGGCTGCAGAGCGTGGGGCGTGCCGGCGTGGTCAACCAGGCCCAGGCCGCCGTGGATCTGGCTCTCTGGGACATCAAGGGCAAGGCCGCGGGCCTGCCCGTCTACAAGCTCCTGGGCGGCATGCGGGAAAGCGCCCCCGTGTACGGGTCGGACGGCGGGTGGCTCTACATGAGTGTGGAGGAGATGATCGACGCCTTTCACGAGTATCTGAGCCAGGGCATGATGGGTGTCAAGATGAAACTGGGCCATGAGGATCCGCGAGTCGACATCGATCGGGTGACCCGGGTACGCAAGGCCCTGGGCGATCAGGTGTGGATCGCCACCGATGCCAACCAGAAGTGGGACTACCCCACGGCCTTGATGGTGGGCCGCGAGCTGGAGCGGCTGGGCGTGGCCTGGTTCGAGGAACCCCTGTGGTGCGACGACGTGCCCGCTCACGCCCGGCTGGCCGACGCCCTGGACATCCCCATCGCCATGGGCGAGACGCTGGGATCCCGCTACGAATTCGATGCCTATATCCGGGCCGATGCGGCGGACATCCTCCAGCCGGACATCTGCCGGGTGGGGGGCATCACGGAGATGGTGAAGATCGTCCACATGGGGCAGGTGGCCGGACGGCCCATCGCGCCGCACCACATGATGGAGAGCACGATCCAGGTGGCCTGCGGCGTCATGGCGTCGGGGCCCATCGAGTACATGCCCTGGGTCTCGGGGGCCTTTGCCGAACCCATGCGCCTGGAGAACGGCCGGATGTTTCCGCCCGACAAGCCGGGCCTGGGTCTGGAAATCCCCGAGGACGTGGTCCGCAAGTTCCGGGTGGAATGAGGCGGATCCCCCTTTCACACAGGAGAAAATCATGGCCTATCGCATCGCTGTCATTCCGGGAGACGGCATCGGAAAGGAAGTCGTTCCCGAGGGGGTTCGAACCCTGGAGGCCCTGGGCCGGAAATTCGGCTTTGAGGTATCCTTTGCGGAGTTTCCCTATTCCTGCCAGTACTACCTGGATCACGGGGAAATGATGCCCCCGGACGGCCTGGAGCAGCTGAAGGCCTTCGACGCCATCTTGCTGGGCGCCGTGGGCGATCCGCGGGTTCCCGACCACGTGTCCCTGTGGGGTCTGCTGTTGCCCATCCGAAGGGGCTTCGATCTCTATGTGAATCTCCGCCCGGTGCGGCTGCTCCCCGGTGTCCGGAGTCCTCTGGCGGGCCGGGGAAGGGACGACATCGACTTCGTGGTGGTCCGGGAAAACACGGAAGGGGAGTACTCGGAAATCGGAGGCCGCTTGTTTCCCGGAACGGACCGGGAGGTGGTGATTCAGGAGACGGTCTTCACCCGCAAGGGGGTGGACCGGGTCCTCCGGTACGCCTTTGAGCTGGCGCGCCGGCGCCCGGACCGTCACGTGACCTCCGCCACCAAATCCAACGGAATCCTCCACACCATGCCCTTCTGGGACGAGCGCTTCAAGGCCATCGCCCGGGAATACCCGGACGTGCGGGCGGACCAGTACCACATCGACATCCTGACGGCCCACTTCGTGCTCCATCCCGACTGGTTCGACGTGGTGGTGGGGAGCAACCTGCTGGGCGACATCCTTTCCGACCTGGGGCCCGCCGTGGCGGGCGGCATCGGGATCGCGCCCTCGGCCAACCTGAACCCGGAGCGCCGTTTTCCGTCCATGTTCGAACCCGTCCACGGCTCGGCACCGGACATCGCCGGAAAGGGTATCGCCAATCCCATCGCCACGCTGTGGTGCGTGCAGATGATGCTCGACTTTCTCGGCGAGCCCCGGGCGGCCGAGGCTCTGATGCAGGCCATCGAAGCCGTCACCGCCGAAGGGGTTCTGACGCCGGATCTGGGCGGCACGGCCAAGACCGTGGAATTCACCGACCGGGTCCTCGCCCGTATCGAGGGCTGAAACGAGTTGCGGTTTCCGCCGCCTTGCCCCTCATGGTACCGGGCCGGCAGGGCTCGGCTCGCCATCGAGCACGGCCTCCGGACCGGGACCGATGGGGAGCGCACTTCAATCTTGGCGGCGCAATTCCCCGGTCCCGCCGGGGCCGCGGGAAGGACTCCGAAGCGGCCCGGGCGGGTTACCGGTAGGTCATCTGTTCCAGCGCCTCGGGGTAGCGGTCGCCCTGGATGGGTATCCTGGAAGCGGCCTCGTGGAGTTCGGATAGGTCCTCCTCTCGCTCAGTCTACAGGGCCGAGCGGAGTACGGCTTCGATGTCCGCCTTGCTCATGGGCGGCCGGCCCAGGAGGTTGCCGTGTTCATCGCGGAGAACCAGTGCGGCGTCCTCGGCATAGCGGGGGATGAGTTCATCGCCGATGCCCAGCTCCGAGAGGCGCGTGGGACACCCGATGGAGCGCAGGAACGCTTCAAAGCGGTCGATCCCTTCCATGGCCAGTTCGAGATCACCCCGGCCGTCCGCCTGCAGGCCGAAAACACGTCGGGCGAATTGGGCAAAACGCTTCGGCCGGGCCTTGGCGGCAAACCGCATCCACGCCGGGTTCACCACGGCCAGACCGGCGCCGTGGGGGACGTCGTGATGGGCCGAAAGGGCATGTTCGATCATGTGCACCGGATGGACCGCATCCACGCCGGCCTGCACCCAGCCGTTGAGGGCCACGATGGACGCCCATTGGACCTGGGTGCGGGCTTCCAGGTCGCCGCCGTCGGCCACGGCCCTGCGGCCGTACTCCATGGCGGTGAGGATAACACCCTCGGCGAAACGGTCCTGGATGGGGGTTCCGTCCACCCCGTTGAAGTAGCCTTCGGTCACGTGGGTGATGATGTCGCAAACCCCGTAGGCGGTCTGGTCTCTGGGCACGGTCAGGGTGAGTTCCGGATCGGCCAGGGCGACCCGGGGAAAGAGACAGTCCGCCTTCACGAACGATTTGACCTTCACTTCGTCGTTGCTGATCACCGCCCCGCAGTTCATTTCCGATCCGGTGGCGGCCAGTGTGGGCACCGTGATGATGGGAAGCGCCCGGGTGGGGAGCACCCAGTTTTCCTGCCCGTGGCCGATCATGTCCCAGGGGTCGCCTTCATAGAACACGGCAGCGGCGATCACCTTGGCCGCGTCCATGGTGCTGCCGCCCCCCAGGGCGACGACCAGGTCGCAGCCTTCCCGGCGGGCCGTGTCGGCTCCGCGCCTGACCGAGGTGATTCTCGGGTTGGGTTCGATCCCGGCGCATTCCACCACCGAAACGCCGGCCTTTTCCAGGCTTGTCACGGCGCGGTCGAAGACGCCGGTCCTCTTGACGCTGCCGCCGCCTGTCACAAGGAGGGCCTTCCGGCCGTGTTCACGGGCCGCCTCGCCCAGGCGTGACAACGTCCCGGCGCCGAAGATGAGCCGTGTGGGGTTGTAGAACTCGAATTTCATGGTATGCCTCCTTGGTGGAAGATAAGGATGTGGATGACCTTGTGGACGGGGGTACTCTAACGCCGCCTGCCCCGAAACCGGTAAAACGATGCTCCGAAAAGCTTGCCTGATCGTGCGAATCGGCGGATTTTTCTGGCCGGCCCATCGCCGGATGGGTTAGGGTGTTTTCCGCCACCCTGCCCTTTACGCAAAAGGAATCCGAGGTGCACCGGAATGGAGAAGGCGTTGAAGGAACTGGCCGGGGCGATTGCCCGATGGACCGATCGGTCCGAAATTTACGAGACGTCCGTGCCGGGTCTGACCCTGTTTCGGCATGACGCTCCCACGGAGCCCAAAAGCGGGCTTTACGAACCGTCCGTCTGTGTGATCACCCAAGGGGCCAAGCGGGTGCTTCTTGCCGGGGACGACTTCGTCTACAATGCCCGCCATTACCTCATCACCTCCCTGCACCTTCCCACGGTGGTGCAGATCATCGAGGCGAGCGCGGAAAAGCCCTGCCTGGGCCTCGTTTTGAAGCTCGATCGGGGAGAGATCTCTCAGATGATGGTGGAAGGAAACCTTCCGGCACCCCGCACGCAGCCCACCAGCCGGGGCATGGCGGTGGGAGAGATGACCCCATCGCTTCTCGGCGCTTTCCAGCGCCTGGTGACCTTGCTGGATGAAGGGGAGCACCTTCCCGTGCTGGCTCCCCTGTACCGGAGAGAAATCACCTATCGACTGCTGGTGGGGGATCAGGGCGTTCGCCTGCGCCAGATCGCGTCGGCGGGAAGCGCGACGCGGCAGGTCGCCGGGGCGATCGAATGGTTGAAACGAAACTTCACTCAACCGTTGCGGGTGGATGATCTGGCGGCCAAGGCGGGGATGAGCCGATCCACGTTCCATCACCACTTCCGGCGAATGACCGGCATGAGCCCCCTCCAGTACCAGAAGCAGCTGCGCCTGATCGAGGCCAGACGGCTGATGCTCACGGATCACCTGGATGCGGCCGGTGCGGCGTTCCGGGTCGGCTACGAAAGCCCGTCGCAATTCAGCCGGGAATACAAGCGGCTTTTCGGCGCCCCGCCCTCGCGGGATGTGGCCGGCCTGCGCCAAAGAGCGGCCGTGCCCGGGGACCGCCGGGACGGCTCCGCCGCCGCATAGCTCGCCCCGCTGGGAAGGCATGCAAGGCCAACGGCCCCGTGCCGCTGAAGCCGTCACTAAAGTCGTGCCGGCTCCGGAGGACCGTGTCCGCGCCTGCCACCCTCTTCCTGGCCACTCTCCACCGCCGGATGTCACTTAGGATATGGATGCGCCGCATCTTTTCAAAGGGGGGCACATCCCCGAAGGGGCGGCAACGGCTTTGATAGGGATTTCCTTCTGTCCGGCCTGAACTGGATGTCGCAAGTTTGTCGTAAGTTTGGCCCTTATGCCTCGAGGCGGTAGATCAGCCGATTGGTCGCCCCTTCGGAAACGAGAACCCCTTTCTCGACCATGTTTCTCAGCTCCCGCTGAAGAATGCGCCAATTGACGGGAATTTCCCGGCCTGGTGCGTTGACCATGTGTGAAAAAGCCCTTTCCCCTGGGAGAGCGGGCCTCCGGCCCGCACGAGAAACGGGCGAGACGCCCGCGATCTCGGGAGAAACAGCCTTCTCGGACAAGCTCCGTGGGGGTTGCGCATGGACGCAGGCGTTCCGTCTCGAACCTTCAAGGCAAGGGGGATGCTCGCGGAGCCGTAAATCCGCGTGAATCAGGAAGATACGCAAAGACCCCGCCAGGTCATCCCGACGGGGTCTCGCGTTAACTAAGAACCGCCCAAATTGGCAGATTGAAATCTGGCTCCCCTTGTGCAACCCTTTTCATGACGGTTCTCCTTCTCCGGCTATTAACCGAAAGCCGTTGTGGTTTAATAAGCTATCAAAGAACATATGGCCACCGGCAGGGTGAAAAACTCGACAGCCTCATTTACCCTATCAAAAGGAGTTGTCGTAAGTTGTGTCGCAAACCGGTCGCAAACATCGGCTATTTGTTGTCCTGATGCATCCAGTACCCATAGTTGTCAATCGACCAGGCCGTTGTACGTTGCAGAAATGAGCCGGGGGCCCACGTAAGTGCTCCTCTCCACGGGCTGCCTTGGTCCCAACCGCCAAGAAGCTCTTTCACTCCTTGCATTCCCTGGATTTGATGCCGGCCACCTTCCAAGGCATGTCCCCAAACGATGTCGCTTTGTATTTCGGGATGCTCCCCATCCAAATAAACTCGTTTCCCGAAGATGGACAAGTCGCCGGATACCTCCTGCCACTCCACACGGCATATTTTCCCAAGACCGTATCTGGTGTCGCCACCGACAAAGAGGGTATCGATATTGTCCAACGCCCTCCGAAAGCCGTTGTTTCTCAAGAAGACGTACCCCAAAAGCAGCACGGCATTCGTTTCCCCCTGACAGTTGGAATCACGCCACCAGGGATTGATACATTCTGTCTCCCGGAGTGTGCCTTCAGATGCTGAGTCCGATTCGGGAGCGATTGCGGTGCCGGGCCGGGAGTCCAGCAGACGACGTCTGAAGTCACGGTCCGACAGCCTGTTCTTGCCGCCGTGGCAATGCCATTGGAGTCCTCTCATCGTTTCGAATTTCGGTATCCAAGGTCGAATCGTGTCGCCCCGTTTCTCGGCCGGAAAGAGATAGGTGAAACGGCACTTGTGAGCGACTTTGTCTCCAAGATTCTTGTAATCTGGAAAGCTTTCACTACTTCGCGATCGAGATATCTCAGCGGTCACAGCTCCCCAAAGCACACGCGCCGGGACATAGGGTCTACAGCGGTTCAACGCCCCTGCCGGAGGCATGCCGACGAAAAGCGGCGCTTCCGGTCGCCAGATCCATCGAAGTGCCGTCCAGGTCATGTTCGCACCTCACTATTTTGTGGCACTCGCGCATGATAGCGGGCGTAGACGAGTGTTTGCCGGACCAGATCGCGGGCCAGCAGTAGCTTGTCAAGATCCTTGGCCATCCGCTGAAGCGAGGTAAAGACGTCGGCATTGTCAGGAAGTAAAGGGGCCTGCTGTGGCGTTTGTTGCAGGAACTTATAAATCTTTTTCGTGACCTTTTCACCTTCCCCACTGCCGCCTCGCGTTTTCAAAAAAAGAAATAGAGCATAAATTCCTTGTTCTTCCAGAACGGTGAGCGCACTCGTAATGAGGTTCTCAAGCTCCTTTGACGGCCTCTCCGCAATGGTCTTGCCCACCCTGGCACAGGCAAGGTCCAGGTTTTCGAAGGTCGGAGCGTCCATTACGAGACCTCCTTTCCTGGCTTATCCGCATCGGCGGGCTCCTTCGTTGCCAGCACGCGCAGCCGCCCCATGCCCCGGCTTCCCATGCCGCCGATCCCGAGATGTTCCAGATAAGAATGGGCATCAGTAATAGCATCTCTGACTTTCTCCGGTGAGTCGACCGCCTTCACATCATCTCGATCGATCTTAAAGTGTTTTGGATTCCGGCAGATTACCTCCCAAAAGAGCACTGTGCCTCGAGGCAGGGCCTCATAGGTGAACAGCGCCCCTTCCTCGGCCGCTCCAGTGGCCGGATCGATGGCGACCGATGTCCGAACTTCGAGGTTGCTGTTCACGATATGGCTGAACAGTTTGTCCGAGACGACAGCCAAGCGGCTGATGATGTAATTCGGTATCCCCAGCGCTTTGAATTGATCTTTGAATTGATCATTCGCAGTGAGTGGTTTCCAATCCGTCTTGACCGGCAAAAGAAGCCAGCCGAGATTCATGTGAACTGCCCCGCCGTCCGTTTCACGGTAAACGACCTGCTGCTCCGGCAGGTCCCCCAGTTCTGCGAATTCCGCAATGCTGGTTTGCCGCAATGCCATTGGGCACGTGATCCATTGCGGCCCCAATTGCGACGCCACGGGAAAGAGCAGCACCTGCATATCGCTAAATGCCGCCAGTCCCGCGAAACCGCCACTTGCGCCGATGCCTTTGGCAAAGCCGAACACGGTACACACAGGGCAATCGGCCTTTCCGCAATGGCCGCCGGCACCGTCGCGCTCCGGCTGACCCAGGCCGGCACACTTGGGGTATTTCCCCTTTGCCATGGCCGTGTAGGCTCGCATGACCCCTGCAAGACTCGATCCAGGAATTTTGGGAATCCGTGTCACCGGGTCGCGCACGATGGTGTTATCCACCCGGCCCAGCCGAGCTCCGCCTGTACCGACATGGATGGGATCGAGCGCCATGCCGGCAAACGGAAAAGTCACAAAACCCCGATTGTTTGTTGTCATCGGTCACCTCCTGTCTGCGTTCGGCCACGCACAGGCAGGCCGGACACTTGCTCTTTTAATACGCTCATGTGCCATTCCAGGCTCCAGTCCAAAAGCCCGTCTCCGGCGGCTTCCACCAACATTTCAAGGCAAGCGCCTCGAACACCCAGACGTTCATGGAACACCGCGCGGGCGAAATCGAGCCAGGCCGTTTTTCCTCCCTCGAACCATGTACCATCCGCTCCTTGCCAGGCATCGCGCCGCTCGACAATTTCCGACCATGCGCCGCGGAGCGCGGACTGACTTGGTGCGTGCCGCCCCATCAGCCGCCAGAGATCGCGCATCCGCGGCCATTCCGTTAGCTGTCTGCGACGAAACGGTTCGAAACGCCTGGCCGTGCTATCCATGAAGACTGTGGCAATAAGCGATGGATAAAGGAGAACCCCGTCCCCGCTTCGCAAGTCCTTCGCGTGCCGATAGACCTGACCGTTGGGATGCTGGAAATCCAGAGGAAAGCGGACTTGGTTATCTTCCACTGCCAGGTACGGATAAAATACGTCTTCCCGTCCATCGGGGACTCTGATGGGTATGGTTTGAAGAATCTCTTGCCGATGATCCAGCGACTTGATGCTGAGAGTAGTGACGCCCTTCTGCGTTTCGCATCCCGCCACCCGCCAGGTTTCAGGCTTCTGAATCCCATCCAAATCACTCTCGATGGTCCGTGCCGCTTCTATCACGGCCTGAAAGGGCGTCATCCTGGGAAATGCCACGACCCCGACTCGTAGCGGCAGCCGGTCCCAGACACGGGCGAATTGGTCGCGCCATGCTTCAACCGCCCGGTCCACACAAGCCGATGCGGCTTCAAGCGGCAGAAGGACCCGGAAGCGCACCGGCGAAAGATCCAGAGGGATCACCGGATGATAAACGCCCAGAGCGTCAGCAGCATCCGCTGCCGAATGCACCACAAGTGGTTTGGCGTCTACGCTATCGTCCGCTTTCAACTCCAGAGTGATTCCCCGCAAGCAATCCTTGTCTTGCTCCGGTTTCAGAAGTCGGGCCAGGTTGCAGATGGTGAGGAAGTCCTCTGTTTGTTCCCTATACAACAGGCTTACAGGCGCATCCCCATAACGTCCGCCATAGGTCTGCCGGTCTTCCCATGAACCGGAAGAACGGTTATCCGGCTTGAGAACCAATCGGCGCACGCGCCAGCGGTTCCGGTCCGCAGCCGCTATGTCGCGGAATTCGGCAAGCAAGGCTTTGAAGAAATCCTCGGCCTGCCGCTCAAAGCGATAAATGCGACCCGGTGAGGCGAGTTTACGGAACAACTGATGTGTGAGCCATCCAGCGCGTACGCTCTCGTCAATGTCCTTCCATTGAGGCGAGTCGGCGCGATCCTCGACGATTTTGGAGAAAAAAGATGGCCAATCTTTCTCGTGCTGGTACCCCTCCTGGAGGTTGCTCAGCACGGGGTCTGTCTTGTCAAAGGACTGGAGTTTTCCTTTGATGTACTGAAAGAGGCTATCGCAACAGGTGGACGGATCGATGGGGTTTGGCTGGTTTTTTAGTATGGGATTGAACTTGCGCCATTCTGAAATGGCCTGGGTCCTGAGCGCGTCCAGGCGGGTTCCGTCAAGCCAGGGCTCGATGTCCAGGTTCATGGTGACGAGGGCGACCCGGTCATTGGCATCGGCCACCTCGCTGATCCAGATGGTGTCTGATCCGAACTTCCCCTCAAGCCACATGTCCAGACGGTGAGTCCGCCGCGCCTTGCAAGGGGCGCAAGGCATTTGCTTGTCTGTCACTGATGGGCTTCTACGCACAAGACATACCGGGCAGACATGGCCCTTCGACGAATCCTGGTCAGGAATCCTCCAATCGCGGAAGACCGGCACAACCATTGTCTCCCGCGCCTTCCGGATTTCCGCCGTCATCCCGACAAGAGAGCGGGAGGGCTCGCTGATGCTGCAATAGGGAGGCATCTCAAGGTTGGCGTCACTGGCGTAACCATCTATCTGCTCAGCCAGCCAGTCTTGCCACTCGGCGATCTGCAAATCGCCGCCTCGGTACCCTTGTTTGTCGTGGCCGAATCGCTCCCCTGGGAACGAAAAGACACAGGTCTCGCCGTCCCTGTACAGCAGGGAGCCTACAGCCAGATCGGCCTCAACGAGCTTGCAGACGTTGATGAAAAACTCGTCCAGCGCCAGGCGCGCGCCGGTCCAGTCGCCGATCTTAACCGCCCGGGCCTCATAGTGGTCCGCACCGATCCCGACGGTCAAGAGCCGCCAACGGGTCTCTTGTTTGAGTCCATTGCTGGACCAGGGGAACGAGCTGCCTTCCAGAATCGCACCGGCCGCGGCGCTTTTGAACAAAGCGGCTGCGACATAGGACTGATCAAACAGCGTGACGTCGTTGTTCGGCAACCTGGTTTCGGCCAGGGTGCTGGAAAACTCCTTGCGTAGCCATCCTTCGGGCCCCACAGCTTCATCCCGCCAACGCCACCAGCCATCAATGTCGTTTGGGGAACCATTTTTGCCAAGTTGCTGCAGCACTGTGAGGAGCTGCACAATCTGCTCAAGCAGCCGCTTCCAACCAGATTCGGTCAGCAATTCAGGCGGGTCGGCCAATAGATTGCGGGCAGGGTGGCCGAAGGCCGTGGACAACCACATGTGGGTGACATCCTGGCCCAGGTATTTGGCGGTGGCTGACGGCAGATTCTTTTCGATGCCCGACGCCATGGCGTGACCGGCCTGAAGCAAGCCAAGCAACCCTTTGTCTCTTTTCGTATGCTTCCTGATATACTCCGTAAACGTGGCGGGCCAGGCGTCTCTGTTCAGCGTGAAGTTGTCTTTCACCCATTTAAGTTGATCATCCCAAGGGAAAGCAGGACTTTCTATTTCATCCCACTTTTCGTATTCGTAGTCATTTTTTTGTCCACCGTGCCCACGAAGGAAATCAATCTTCGCCTTGCCGGTCATATGGAGCCAGCCGATTGCCTCACACGCCAGAAGCAAAGGGCGATGCTGCCGCAACGTGTCCGGAGGTTGAAATCCCGTCATTGGTCCCCTCCCTTCCGGGCGATTCGGCTTTTCATCTCCGCTTTGAATCCTTCCGCGTCCTTATGCGTGAAGGAACCGGCTGGGGCTTGCTCATGTACCAGAGTGCCAAGGTCCTTGAGGCTGTGGAGAGTCTTCTTTATTGGTCGAGTTTCAGCCTTTGAAGGTTGCGCGGAGGCCTTCACATGACCTGTCCACTCATCGATCTTCGCAGTACCCCAGCCGGCGGTGCGTTTGGCGGAAATGCCATACGTTTCGAGAAGCGCCCTTATACTGTCGATGAAGCCGCCGATAAATTCGGCGGGCGTGAGTTTATCGTTTTCGATTTCTCCCGGCAGGGGCGCATAGAGCAGCCGCAACCTGCCTCTTGTCCCTGCCGGGACGACCTCATAGTAAATGGGCTGAGTCCCGGCGCGACGGCTGCGGCTGTGGGGATTGATCACCTCGAAGCCAACCTTGTTGAACCAGGTCGGATAAAAGACGAGGGCGCCGGCGCGGAATCGCTCATCTTCCCCTTTTTCATTGCCGAAAAGGTGGACGATCCAGGAAGGATCGTTCCAACCATCCATTTTCATCTCGTGCTCTTCCAGATGCTCGCGCAAACCGGCCTGCATCCTGCACGCCCAGCGAAGAAGTCCCTTCCAGGAGGCCGCGGACATGAACGGCACTCCGAAGACCCGGTCCTTGCGTACCGGGTTATCCAGCACGTGAAAGGGGCGGTCGTCCTTCGAGTACCAGGGGGATGCCAGCGTAAAAGAAACATCGATGCCGAACCAGGTCGAATCCGGCGGGGAAGTATGGTCGGGCTCAAGGTGAAGAGCCGAAGGGAGTTTGAGATCCAGTTCAGCCGCCCGTTTCATGTAGCATTTGCGGGCTTCGTTTTTGGGGTCAGGCGCTTTCTGCGCTTGCGGTTTATCCTGGCAGGACCAGACCGCACATCCATCCACAAAGCCTGCAGCGAGACCGCCTTCATTCACCCGTTTCGGGCATGCTTTGTTTTCGGCCAGGGAGGCGTAATAATCGAAAGTCATGAGCACCTCTCCTTCCCGGCGAATAGTTGATCGATGATCTTGTCTCCGGTGAGAAAATCCCAGCCGCTTTGCCCCCATACCTTCGTCAGACGTCTCTTCATGGTGTCGAAATCGATCAGTCCGGGTTTCACGAAGCCGAAGGTTCTCGCGGGGTTCTTGAAACTGAGCACCTTCTTGCTCTCCTGCTGAGAGCCAGCAAGCCATCTGGATATTTCATCATTACTATTGGCAAGTTGTTCGCTCGCGCGCTTCGGGTGCCGTTTTGCCTTCGGGCACTTGTTCGGCGGATTGTGGACTTGACCGCAATCAAGGCACGTCTTGCTCTCTTTTCTGCCTAGCACCTTGTTAAAAGAACTAGCGCTGGTGGTCTCTCGCGTTAGTGTCTTCATCTTAACAAACCAGAAGAATTCGAGTGATGCCCAAGCAAAATCAGCATCTATTGCTTTTGATTCCGGTTTTCTCCACCGCTCCTGGCGAACGTACTTTTTCACTTCCGTAACGTTCAGGTTTGTTATTCGCGGATTGACTTTGACAATCTCCACGATGCCGTAATCTTGATGATGCGTTTCTCCCGTCCGACTGGGTTCGTCCGTTGGCTTGAATACCGTCTTGCCGCCGATGGCCCCGTATTCGGCGATCAAGCGAAGTGTGGCGTCCAGGAGGGCCCATTCTTCATCACAGATCGGACGGAGGGGTGTGAACCGAAGATTGAAAGTATCGTTTTGTTTGATCTGACCTGTCTTGGTACCGCTATTCTCATCCAAGACTTCAAATCTGAACTTCCGCGCCCAGCCGGTGCAGCCAAATAGTTCACAAACAACACAGCGTTTTCCATCTTTGTCTGGACAGCGGATGTGATCAGAAGGATCGCAGGTACCACCGCCCAGACCACGGACCAATACCTCGAACCACCAGCGGATGGAACCGAGCAGGCCGGTGGTGATCAGACGGTCAGGACCAGTTTTTTCCTTAATCTGGCCGTTCTTTTCTTTAAGTGCGACCGACCCGGTCCACAAGTCCGTCAATGCCTTGAATTGATAGGTTCGTTCACCATTTGCAGTGGCCATGGTTTACCTCACTTTGTCATTCCTCCACAGTCCGCTCGATATCTGCTTCGTCCAGCGGTTCGTCCACGGCATTGCGTAGCCACGATGGGTCGAAACCGGCAGCCGACGAGCCTTCGATTCGGATTCGCACCTTGGCTCCATCGGATTTGTCGGCCAGGTTCGCGATGGCCGGAAACGCCTTGAAGACCTGTTCCCGAGTGGCTTCGAAGACAAAAGCGACCCGTTTCCTTCGTCCGGAAACATCCGTGCCTGTCGTGACTGGGCCAGTACCGGTTCCGACACCCCTTCCGGCCACACCTTCTTGGACGCTCGGTGGAGGAACTGCGCCGGTGTCGACAGGGAATGCGCCGGTGGGTTGGGCCGTCGGGGCTTCCGGGATTGCTTGCGGCATCATAAGAAAGCCGGAATCGAAATCGACTTCGTCATCGGCAATAGAGCGGCCGAGAATCACCTTGTCGCGATTTACCTGGTACTTTCCATCAGGACCGAGAACAGGACTGCCTTCGCTCGCATAGGCGAAGACGCTTTCCGATACACCTCGAGCGATCCCCTTGCGCAGGACGGATGCGGATTCCAACCGGGGCGGCGCAATATCCCGGAAAAACGACTCCAGTACATCGGATGCCTTGATGCCCATGAGCGGGGGCTCTCCCTCGTTTACGGATTCGCCGAGCCGCACTCGCTCGGCGATTTTCCTTGGTGTCACCGATCCGTGAATCCGTGGCGTACCCACACTGGTGAGCAGTTCCATAATGCGCTCGTGGACGCCGGTTGCCTGAAGCGGACGTCCGCCCCGTTCCACCTTTTCGATCTCCAGTTCGCCGTCCTGAACCCAAGGCAACCACACGGCCGTGTACAGCTCCCGAAAGCATGACTCAGCCGCGGCCTGCTCGGTGCGCTTCCTCTCCCGGAGTTGGTCGAGCTGGTCCTTGGTGAGCCGGAGCTGCTGCTTCTTGGCTTCCACGCGGTCGATGGCCAAGAGATACCGGACGGCACGCCGCAACGCCTCGATTTGTTTCTTTTCCGGTATCGCGAGTCCCAGCCCGTTGCGGAAACGCCTGGGACGATCTCCGTACTTGGTCAGATACTCCTTGGCCTGACGTTCCTGCTCCGACTTGCCCTCGGCGGCGAACTCAAGGGGCAGGTAGGCAACGAGAAAACGGGGGTCCTCATCGGGGATGTCCTGGCTCTTCACCGGCCAGACAATGGCCGTGTGGTGGCCGGCAAGGCGCTCTTCCAGCATTTCTTTGATCCGACTTCGGACCGGGCCGTGACCACGAGCCTGAGAGTCCTCGCGGGCAACGGTCTGCTCCGCGTCCTCGATCAGCTTGGTGACATTCGGGTCCTTCTTGAAGCAGTACCGGACGCCGTCGTAATGCAGGTACAGGCATGTATTACGAAGCTCGGACAAGACGGCTGTGGCCGTGATGTTGTCGAGATCCGGACCGACGCAGGTCGCAAGGAGTTCATTCTCCGTTACGCCTGGCGGCAGCGTCTCGTCGCTGCCCGAGCCCTCCCGCCTTAACCCGCCAAACGAATACAAAAGGATGGCCGTGGCGATGCGCGTGGCAGGTCTCACACTGGCAAGCGCAGGGGTTTCGCGGCTCAACCGGTCGTCGATACGTTTCGCCCGGGCGTTCGGTCCGTCGATGTCCGCCGTGATGACCGGGTCGAAGTCGTTCTGGGCACCCAGCTCTTTGAGCATCTTCACCCGGACATCCACGTCTTTCACCGGCACGTCCCCAGGCCCGAGAAGCGCCTTTGCTCCGCCGTTCTTCTTGAGGGAATGCATGCAGGAGGCAAGGAACCGCAGCGCGCCGCGTGTCCGCTGGAAAGCATCCACCGCGGTCCAGCGTTCCCTCATGATGTCGATGAGCGCGGGATGGAATGGATAGGCCGCCCGCATCCGATCCCGCAGCAGCCGGCCTTCCTCCTCGGCTTGCCGGCGTTCCGACGGCGTTTCGGCATGAGCCCGCTGCATGCCGGTCACAACGTCCTGATAGGCCGCGGCGACCTCGTCAGCGAGTGTCGGATCGGGGTCGCCTCCCAGAAGCCGCCGCTTGAGGATCGGGAGAACCTCATCGCCCGAGACCGGTTCCCGGAGTTGGTCCACCCGGGAGGCGAGCTTGTCGATCTCGGCAAGCAGTCCGACATTGCCCAGGGCCTCCCTGGCGCTCCAGGTGAGGGAATAGACGAGCGCGGCCTTCTCGCTCCCGGCCACCTCGACGGTCAGGTTCTGGAAGAAATCCTTGGCCTGTCGCTGGAGCGTGGAATCAAGGACGCTGACCGCAGCGGCCCGCTCCATGTATTTGAGCACCTCATCGAGGAGGATGAGAACCGGCCGACCGCTTGCCCCCTCGGTAAGCAACTTGCGGATCATATCTCCGCCTGGAGACACACGGTCCTTATCGTGCTCGGCGACGATGGGGAAGGCCTTCTCGGGATCGATCTGCCAGGCGATCCAGCCCCACATGGTCTGGATCGTGCGGCCGTCTTCCAGTGTCTTGCCGTTACGGGCATCGAATTTCTCGCCGTCGAAAACCGCCACGGCCACATTGCCGGGCCGGGCGAATTCCTTAGCCTCGGGGATACCGTCCAGCGCCTCTCGCTTTCGCGCGGCATGGAACAGCGCCGCCAGGGTATGCGACTTTCCCCCGCCGAAGGGCACCCTGAGCTTCAACACCCGGTTGTACCCGGACTTGCCGGAAAGGGATGCCAGCACTTCGTCCAGGAGCCTTCGCAGGTCGGCCGTAAGGTAGGTCGCCCGAAAGAAGGCTTCCGGGTCCCGGTTGACCACGGGCACGTTGGGGTCACCCGCGGCGATGGCTCCGAGATCAATGGCGAACACCGCCTCGGTCAGGCTACCCGCTTCCACGTCAGGATGGAGCTTGACCAGGTCGGTCCAGGGACGAAGTGCATGTGTGCTCACTTTCTGGCCTCCGTGGGATTCTCATTTGTTTCGTTTTCAGGTCTACATCGGAAAGTCTCGCCTCAATCAGCGTCCGCCAGTTAGCGACAAGTTTCTTGAGGGCGGAGACTTCCGCCGGGGTGGTGATGATGTTTTGGTGGGACAGGCCGCCGGCCTGTCCAGCGCCCTCCAGGGCGGTCCCGGCCAGGGTCTGGGCGACCAGCCGCAAGCGCTCTCGGTCCGGCCTCGCCTCGTCGAGAAAGTCATTGAGCTTGCGGGGCTCGTTTTCCAAAAGCCAGAGGATGCGGTGCAGGATGTCGATCAGCGGGGCGGGCTTGCCGTCATCCTTTGGCAACCCCAGCTTTTCGTCGTCGCCGCGTTCGGCGAAATCCCGCAGTCGGTACTTGCCCTTCTTCTTTTCGACCAGTGCGCGGCTGCCGGACGAGAGTCCGTTCTGGCCATCCAGCTCGACGTTCTGGCCGTACGTGAAGACGATGGCCTCGCCCGCGTCCATCTCGGCCGCCTTGTAAGCGTAGCGCCAGAGGACGTAAAACCGGGTCGGTCCGTCCACCGCGGCAACGCCGCTTCCGGTTACCCCGAAGATCTTTTCGAGAAGCGTCTCCAGCACGACCCCTTCCACCTCGGCCAGGAACTTCTCAGCCGGGACCTCCTCGCCATTGGCGTACTCCACGCGGGAGAAGCGGGTGAAGGCGCGAAGCCCTGCGCCCACCGCGGCGATAACCAGGTCCGCGCCGGTGATGCCCATCTTCCAGAGCGAATCGACCCGCTCGCGGACGATTTTCTCCAGGTCTTGACGGACTTGATCTTCATATGAACCTGTCTCAGGTCCTTCACGCCGCCGGGCTACGAGAAAAATGCTTGAGGCAAGGGCCGCGTCTCCTTGGTGAGCCACTCGAGCCTTTGTTTCGGTAGTAAGAGGCCAGGCTTCGGCAACCTCATATCCAGCACGCCGAAGCGCATCCACAAGAGTCGCCCACCCGAGGGTGGTCTTGTGGGCATAGACGACGATCAGGATGCCGCCGGGTTTCGTGACACGATGGGCTTCTCGCAAGGACTGAAACAGGGTGTCCTCGTAATAGTCCCGCGCCTGCTGCTTTCCTCCCTGGCGATAAGCTGCGGCGACGCATTCCTTTTTCTTCGGCGTCAGTTGGCCGGCGAAATGTTCAGGGTAGAGAAAACCGATGGTCGGCCGCAGCCAAACGTAACAGACATCGGAAAGCTCCGAGTAGCTTTCGTTGTCGTAGTAAGGGGGATCGGTAATTACGGCATCGAAGATGCCGTTGTCATATGGCAGTTCAGAGGCGGAACCGCGCACGACTCTGACAGGGTTACGGAATTGCCCTTCCTGACGGACGGCGGCAGTGATGAAATCAAGCTGGCTCAACGCGTCACCTGAAGCGCCGCCGAAGATATTCACCTCTGGGAAATCCCATGTCATTGCAAAGCGTTTCATTGACGTCAGGCTTTCAATTTTCTCGCCAGCATTGTTCCACCTGGCCAACCCGTTGCACCGGTCGGTCAACCGACTGACCCATAACCCCAGGTAGGTCGTAATTGCCTTGGCCCGTTCCGGTTCTACTCCTTGGTCAAGCATTTCTTGGTAGGCACGGCGCACTTCCCGGGCCATGGTCAGGAGGATGTACCGCTGGCGTGGGGTAAAAGCCTGGCGGAAGGTCCGGATGCCGTAAAGATAGCTGTTTCCAGTCGCGAGCCCCGCGTTGCCGGTCGGAGGGATCACTTCGTCAAGGCTGCTCGGTCCAAGTTCGCGCTCAATTTCCTCCGCGCGCTTCTCGGCCATGGCTTGATGCTCAGCCTCGATGGCCGCAAGGGATTCATCGACAAGATAGAACTTCCCTGGGCCGTCGGGATTGAGGGCAATCACGCACATGAGCTGCTGGCCGAAGCCTTTCTCGTCGCCATACCTGCGGACATAGGGACCATCGAGAGCGGTTTGACAGAAGGGGCATACCGTGGATGATCCAGCGCTCCCGGTGGTCGGATCAAAGCCGAGCGCCGATGCGGACCGAGCTTCGACCACCTGAAAACGCATGATGCGTCTGCCCATGTCCGGTACCGGTTTCAGCGCGACGTAACCGGAGGATTTTTTTCGCAGCCAGGTTTGGCGATAGAGCGGTACGGTTCCTTTGCACTGTGGATTCGGACATGGGATGGTCCGCGTCCAGTAGTAAGCGACGACAGAATACTCGTCGGCTGGCGTTCTATCTCCATCCCCAAGGGTTCTTTGGATCGCCCTCGGTTGCTTCCGTGCAACCGGTATACGCGCAAGGACGTCGGACACCGCCTCTTGCGTCTTCTTCAGAATGGTTTTGCCCCATTTCTCGATATCGTCAGCCAGCTCCGCTCCGAATTGCTGTGGGAAGGTGACGGTGCACAATTCGATGAGATAGGCGACCGGATTGAGGTCGAGAGCATGTGACTCACATCCAAGTCGGGCAGCTTCAATAGGAATGGCCCCTCCGCCTGCAAACATGTCCAGCACCTTGGGACGAGGGGCGCGACCTTCTTCAATATCCACGACAGTGACCTTCTTGCCGCTCTCTTCGGTCAACCGCTCGGCATGGGCTTCAAGAATGTGCCTCTGGGCTTCCTTAATGACGGTAGGGTTTCCCGGATACTTGCAGAGCCGCTCGATGAACCTTGCCGCGTTGGCCCGGCCCAGACTCCCCTTCTTGTTGTCCGGCCCGTTTTCCGGAACGAACCGTGACGCCGGTACCAATGCCCCGTACACCGCTGCGCGACATGCCACCAAGGGCCGCCGCGCGCGCCACACATGCAAGGTTGAAATGTGCCCCTTAGTACGGGGCTCACTCGAAGCCGCTTCCCCGACCGAGTTCACGGGCAAAAAGTCTTCTATAAGTCTGCGGTCGTCGGTCAAACCAATATCTCCTTGTCAATGGATAATCTCTTGCGCTTCCTTGATGATTTGATCCAGTTCATCGATAGCGGCCTGAGCCTGATCGATTCGAATGTGCGGCTTGAGTTCAGACAGTTTTTTTGCTCTTTTTTCGGGCTGTTCGTCTGTTCGCTTTTGCTTGGTGACATAAAGCGCTGTGGCCAACCGTTCCAGGTCGGCAACACCTTTGGCACCGAGCTTATCGGCCACAAAGGCGATCTTCTTTTCATGCTGCTTTAATGTCTTGGTATAGTTGTTCTGAAGCTTCTCGGCCAAGTCGGTGGGCTTGATGGTGGGGCTGTAGGGCCAGCGTGGCACCAGCTGAATCAGCCCGTCTGCCCGCAGGCTTGTCAGTTCATCGCGCAGGTCGAACGAAAACGGCCCGTGTTTATACAAGATGAAATCGAACTCCAGAGGCACCTCCATAAGATGCTGGGCGAAGAAAGCCGCTTTTTGGGCATGGGTCTCCCCGCACCAGCTCCCCTTATCCCTTAAGTTCTGCAACAAGCGCGTAATCAATGCGGCTCTTTTAAGCCTATCCATTGTTTGTTTCCTCCTTTTTAGGTTCAATTATCTTTTCCCGGTTTTCCTTCAACCATCGTTCTGCCTCATTGAAAATACTGCGTTCGGCAAAGACGTAATCCACAGAGAGCACCGGAACGTTATTAAGGACTTCTGAGACAGCCAGGGAGGAGACAATGCGGCCATCGCGCATACGCACCGGAAAATCGGGTGCGCCGCCTTTCTGAAAATAGCGATCGTGCCGAAACCGGTCGACCTCGAACTCCTTGCCCAAGGCGTCGAAGATCGCACGCCCGGCTTCCGGGTTGATTGCCACATCGTTCGGGTTTCTTTCGTATAAGCGTTTGAAATGTTCGCGCCGCACAATTCGACAGGCATGGGAGTGGCCAGACGCGTCTTCATCAAAGGCGGCCTTGCGTAACGCAACAGTAACCTCGTTGTCCGTGATCAATAAAAACTCACTGATATCAGTGGGGAAAACACCATCGGGAAGCCAAGATTTCAGAAAGTCTTTCAAATGGATGTCGTAGATCCTTCGAACAGGGTGAAAATAGACCTGGGAATACATGAAGTACCTGGCGACCATGAGCGCTTCTGACGACAGGATACCGCCTTCATCTACTCCCAAGGTGGGTTCTCCATCTTCGTTCCCGTCATCAGAGGAGGGCATGGGAAGGATTTGGAGCGTATCGATGAGGCGATAATGGTCGAACTTGCCGTACGCCACTCCTAGGTGGTGCGAGTCGCGCAGGAGGTAGTCCATGCGGTCGACCCCGAAGGCGTCTCCTACAACGATCTCTGAAAGAATGGCTTCCCAGTCCGAAAACTGAAGATCTTTCGCCTTTTTGGGGCCCACCGCGAGCTTGATGATGTCTTCTTGCCGAAGCGGTGGGGTCATGTTTTCCCAAATCTGCCTCACTTCCTCGCTGGCGATGATCTCCCGGGTAACTCGTTCGTGGTCCCACCCTTGAGGGAGCAAATCCTCTGCAGCATGGGAAAAGGGAAGATGACCGATGTCGTGACAAAGGGCCGCCATGCGCAGCACCCTACGCCAGTATCGCAATGCGTCGGAATCCGCTTTCCCCAGGGGCTCCAGCCGGCTTCGGATATCTTCGGAGACGTTGTCGGGGTTCGTGATGACGTCAAAAACACGGCTTGCTAGCTCCATGACCCCCAGGGAGTGTTCGAACCGCTTGTGGGTTGCGCCTGGATACACAAGATACGTCAGCGCCAACTGGTGTATATGGCGCAACCTTTGAAAAGATCTTGAGTTTAGTACGTCGCGTTCGTGGTTGTCGAGCCTGACGAACACATGAATGGGATCTCTAATCTCATGAGTATGTTTCGGCACCGTCATCTCCCATACTACAACCCCGCAGCAACTATGGCCTCGGCCGGTATCTCGTAGAACCTCGCCGCCACGATCTCCCTCTTGGCATGGTCGAGTTTGGCAACGGGATTGTGGATGCGCACAAGCTCAGGGGAATCACCCAGAGGGTCCCAAACCACATAGAGCCAGTAGGTCTCTGCCAGTTGCTGGGCCTTGTACCACTCGTTGGTGGTAAGCCTTACCGGCTGCCCCCGCAGGCGGCCCTTGACCTCGACTCTCTTGACCAAGACCTCGCCGGTGGCTTCATCGGCAATCTTGTGAGCGCGGATGTCGAAGCCCAGCTTCAGATGACCAACCCGCTCGATCCTGTCCTTGGGGAAGCCTTCCGCGACCAGCGCTTCAATGACCTTTTCTTCTGCGGCGATCTCGCTCTGCCGGCGGATATTCGGATCGAGTTCATCGGAAAGACAAGCGAGCTGGGCCTGCGTGTCGGCATCGGGAGCGAGTACAATCGCCGTGCCTACGTGCTTGACCGGCCCGGTCCTCGCAATCTCAAGCCGTTTTAGACCGTCGAGGCGTTCTCGGCGTGCGCGCTGAAGCTCATCTACATATTTCCTGGCCTCGTCGGCAGCCAACTTAAACTCCGGCTTGGTCACCGCTTCTGCGGCCAGCAGCATGGCCCGCTCCTGGGCGCGGTCGATCCTGGCCTTGAACGACTTTTCCAGATATTCCCGGCAAACCTGAGCGAAATGCTGCCGTTCACGCTGACAACGGGCGCGGCACTCGAGCTGGTAGCTCGCTTTAAGAAAATCGGTAGCCGGCAGTAACGGGGTCGGTTCGATCTTTTGAGGCGGATGCGGATGTGCCGCAAAGTTGAGCAGGATGTCGCTCGGGATGATTTCGTAATGCCCCCGCTCCTCGCGAACGGCCACGAGCTCGCCATAGAGCGGTACGTCGTTCCCTTTCGAGTCCTTGCCACGGATCGATATCTCGAAAAAATGGATACGATAAGGATCTGTGCATAAAGGTTCGATAAAAAAAGCAACACGGCCCACAAGTTCGGCGAGCCGTTCATTGAGTTTCTCATCCACAGCCGCATAGAGCGGATGTCCCGGCCCCATCAGTACAGCGTCAACGTGAACGTCCTGTTCAAGGTGGTGTTTGTGGAAGGTGATCTTTCGATAGGACGATTCGGCTTTCCCGACCTTCTGGACGGAGCGAAGCCGTTCAGAGCGAAGATCCGCAAGGACGTGCTCGACACGCCACAACCCGTCTGCTCTCGGCTCGATCCGAAGGCCCACTTCCCGAGCAGCAGCAACGAACTGTGCTTCCACATATCGAGGCATTAGCCGACGCTCTTCGACCTCGAGGTTCCGGCGATGGAATGCCGAAAAATCCACGTGGCTGCGCGCAAGCGCAATTCCCGTGGCTTCCTCGTATTCTTTGAGCTTGGCCGGATCGATGCGGTCGATCTGATCGAGGTACTCATCGAGCCGCCTGGGGTCATAGGCCGCATCCCGGAGCATGTCCGGGAGGTTTACGTCATTCAGCGACAGCACTTCGCCGATCACATCGAACACGCGGCCTTCGAGGGCCTCGTTCATCTGGTCCAGCTTTTCCAGAAGGCGGTGGAGAATCCGGCCTTCAACGATAGGCTGACCCTCCTCGGATTCCGTGGCCACGAAGTTGAAAGCATAGACATCCCGGTCCTGGCCGATGCGATGGATACGGCCCAGGCGCTGCTCAAGGCGCGTGGGGTTCCAGGGCATGTCATAGTTGATCATCAGGTGGCAAAATTGCAGGTTGATCCCTTCGCCGGCGGCCTCTGTAGCACAGCATACCTGCGCACCGGTTCTGAAAACCTCCTGAGCCCGTTTGCGTTCATGGGGGTTCATGCCGCCGTGGATTTCGCAAGTACTGAAACCCCATCGTTCAAGATGATCGCGCACGTAGCCGAGGGTATCCCTGTGCTCCGTGAAGATCAGGAGCTTTCCCCGGCCATCTTTCAGGTCCATGAACTGCGCCTCGCCGAGGCACTTCTTCAATGCGGCCAGTTTGGAATCGTTCGCATTTTCCCGAACCCTTCGCGCCTGCTCGACGAGCTCCTTTAGGGCGGAGATTTCCGCGCGCAACTGTTCAAGTTCCAACGCAGCCGTGTACTCATCCACCAATTGATCACGTACCGCATCGTCGAGATCGTCTTCTTCCTGCTCGGCATCAGGCAGGCGACCCTGCAAAACCGCCAACCGTTTGGCGCGCTGGGCCGGAGGGAGTCCCTTAAGCTCTTCCAGGAGATCTTCCTGCTTTTTCAGCCGCCTTTTGAGGGACTCGTGGATCGCGCAGGTTGAGCTCACCAACCTGCGTTGCAGGACAGTTCGGGTCAGCGCTGCAGAGGAACGTCTTTGCCCGGTCTGCTGCGGGATAAACTCGTTGATGTAAGCGGTAACGCTCTTATAAAGGGTGTACTCGTCGTTGTTCAAGGTGAAGGCAACGGTCTTGGCATGACGGTCCGGGAAAAGTCGTCTACCGTTTGCATCTCTTAGATCTTCTTTTAGACGACGCAGGCACCAGGGAGAATCTTTCCCTAAGTGAAATACTTTTTGCCGAATTTCAGCTGCCTGCTTCCCCAAGCGGTGTGGTTCCGGGAAGAGGTCCGGATCAATGAGTCGAAGGAAATGAGCGAACTTATCTTCATCCCCATGGTGGGGTGTGGCGGTCAGGAGGAGGACGTGGTCCGCCTGGGATGTGAGACGTAACGCCAAGTCATAGCGCTTCGTTGTCGCAACCTTGGATTCGCGATTCTGTCCGGCTGAGACTGTCCTGGCCGAACACTTGTGGGCTTCGTCGATGATGACGAGGTCCCACCTCTGTTGCCAGACACGCTCGCGAACGTCTTCCTGCTTGGCATAGTCAATGGAAGCGATGATCTGTGAAGACCTCTGCCATGGATTCGTCAATTGCTGTTGGTCGACAGCGGAAAAGATGATGTCGAAAGGCTCGCCGAACCAGCGGAGCATCTCGTCCTGCCATTGGATGGTGAGCGGAGCGGGGCACAGGATAAGAATGCGCTCAATGGCCTCGCGAAGCTTCAGTTCCTTTACCAGGAGCCCGGCCATAATCGTCTTGCCGGCTCCAGGATCATCCGCCAGCAGAAACCGCAACCTGGGCTGCGGAAGCATCGCTTGGTAAACCGCTTCGATCTGGTGCGGCAGCGTGCGGATGCCCGAAAGACTCACGGCAAACTGTTGGTCATGCGCGTAAGCCAATCGAATTCGAGCGGATTCGATTAGAAGCCCCAACTTCTCGGCATCCACGGGCGTATCCGCTTTGGCTTCGTCGGGACCCTGCCCAAGAACAGCCGCGACTTCTTCGGCAGAAATTACAGCCTCTTCCAGTGAGCCGTCGGGAAGACGAACGCGACACTCATAGCCTGCCGAATCATCAGAACCAAGCGGTCGTGCATCCTCCAGGACCACGGGCACATCGAAGTGCCCGGGTAGGAATATCCGCTGCCCGATCTGAGATGTGAGCAGACTGCTACTCATTCCCGCCCCTCTTCCGTGAACGTTTTTTTGGTGCTGATCGATTCGTTTGGGCTTTCGAGGAGGGTCGGCTTTGAAAGGAATTTGAAGTATTCTCTGGTTCGTTGTCTTGGCGCACCCACTCGTCTATTTTGGATAGTTTGAAACGAAAGAACCGTCCCACACGGTGAGCAGGGAGCCCTCCTTCGCCGATCCATCTATAGACCGAGTCCTTGGCCACCCCAAGGCGGGCGGGCACATCGTCGACGCCAACCCAGCGTTCGGAAGCTTTCATTTCCATCCTCTCGTCAGTTGTCAGAATCACTGCCTACTATGCCAACCAAACCAGATGCAAGTATATGCAACCGGTCCATTCCAGCCAAGGACAACCTGCTGGTATACCGTGAATCTGCTACGTATATGGCTCCAAATGGGGACCAGCTACCGGGGTTTCATCGCCAGATTCCGCCGATTAGCTCCTTGACGCTCCCGGTCCAGCGATTCCCCACCACATAGAGCCAGGCAGGGAGCCCAGTGCCGCTTGCCCGGGCAGGGACTAAAACGCGGCGATAGAGGCAGTAATCGCAGGGGTGAAAGCCCTCAAGGTGGTCGATGGCCGGGAGGCGGGTCTCGGGATCGCCGAAGGTCAGAAGTTCGCCGTACACGGGGCCCCAGCGGTCGCCCGGGGCGAGTTCTTCCAGGATGACAGCGTCGTTGTGCCCATCGTGGATCGCCTCATTCACCATTCACACATCTTCATCATGGGAGGGGAAAGCTATCGACTGAGACAGAAACGACAAGGCTGATTTTTTCGTCCCAAGTGGGTCAAAATTGTTGTCCCAAAAAGGGTCAAAATAGTTGGCCATTGACACCTTTGAGGCGGTAGATCAACCGATTGGTCGCCCCTTCGGAAACGAGAACCCCTTTCTCCACCATGTTTCTCAGCTTCCGCTGAAGTATGCGCCAACTGACGGTAATTTCCCGGTCTGGTGCGCTGACAATGTGTGCAAAAGCCCTTTCCCCTGGGAGCGCGGGCTTCCGGCCCGCACGAGAAGCAGGTGAAATGTCCGCGCTCCCGCGAAAAAACAGCCTTCTCGGACAAGCTCCGTCGGGGTTGCGCTTGGACCCCACGCGCTTCATCTCGAACCGGAGAATCGAGGGGGATGTACGCGGGGCCGTAAATCCGCGTGAATCAGGAAGATATGCAAAGACCCCGCCGGGTCATCCCGCCGGGGTCTCGCGTTAACTCAGCACCGCCGAAGTCGGCGGATGGTAATCTGGCTCCCCGGGACGGACTCCCTTCGCTGCGCTCAGGGTAAACTCACCGCGTGGGGTTTGCCGGAGCGGGAATGTCGGGAGGGGTGGCTAAGGGGTTTTGGGGTGATTGGCAGAGGGCGAGCTTTTTTCCTTTTGTCCAGCCTTTGATTTGCTTTTCTCTGCGAGCGGCAGAGAATCGATCGGGGTGTTTTTCATAATAGAGGAGCTTGGCTTCGTGCTGGGCCATGCGGTGTTGCAGGTGGGTGGTGATGCCGGTGTAGAGCCTTCCTCGGCGGAGGCAGATGTAGACGAACCACATGGGGACACCCCCCCGAAAAAAAAAGCCCGATCGCAGCGGATCGAGCTTTGCTTTCGTGGCTCCCCGGGACGGACTCCCTTCGCTGCGCTCAGGGTAAACTCACCGCGTGGGATTTGCCGGAGCGGGAATGTCGGAAGGGGTGGCTAAGGGGTTTTCGGGTGATTGGCAGAGGGCGAGCTTTTTTCCCTTTGTCCAGCCTTTGATTTGCTTTTCTCTACGAGCGGCGGAGAATCGATCGGGGTGTGTTTCATAATAGAGGAGCTTGGCTTTGTGCTGGGCCATGCGGTGTTGCAGGTGGGTGGTGATGCCGGTGTAGAGCCTTCCTCGGCGGAGGCAGATGTAAACGAACCACATGGGGACACCCCCCCCCGAAAAAAAAGCCCGATCGCAGCGGATCGAGCTTTGCTTTCGTGGCTCCCCGCTTGCAACCCTCTTCATAACCACTCTCCACCGCCAGGATATCACCTAACCCGTTGATACACAATATCTTTTCAAAGAGCGGCACATCCCCGAGGGGGCGGAAACGGCGTTGATGCGGATTTCCTCCTGTCCGGCCTGAACCGGATGTCGCAAGCTGTGTCGCAAGTTTGTCGTCAGCATGGGATGTCACAGCTCCGTGACACAGCTTGTCACAGCCCCAACCGGGCCGCCACGTCCTCGTAGTCCGGGTCGTCGGCGTAGAGCTTCTCGAGCTCGCTGCGCGCCCGCCGGCGCTGGCCGAGGTCCTCGTAGACCAGGGCCCGTTCGTACCGGAGCGCCCGGAGCAGTTCCTCGGACCGGCCTTTCCTCCGGCGCAGGGCGCCCGTCAGAGTCTCCCGCGCCGCGTCCAGGAGCCCGAGCCCACGCAGGGCCCTGGCCTTGTAGAGGAGTAGCGCGGTGTGGACCGGCGTCTCGTTCTCGATGCCCTCGGCCAACCGCACAACCTTTCGGTAGACGTTGACGCTCGCCGTCCCTGGCTCGCGCCCTTCGGGCGTGCCTCCGGCACGTCCAAATCGGCTGTCCTGCCGAATTGTCTTGTCGCCCGGGCGGCCGGTGAGCAGCAGCTCGGCCAGGGACAGCTTCACCACCACGTCGTCGGGTTCGAGCCGCTGCAGCCGCTCCAGGCAGGCAATTGCATCCTCCCAGCGCTCCTGGCGCTGGTAGACCTCCACCAGGCTCAGCAGTACACCCCGAAGATCCGGGCCCACATGCGCGGATACCTCGTCCGTGATGGCAAGACTCATGGTGGCGGAGATTCCGTACTTGGAGAAGTAACGGCCCAGACGGCCGTGCTTGTCGGCGGCCGTCGCCAGGTAGTTCGCGGCTTCTTCCAGCCGCTCCTGCTTGAGCGCCAGGAAACCGGCAAGGTACGCGCCGTCGGCCAGGTGAGTCGCCTGTTCCAGGTGCTGAAGCGCCTTGTCCTCATTCCCCAGCACCAACTCCCGGCACCCATCCACCAGGGCCTCCTCGTCGTCCGGCGTAAATAGCCGCTTGAAGAAACCCAGGGTCAGCCGGTCTTCCGGGCGGACCGTTGGGACGGCCGGCGCGGAGTAGGACGCGCTTCTCCCACCGCTGGATCTCCCGCTCGGAACAGTGGTCGTGTAGAAAAGGCCCGTTCCCGGAATGCCCACCGTCGCCCGCTGGCCCCTCGGACCGATGGTGAACTTCGCCCCACGCGGCCCGAACGAGAGGGACCCGCCCGACTTGCTCAGGTTCAGGGTCACGCCCGGTGCAATCCTGATTCGTCTCCAGAACCGGAAGCCCATTTTCCCGTTCCTGCTACTTTACCGCCGCAGGCCCTTTTTCCGTGCGGAGCATGATCAAGTCCTGGTCAAGCCCAGACAGTTCCTTGGCGAATGCCTCCTGGACCCGCTTGCGTTTGATTCATTTTGCCCCCTCCATGGAGTTGGAGGTGTTTTGAGCGAGGTAAGCCTTCACCAAGGCGCGAAAAAGCCCATTGTGTGCGCCGTAATTGAGCTTGAGATGAACTAGTTCGTGGACAATGACCTCTCGCCGAAAACTCGCTGGTTGGCTGGCGAGTTCGGCGTTCAGGGTCAGCCTCCCGCGGGTGGAGACACTGGCCCACTTGCGCTTCATCGGGCGAACGTGGATTTCCCGAATACGATCAGCTACGCCGATCCGGCGCGCCCATGCCTCAACCTCGGCAATGAGGACGTCACGAGCAGCCGCCTCGGCCAAGGGAGATGCGGAGGATGGCAGGTTTTCTTCCAGTGTTCTTTTCATTCAGCCGCCCTCCTGAGAAGCTTCAGCATTTCATCGGTCCAGGCGACCAAGTCCTTGACGTCAGCTTGGATCAATTCCCTATAGAGCCGCCTACGCAACCCCCGCTCCTGTGTTTCGCTCACAGCCCAATGGGGAAATTCTTTGAAAGCTGGCTCTACAGAGATAGCCAGAGCCTCAGCCTTCTCAGAATCCAAACCCTTCTGCACCCGCAGCCACCAGGCCACGGCGAAGGCCTCGGGCGAAAGCTCGCTCTGCCGGCGCTCCGTCTCGGCTTCCCGCAATTGCTGGACGAGCTTATCCAATTCGGCCAGGGCCTGTTGACTTGATAGCTGGCGTTCTTCAAAGGCCTGGCGGATGGCCTCGGCGCGCTCGCCGATGGGAATTAGGTGGGGTTGTTCCTTGCCCTTGGCCTCCACCAGCCGGTGAAGCTCCTTGAGAAGGTTGAAGACCTTGACCGTGTCCGGCTTTTGCTGCTTGAGCAGTGCCAACAGCGCCCCTACGCCGATTTCATAGGTTGCCTGTGGTTCCTGGATAGCGCCAGTGGCCGTGTGTTTCTGCACGATCTCGGCCGTCTTGCGCAAAAAAGACTTGTCCACCGGCACGTGCGGCTCATAAGCACTGCGCAGGAGCCGGTACAACTCAACCAGCGCCTGGTAGTCTTCCAGGAAAGGCCGTAGAAAGGGATCGGGTGACAAGATCTCGTACACCTCTTCGAGCTCTCGGAAATAGGCATAAAAGGCCTCTCGGCGCTCCCTGTCCCGAAAATGTTCCAGAACCGCCTCCGCCGCCTTGTCGGCACTCTTGCCGGACGAAAGGGGAAGAAAGTCGCATCGCCCCCGCGCCATCAAGTCCTCAAAGCGTTCCTTGAGCACATCGAGTCCCTCCACGACTCCTTCCACTTCGTGAGAGTCGAAAGCCAGGGCGCGCTCCAGGTTGTCGAAGATGCCCACGAAGTCCACGATCAGCCCATTGGTCTTGCGCCGGCCCTGCTCGTCTTCGTAAGGCCGATTGACTCGGGCAATGGCCTGCAACAGCACATGGTCGCGCATGGGCTTATCCAGATACATGCAATACAAAATCGGCGCGTCATATCCGGTCAGCAGCTTCTCAGTGACGATCAGGATTTGCGGCTGTTCATCCGGCTTGCGAAAGGCCTTGCGCACCTGGGCTTCTTCGTCGTCACTTATGTGGTAGCGGCGTAATTCGGCCGGGTCGTTGTGCCCGCGGCTGATGACCACCTGGCTCATTTCCGGCGGCAGGTACTGGTCCAGGGCCTCCTTGTAAAGGCAGCAGGCCTCCCGGTCCACTGCGACCAAGAAGGCCTTGTAGCCCATGGGCGCGACATATTCGCGGAAATGGTCGGCCACGTAGCGGGCAATCTTGTCCACCCGTTCCCGGTTCTTCAGCATGTTCTTGAGGGTGACAGCGCGGTCGAGAACCCGGTTGATTTCCTCAATGTCGGCCACACCTTCCAGCTCGGCAGCCGCCCAGAACTCTTGTTCCATGGCTTCCCGATCCACGATGAGGTCATTGGGAGCCATTTGATAGTGCAGCGGCACGGTAGTGCCGTCCTCGATGGACTCGCGAATGGAATATTTGTCCAGATAGCCGCCGGGATCGCCTCCGCCGAAGACCTTGAAGGTGCCCTTGCCATGGGCGCTGCGGTCGATGGGCGTGCCGGTGAAGCCGATGAAGGTGGCGTTGGGCAGCGCGCCCATCAGGTAGTTGCCCAGGTCGCCGCCGGTGGAGCGGTGGGCCTCGTCCACCAGCACGAAGATGTTGCTACGGGTGTTCAGATTGGCGTCGGCGTCCTCGAATTTGTGAATCATGGAGACAATGAGGCCCCGGGTGTCTTCCCGCAGCAGCTCGCGCAAATGGCGCTTGCTCTGGGCGACGTGCACGCGGCCAAAGCCCACTGCCTCCAGGTTCTGAAAGAGCTGCTGTTGCAGTTCGTTGCGATCCACGATCATCAGCACCGTGGGGTTTTCCAAACGGCGATCCTCGAGCAACTGCTCGGCCACGGTGATCATGGTGTAGGTCTTGCCCGAGCCCTGGGTATGCCAGACAAGCCCACGCCGTTTTTCCCTGTCGTGCGCGCGGGCGGCCACCTTTTCCGCGGCCCGCATCTGATGCGGGCGCAGCACCGCCTTGGTGAGTTCTCCGTCCTTGCGAACAAAGAGGATGTAATTGGTTAGCACGCGGAGCACACGCCGCGGTGCCACGAACGTCTTGACGAGCGTCTCAAAGTCCCCCGTCTGTTCGTCCCGCCAGTTGAACAAAGCTTTTCGGGAGACATTCCAGGTGGGGCCGTAGAAGAACTTCACCAGGTGGGTGAGGGCAAAGAGCTGGGCTTCGGCCATCAGTTCCGGCCCCTGATCGTGGTAACGGCGAATCTGGTCCAAGGCCTCGGCGATGCCCTCGGGCCTGGTGGCCGCCTTGGTCTCCACCACGATGACCGGGATGCCGTTCACCAGCAGCACCACGTCGGCGCGGATGGCGGGCGTACCACCGTGGACCCCTACAAAGCGGAATTCATCGGTGACGTGGAAGGTGTTCGCCTCGGGGCGGTCCACATCCACCAGACGCAGATTGCGCTCGCGACGCTCGGCTTCCACGAAGACCGTCTTCAGTCCCTTGAGATACTCCCACGCCTCCAGGTTGCCTTCGATGTTGGGCCGCACGCCCACCAGGCGGGCGATAACTTCTTCGGCCTTCCCGACCGAATCCACCACGCCGGGGTTGAGGCGCTGGATTTGTTCCACGAGCACCGTCCGCAGGACCGGTGAATCCTCGCCCCCTCGCAGACGCAGGGCTTCCTCGGGCGGCAGGTAGGTCCAGCCGGCTTCTTCGGCATAGCGGAGGAAGGGGTTCTGAACTGTGCGGCGCTCGCTGCTGAGGGTCATGGCACATACCTCCGTGGGGCACGGCGCCGCCATGCCCCTACAATTTCGTTGATCATATTTATTTCCCGCGCCAGGGGGTCATCGCCCGTGCGTTCGGGATTGTACCGGTCGAAATGCCAGCGCAATGGGTTTTCGAGGATGTATTGCCGAATGGCGTTCAAGGCGCGTTCGTTACGGATGATGTGTTCGTAATAATTGCGTTGCCAGACGGGGACACGAGGGGTGCCGCGCAAGGCGTTGATGCGTTTGGTGACGGCGGATTTGAATTGCCCGATCATTGCACCAACGGATTGTGGCATTGGGCCGCGTGGTTCTGATGTAGGGGCGACCCGCCGGG
>JACIYN010000019.1 GCA_014359885.1 Desulfacinum sp.
CCCTGGGAGATCAGGAAGCATGGGCCGTGGGGGTACATCCCGAACGGGAAAAGGTCCTGATGCTCATTGCGGCGACCCTTTCGGCCTCGGCCTCGGTGGCGGCCGCCGGCGTGATCGGCATGGTGGGATTGGTCGTCCCGCACATGGTGCGCATGCTTCTCGGTCCGGATAACCGCAGTGGTGTTCCCGCCTGTTTCGCCTTCGGCGGCGCCTTCCTTCTTCTGGTGGACGACTTTTCCCGGTCCTTGACCGCTTTTGAATTGCCCATCGGAATCTTCACGACCCTGGTGGGCGGCCCCTTTTTCATCTTTCTTCTCCGGCGCTCGCGTCTGGGTTGGGAGTCGTGAAAATGTTGCAGCAGACGCACATGGGTGCTTCGGAAAATGAAGCGCTGAAGGTTTCGGGGGTGCACTTTTCCTATGGTGCCCGACCGGTCCTGCACAACGTGAACTTCTCCGTTCCGCCGGGTACGTTCACCGTGGTCCTGGGGCGGAACGGGAGCGGGAAATCCACCTTGTTTCGGATCATCGTGGGCCTGCTTCGCCCTCACCAAGGCACCGTTTCGGTCTTCGGCCGACCGGTGCAGACCCTTTCTTTTCGGGAGAGAACCCGGTTCCTGGGTTTCTTGCCTCAGCACCACCACCCTGTTTTTCCCTTTTCTGTGGAGGATGTGGTTCTTACGGGCCGGGCCGCGTGGGCCGGATTGACGCCCAAGGAGGAAGATCGCGCCATGGCCGTGGAGGCCCTGGAACGCCTGGGGATCGGCCATCTCAAAGGAAAGCCGTACACGGAACTCTCCGGCGGGGAGCAACAGTTGGTTCTCATCGCCCGCGTGCTGGCACAAAGCCCCCGAGTGCTCCTGCTCGATGAGCCCACATCCCATCTGGACTTCGTCAACGCCAACCGCCTCTTGGCCTTGATCCGGGAATGCCTCTGCCCGCACATGACCGTGGTGGGGATCCTCCATGATCCCAACCTGGCGTTTCGCCACGGCTCGCATTTTCTCTTCCTTTCGGATGGGGAAATGGTGCAGGCTTCGGAAGAATTGCGGCCGTGGGATCCGGATCTGCTTCACCGTGTGTACGGCATGTCGGTGGAAACCGTGCCGTACGGGAACCGGGCGTTCGTGATTCCGTGCTGAATGCTTGCGGGCTCTTCCTTTGCCGGGCGAGGAGGGTCTGTTCGTTGACAATTCTGCTCATGGTGGGCATAACCCATTGCCATATGCGACGTGATCATGCCCGAAATGAACGACTGAGCATGGCGGGACCGTTTGAAGTAATTGCGCCCCGAAACCTGGTGCCTCTTCATATCCGGCCACACGGCCGACATGTTGGTACATCGGGGGGTTGGTTCTGGCATGGGGCATTTCGTTCGCAAACCGGTCACGGCGGGCGAGCTCTTGTGAAAGGTCCGCGGAAGCCTCCAGGGGGAGTTCCGCGAGGAGCTGTTTTCCACTGCCCACAAGGCAGGGTCGTGACTTCGCCGGAGCGCCTCCATGACGGACCCGGACCGCGTTTTCAGGGAAGGCGTGCCCAACGGGGCACCCACACGTCGCCCGATGCCCGAAAGAACATTGCGATTCGGGGGATTGGCAAATGCTGAAAGAGATCCGCAGGCACGTTTGGGACCTGAAGGAGCGTTTCGATCGAAGCCCCTGGAAGTTCCGGTGGCTTTACCGGAGGGGAAAGACCCCGTGGGACACCCAGATCACGCCTCCCGAGGTGATGGAGTTCATCGAGCGGACGCCGCCGGGACGGGCGTTGGATCTGGGCTGCGGGACCGGAACCAACGCCGTGACGCTGGCCCGCCACGGCTGGGACGTGACCGGGGTGGATTTCGCCCCGGAAGCCATCGAGACCGCGCGGCGAAAGGCGGCGCGTGCAGGAGTTCAAGCCGCCTTTTACGTGGCCGACGTGACCGAACTGGACATGTTGCAGGGACCCTTCGACTACGTGCTGGATATCGGCTGCCTTTTCATCCTCGACCAGGAAAAGCGGCAAAAATACGCCCGCAACCTGGAGCGGCTCACCGCCCCGGGAGGCCGGTACATGCTCTACGCCTGGATGCCCCGGCCGTGGCGGGGAAGCGTCTGGGGGATCAGCCCCGAGGAAGTGGAAGAGCTCATCGGCCGGTGGTTTCAAAAAGAGCGCGTGGTGGTGGGAGAAGAAAGAGGACATCCCTCGGCCTGGTACTGGTACGGGAAACGTTCTTGAGCGCTTAGCGGCCCGCTGAGGGTATGGGTCCGCAGTTATAGAAAATATCGATTCCTTCCATCCAAAATCCCCATTATTTCCTATTTGCCCCTTCTGTCCTCATTTCCTAGAAACAGGCGGTGAGCCCCGTCCGCGCGGCGGATGGGCAGGAGCGTTTCCGTGCGATTTCGGCCACCGTGTGGCGAGGGAGGAGACCCATGACGGCAAGTTACGAGGCCATGTGGGAGCGGCTGGGCTTGGACCTGGAGGCCCATGCGTCCCTGCTGGAGGTTTTGGGGAAATTCTACGGCGACATCTACCTGAGCCAGCAGGGGCGCCTGCGGGGCATGGAATACCTGGATTTCGTCCTGTCCGAGATCCACGGCCTTCGCATTCGTGAGTTGGAGGAAGCCCGGGCTCTGGGACGTAAAGTGATCGGAACCTTTTGTGTTTTTGTGCCCGAAGAGCTGGTCTGGGCGGCGGACGCCATCCAGGTGGGCCTTTGCGCCGGGGCGGAAGCCGGCACGGAGGCGGCGGAAAAGATTCTTCCCCGCAACACCTGCGCCCTTATCAAGTCCTTCGTGGGCTTCAAGCTGGCCCGTCTGTGTCCGTTCACCGAGTCGTGCGACCTGGTGGTGGGGGAGACCACGTGTGACGGCAAGAAGAAGGCCTACGAAATCTTTTCCGATTACGCTCCCGTTTATGTCATGGAAATCCCCCAGATGAAGCGGGCCGCAGACCGGGCGTTGTGGAAGGCGGAGGTGCTGCGCTTCCAACGGACCGTGGAAGATCTGACCGGACGGCCGATCACGGCCCAAAGGCTCCAAGAGGCCATCCGTCTCATCAACCGGCGCCGTCGGGCGCTTCAGCGCCTCAACCGGCTGCGGGCCGCCCATCCCGTACCCATCTCCGGCCGCGATGTGCTGCTCATCAATCAGGTGAGTTTCTACGACGATCCGGACCGTTTTACCCGGAAGATCGAGGAGCTTTGCGGTGAGTTGGAGGAAAAGGTCCGCCGGGGTGAAGGGCTGGCGGACGGTGCCGCTCGGGTCCTGCTTTCCGGGTGCCCCATGGCGGTTCCCAACTGGAAGCTTCCGTACATCATCGAATCTTCCGGGGCGGTGGTGGTGGGCGAGGAATCGTGCATCGGAACCCGCAACACGCGGGACCTGGTGGATGAAGGTGGCACGACCCTGGAGGAGATGCTGGATGCCATCGTGGACCGGTACATGAAGATCGACTGTGCCTGTTTTACGCCCAACACCGAGCGGCTTGAGCACATCGTGGACCTGGCGCGCGGGCTGGATGTGAAAGGTGTGATCCACTACGGCCTGTCTTTTTGCCAGCCCTACGCCATGGAAAGCTTCAAGGTGGAAAGAGCGCTCCGGGACGCGGACATCCCCATGCTGGCCATCGAAACGGACTACAGCATGGAAGACGTGGAACAGCTCAAGACCCGGGTGGAGGCCTTCGTGGAGATGATCCGTTAGGAGCGCATGGCGCCATGCCCGTTATCGGAATCGACATCGGGAGCCGTTCCATTGAGCGGGTCGTCTGGGATCCCGCCACCGGCCGCTGGAGTTGGGACAAGACCCCCACCACCTTCGACCCGGTGGCCCAGTGCCGGAGATTGCTGGCCGATGCCGACGGCTGCCCCGTGGTGGCCACGGGCTACGGCCGAAGACTGGTGGCGGAACACTTTCCGGGGCTTTCGGTCCGGACCATCACCGAAATCCAAGCCTACGCCCGCGGCGTGCACCACCTGGTGCCCGAGGCCCGGACCGTCCTGGACATCGGCGGCCAGGACACCAAGGTCATCGCCCTGTCCCCGAACGGCCAGGTGGTGAAGTTTGAGATGAACGATCGATGCGCCGCGGGAACGGGGAAGTTCCTGGAATTCATGGCCGCATCCCTGCAGGTTCCGCTGGAAGCCTTCGGTGATTTTGCCCTGGAAGCCGACAAGCAGGTGACCATCAACAGCATGTGCACCGTATTCGCCGAGTCGGAAGCCACTTCGCTCATGGCGCGGGGGGAAAAGCCCCAGAACATCGCCAGGGCTCTCCATGAAGCCGTCATGCGGCGAACGCTGGCCATGCTGCGCCGTGTGGGCGGGGAGCGCCCCGTGGTGTTCGCCGGAGGTGTGGCCCACAACCGCTGCATCTGCCGGTTGTTGGAGGATTCGCTGGGGGAGGGGTTGAGGGTGGCCGACCCCCCCGATGTGATCGGCGCCCTGGGCGCCGCCCTGACAGGCGCCCTTTCCTGAATCGCCTTGCGTTTCGCCCCGTGAACAAAGGGTCTTGTCCCTATATGTCCTACGGATGTTAAGGTGACCGATCCTCGGAGTGTTTTATCATCGGAACTTCCTATTTGCATTGGACGGGCAATCCCACTACACCGTTCTCGGAGCGGGGACATCGATTCCCGAAATCGTTCGGGCGGAAGCGCCACCCGGCACCGCGAGCCGCCGCATAGGAAGGAGGAGGGTCCATGGAAGCCCTGACGCCGCGCAAGCTTCGAGACGATGTTCGCCATTACCTGAACCAGTTCGATCTGAACCTCTGCCTCACCTGCGGCACCTGTTCCAACGGGTGTCCCGTCACGGGCACGCCGGGCCTGGAGGGCTGGGATACCCGCAAGGTGATCCGCATGTTGGCTCTGGGGATGCTGGATGAGGTGGTGGAGTCCAAATTCCCGTGGGTCTGCACCGGGTGCGGGCGGTGTGCCCACGCGTGCCCCATGGGGATCGACATCGTGGCGATCCTGGCCCACATGAAGCATCTTCGGCCCCGGGACCAGGTCCCCGGGATCCTGCACAAGGGTGTGGAAAACGTTCTGGCCACGGGCAACAACATGGCCATCCCCAAGGAAGATTACCTCTTCCTGATGGCGGACCTGGGGGCCGAGCTGGCCGAGGAGGAATGCCCCGGGTTCTATGTGCCCGTGGACAAGGAAGGGGCGGACATCCTCTTTTTCCCCAACAGCAAGGAAGTCTTTGCGGACAACGAAGACATGAAGTGGTGGTGGAAGATCTTCTACGCCGCCCGAGAAAACTGGACCATCCCCTCGGAAAACTGGGAAGCGGTGGATTGGGGGCTCTTCACGGGAAACTACGAAGCCACCAAGATTCTGGCGAAGCGCAAGATCGACCACATGAAGCGGCTGGGTGTGAAGCGCATGATCATGCCCGACTGCGGCGGCGGATCCTACGGGTGCCGCAAGGGCATGAAGGTCTGCTCGTTGGAGGATCCCGATAACCGGGTCGATTACATTTATCTGTACGATTATCTGAAGGAAATCATAGAAACGGGCCGGATCCGCCTGGACAAGAGCCGCCATGCGGGCAAGGTCTTCACCTGGCACGATTCGTGTAAACACGGGCGGGAGCTGGAACGCAACTTCGGCAAGGGCTATTATGAAGAGCCCCGCTGGATCATTCAGCAATGCGTGGACCGGTTCGTGGACATGGAGCCCAATCGGAGCGGCAATTATTGCTGCGGGGCCGGCGGCGGCATGTGGCCCATGCCCTATGAAGAGGAATCCGCCTACCACGGGCGCTACAAGGTGCGTCAGATCAAGAACACGGGAGCCCACGTGGTGGTGGTGGGCTGTTCCAACTGCCACGATCAGATGATGAAGCGCCTCCCGAAATTCTATCCCGACGACTGCCGCTACGAAGTGAAGTACATCTGGGAACTGGTGGCCGATACCCTGGTGCTGGAACCTTGGAGCGACGAGGAAGTGGCCCGGGCCCAAGAGGAGGCCAAGGCCCAGTGGGAACGGCTCGGCGTGGATCTGGACATGGAATACTGACCCACAGGGATCCCCGGCGTGGACGGCCCGGATGGCTTCCCGGCCATATACGGAATGCGGGGCGGCTCCTCCGTGTTCTCTCCCCTGACCGGGCCGTCCACCGTTTCATTCCCCAGCCCCCGACGCTCCGTCCGGGCCGTTGTGCGGGGAAAGCCGCGTCGGATCGGGATTTCCCATGGGGAGAGTCTGATTTGTTCGGGATTTCCTATTTGTGTTTCCGGCGTCCGATCCCATAGAAATCGTCCCATGCGGACCCAGGAAGCCGAAAGACGAGACGATCAGGGAGGGAATGCATGAGTCGTCCAAAAGGGGCTTTGTTTTTCCTTGTCATCTTCTGTGTTGCGGCCATGAGTCCGGGGGTTCGTGCGGACGGCTACGACGCGTTCAAGGGCCTGGAGGGGACTCTCAAGATTTCGGGCGGCACGGCCCACATTCCGGTCATGCAGGAGCTGGCCCGGGAGGTCATGACCCGCTACCCGGCCGTTCGCATCACCATTGCCGGGGGTGGTTCCGGTGTGGGCATCAAGCAAGTGGGCGAAGGCCTGGTGGACATCGGAAATTCCGGGCGCAGGCCGACCGACGAGGAGATCGCCGCCTACGGGCTGAGGCTGCATCGATGGGCCGTGGACGGGGTGGCGGCAGTGGTCCATCCTCAAAACCCCGTGCGGGCGCTCACGAGTCGGCAGCTTCAGGATGTTTTCGCGGGCCGGGTCAGGAACTGGAAGGAGCTGGGAGGGCCGGATCGGGCCATTCACGTCTTCACCCGGGATGAAGCCAGCGGGACCCGGGATGTCTTCTGGAAGAAGGCTCTCGGGAAGGCGGTGATCCGAAAGGACGCCGATGTGGTGCCGTCCAACGGAGCCATGAAGACGGCGGTGGCCACGGATCCCGCCGCCATCGGGTATATGTCCGTGGGGTACGTGGACGAGACGGTTCGGGCGGTGGCCCTGGACGGTGTGGAACCCAGCGTGGAAAACGTGCGGTCCGGACGGTATCCGGTGGCCCGCGGTTTGTACAGCAACACCAAGGGGAAACCGTCGGCCCTGGCGCAAGCCTTCCTGGACCTCCTGTTCGCCCCGGAAGGCCGGGCGGTCATCGCCGCCAAGGGATACATTCCCGCGGACAAATGACCCGCCGTGAACGTCTGACCCGAAAGATCCTGGGGGCGGCCACGCTGTGCGCGGCCGCCCTTCCGCTGTCCATTCTGATCTTCATGGTCGTCCTGGCCCGGCCCCTTTTCTCCTCTTTTTCCGTGACGGACCTTCTGACGGGAACGTGGGAGCCCCTCCAGGGGCGCTACGGCATCCTGCCCATGATGGCCGCGAGCCTTCTCCTGGCGCTTGGCAGTCTGGCGGTGGCCCTTCCGGTGAGCCTGGGTTGCGCCGGTTTGATCTTCGGGCTGGCTCCAGCCGTGGTCGCGGTCCCTTTACGGCGTCTGGTGCAAATCATGACGGGATTTCCCACGGTGGTCTACGGCTTCGTGGGTGTCTTCGTGCTGGTCCCCGCGGTCCGGGGCCTTTTCCAGGCGGGGTCCGGCCGGTGCCTGCTGAGTGCCCTGGTGCCCCTCTCCTTCATGATCACCCCGACCATGACCCTCTTCTTTTCCGATGCCTTCGCGGCCGTGCCCCGCCCGATCCTCTTGGCGGCGGCCGCTTCGGGCGCCGACCCCGTCCAGCGCTTCGTCCGGGTGGTGATCCCGTGCGCGCGAAGGGGGCTGGCGGCGGGGATGGTTCTTTCCTTCGGACGGGCGGTGGGGGATACTCTCATTGCCTTGATGCTCGCCGGCAATGCCGCGCGAATGCCTTCCGGTTTCCTGGAATCGGCAAGGACACTCACGGCCCACATCGCCCTGGTGATCGCGGCGGACTTTCAAAGCCTGGAGTTCGCCTCCATCTTTGTTTGCGGTATGGTGCTCTATGTACTGACCAGCTGCGCGGCCCTGTGCGCTTGGAGGATGCGCGCCGCGGCGGAAAGGTATTCAGGATGAAGAGAGGTTGTTGGGAAGGGGCCGTTCGCTGCGGGTGCTATGCTGCGGGGCTCTGGGTCGTTTCGGGGGCTGTGGCGGTGGTGGGTTTTGTTGTCCGGCGGGGAGCGCCCCACGTGACTCCGAAGCTCCTTTTCGGCGGTGTCTCGGCCCGGGAGGCTCTGTTCGGCGGAGCCCCGGTTTTCGACGGCCTGTGGCCGGCCGTCGTGGGGACTTTCTACCTGGTGGCGGGGGCCGTGGCTCTGGCTGCGCCTCTGGGTTTGGCCACCGGGATCTATCTGGCCGAATTTTCCAGAGGCCGCCTGAAGGAGGTGCTCACCGTCTTCTTCGACGTGCTGGCCGGCGTGCCGTCCGTGGTGGTGGGGCTTTTCGGTTTCAGCGTCTCCCTCCTTCTCCACCAGATGGTGTCGCCGCGGTTCGGACCTTGCCTGCTGGTGGCCGCCTCTTCTCTCATGATCCTGGTGCTTCCCTACGTGATTCGGGCCACCCAGTCGGCCCTGGAAGGGGTGCCGCAGGAGGTGCGCATCACGGCGTTGAGCCTGGGAGCCGATCCGGTCCAAAATCTCGCGTGGGTCCTCCTTCCCCAGAGCTTGCGCGGCATCGCCAGCGGACTTCTCCTGGCCGTGGGGCGATGCGCCGAGGATACGGCCGTGATTCTCCTTACCGGCGTGGTGGTGACGGCCGGCGTGCCCCGATCCCTGCTGGACCCCTTCGAAGCGCTTCCTTTTTACATCTATTACGTATCGACCCAGTATGCCTCCCCGGAGGAACTGGAACGGGGATTCGGGGCGGCCCTGATTCTTCTCGGGGTGAGCGTATCTCTTTTCGCCGTGGCCTATGCCGTTCGCCGGGCTGTGGGCCATTGGGCTCTTTATCGAGCGTGAGGTGGTATGGATCCTGTGATCAAGATTCGGGTGGAGGGGCTGACCTTCCGCTATGGGACCCGGACGGTGTTGCGCGATGTGAACGCCGTTTTTTTCGAGGGCGCTCTGACGGCCGTCGTGGGACCTTCGGGGCGGGGCAAGAGCACCCTTCTCCTGGCTCTCAACCGGCTTTGGGAGGAGGTGCCGGGGGCCGATGCCCGGGGGCGCGTTTGGGTCCGCTTGGACGGCAACGAACGGTTGGTCTCGGATCCCTCCTTTCCCGTAACGGAACTCCGTCGACGGGTGGCCATGGTGTTCCAGGTGCCCAATCCGCTTCCCATGAGTATTTTCAAGAACGTGGCTTTCCCCCTGAAAGTCATGGGCCGAAGGGATAAGGCGGTTCTGGCGGAAGTGGTGGAGGACGCCCTTCGCCGGGCTTTCTTGTGGGACGAAGTGAAAGACCGCCTCCGCGAGGACGCGCGCCTCCTTTCCGGGGGACAGCAGCAGAGGTTGTGCATTGCCCGGGCCCTGGCCGCGCAACCCGATGTGCTGCTTTTGGATGAGCCCACATCTTCCCTGGACGCCCGTGCGGCGGGGATCATCGAAGAACTCCTGCTGACCCTCAAAGGGCGGTGCACCCTGGTGGTGGTGTCCCACTATCTGGAGCAGGTCGGGCGCCTGGCCGATCAGGTCTATGAAGTGGCCGATGAGGCGCTGCAGCTCGTATCCGGAAGGGGGTTCGGCTGCGGGGAGGTTCCCCGGGGCCGGACGGCTTTCCATTGACCTTTGCAGCGCCAGGCGTTAGAAGGAAAACATCGCGAAAGACAATAGAATTTCAGACGGCAGAATATGGCGCAGACCACCGGACAGGGACTCACCAGCGAACTCTACAAGACGATCGTTGCGATCGTGGACGACCGGGTGCGCGAAATCCGCGTGACGCGAGAGGAGTTCGAGGATCTGAAGGAGGTGGTCCGCGAACTGGCTCAAGCCCAGGCCCGCACTGAACAGCGCCTCGACCGCCTGGCTGAGAAGGTGGAAGAGCTGGCGGAGGCTCAGGCCAGGACGGAAAAACGCCTCGATAGTCTGGCGGCCCGAGTCGAGGAACTGGCGGAGGCCCAGAAGCGCACGGAAGCCCGGGTGGAAGAGCTGGCGGAGGCTCAGGCCAGGACGGAAAGGCGCCTGGACAGCCTTACAGTGAAGGTGGAAGAACTGGCGGAAGCTCAGAAACGCACGGAAGCCCGGGTGGAGGAATTGGCGGAAGCGCAGAAGAAGACAGAGGTCAAGCTGGCCACCCTCACCGACGAGCACCGCAAGACGCGGGAAATGCTGGGCGGCTTGGCCCACACGGTGGGCTACCGCCTGGAAGACGAAGCCATCTGGGCGTTGCCGCACCTTCTGGCCCGCGACTTCGGGATGGAGATCGAATCGCCGCTGGTGCGGACCTTCCTGGAGGCGGCCCCCAATCGCTACGTGGAAGTGAATATTTGGGGCCACGGCGTTGTGGACGGGCGGCGGGTGGCGATCCTCGGCGAAGCCAAGTCTCAGCTCAAGAAACGCGACGTGGACGGATTTCTCAAGACGATGGCGAAGGTCGGGGAGATTTCGGGCATGGAGGTCTTTCCGGTTCTCGTCACCTACCAGGCATCCCCCAAGGTGAGACAGGCCGCCGCCGAAAAGGGTATCAAGGTCTATCTGTCCTACGAGCTTCGAATTCCCCACGGATCTTTGTGACGGCCGCCGGCAGATGGCAGCCTCTCGGCTTCGGTGATGTTTTACGGGATCCCCGAGCCGGGCGCAGGGGGTCTCTTCCGGGCCGGGCCCTTGCAGTAACCCCTTGCCTTTAATGGCGTGGAGAATCGGTTCCCGCCGTCCTCCAGAATTCCCTGGCGTGGTCTTCCGCCAGGATGCGCCGGTCGTCGAGACGTATCGTAACCCCCAAGGCATCCAGATGTTCCAGGACCGCGAGGGCCCGGGTCCGGCCGTATCCCAGAGCCCTCGGACAGTCGCTCAAGCGCAGGGCTCCCTGGGTCCGGATCCAGGATCGCACCCGCTGTTCCGTCTCAGCGAGGGCCTCCCGGGTGATGTACCGGCCGTCCTGGAGTCGGACCAGACGTTTCTGGGCAGCCAGATGGTCGAGGATTCGTTGAACCTCGGAGGGATCGAAACGTCCCTGGGTGTGGTCGCAGACGGTTCCGGCCGCGAAGCTGCTCAGCCCCGCCCGGCGGGCGAAGTGGAAAACGGCGTCCAGGATCTCTTTCTGGCGGGCCGTCCACTGACGTTTTCGTTGAGGCAGCCGGTAACCGCCTTCGTCATGATCCATGATTCCCCGGTGGCACAGATCCGCCAACAGCTGGCGTGTCCATTCGGGGTCCAGCTTCATGTCGACGCGGGCGCGCAGTTCTTCGGCGGAAGCGCACTCTTTCAAGGGGTTGGAGGAAAGGATGTCCACAAGGGCGTCGTGGAACTTGCGGCGTAGATTCCCATGGTCCCTTTTCCGCACGTAACGTCCGTCCTCAAGGACCACCAGCCGGTTTTCCTGCGACCATCTCTGCAACACGCGCGACACGTCCCGCCGGCGGAAACCGCAGGCCAAGGCTGCTTGGGTTTCGGAAAGGGGGGTGTACGGCGAACGTGAAAAAAGGTGGTCGATGGCTCCCTCCAAATCGCCCCGTTGTAAACAGTGGAGATAGGGGAGAATCCGTCCGGCCTTGGATGTGCGGAGTTTTTCCCGGGTTGGTTCCAGGATGCGGCCTCCGCCGGCAATGGCATAGTCGTCCAGGAAGCTCAGCACAAAGCGGTCGCCAGCCAGGCAGCCGATGGTCTCTTCCAGCCGGATCTGGGCGATCGCTTCCTCGCCGGGTGCAAGCAAGGCCCTGTCGAGAAAATGAACCCGGCCCTGGACACAGGCCGTTCCCACATGGACGCGCACCCTTTGTTGATGGGAAAGCTTGCGCGGCGCGTGGCGCAACAACCGGACGTCCGCATTCAAATACGGGGCGGCCTCCACCGTGCCGGGCTGGGCCAGGAGCATCCCCGGACCAACCTCGCCCGTGCCCACGTGGTAAAGATTCACTCCCACCCGTTGTCCCGCCGCGGCCTCCTTCACCTTCCGGTGATGCACCTCCAGGGATCGCACTCGAGTGAGTCTGCCCGAGGGCAGGATCGCCAGGGGGTCGTTTTCCCTCAATACCCCGCTGAGAAGAGTGCCGCTGATGACCGTACCGTGACCCACCACGTTGCGAACCCGGTCGATCCATAGCCGGCAGGGACGGGCCTTGTCCCCCCCGTCGAGCCTCGACGCCATGCGCTCCAGCTCGTGGAGGATGAGGGGGGTGCCCCGCCCGTCCAGGGCCGAGAAGGGCACGATAGGACAATTCTGCAGAAAAGAGGCTTCCGTCAGATCTTCGATTTCAAGGCGGGCGTACTCCAGGGTCTCCTCATCCACCCGATCCGCCTTGGAAAGGACTATCATTCCGGTGCGCGCGCCCAGCAGTTGCAGGATGTCCAAGTGGTCGCGGGTTTGGGCCATGACTCCGTCGTCGGCAGCCACCACGAGCACGGCCCCTTCCACGGCGCTCAGCCCCCGGACCGCGTTGCGCAGATAGTCCTTGTGTCCCGGCACATCCACGAGCGAAACGAGCCGGCCGGAGGCAAGACGCAGTGGGGCCACGCCGGGCTCTATGGTCAATCCGCGCCTTTTTTCCTCGGGCGTGCGGTCCGTGTCAATGCCTGTGAGCCGGCGCACCAGGCTTGTCTTGCCGTGGTCCACGTGGCCGGCGATGCCGATGGTAACAGTCTTGATCATGGGAAGGTCCACCTCCATGCAGGTTTTCTCCGTGCTTTCCGGATCCGGTTGCCCGTTGTCGGAACCGCTCCACCGCTTCAGGGAGCCATCGGCGCATGAGGATGGATCCATCCAGTCCGGAAGCGGTCTGGTAAGCTTCATAAGCGGGGTGCTGTGGTGTGGGGGTGGGACACTGCATCAGATGGGGGTAGTCGTAGGTGGCAGGGTCGAGCACCTGGTCGATGAGCGGCCGTGTGGCCGAACCGGTGGGCTCGGTCCAGCCCATGCGCCGGCAGCACTCGAAGCGGGCCTGATCGGACAAGTAGAAGTAGGCGTTTAGAAGATCTCTTAGATCTCGGGGCGCCTGGTGCTCCAGTTCATGCCCTGAGCCCAATCCCAAGGCGCCCATGATGAAATCGTAGAGCGCGAACTTGCTTTCCGGTGTTTCCCGGCAAAGGAAAAGAAGGGCGGAATCGGGCAGATCGCTCCAGCACGTGCCGGCACCGAAGTCCACGTCCCGCCCGAACAGACGGCGCCAGCTCCGAAAAGCGCGTCCGGCCGCCCTTTCGTGCAGATGGTACCTGAGGTTCACCACCACGCCCATGATTCGCCTCCTTGCGCTGGGAGCACGTCACCGAACGGGCGAACAGCCGTTTCGATCCCGGTGCCGTCGGCCCGTCACACCCGTCGGTTCCCGGGGCGGGAAGATCGGCCCTAGGGTCCTGATGCGTTGGGTCATTTCGGAAAAACAGCGTGCCAGTTGGGGACCCATGGAGGCCGCGTTGTGAACCATGGCGATCCGCTCCGGGCTCACACCGATTTCCTTTAGGATGGCACGGGCCCGTTCCACCCGCTTGGCCGCCTTCCGGTTGCCGTCCACATAATGGCATTGACCGGGAAGACAGCCGGAGACCAGAACTCCGTCCACCCCGGCTTCCAGCGCCGCCAAAAGATGGCCCACATCCATGCGCCCCGTGCAAGGCACCAGGACAATCCGCACGTTGGCCGGGTAACTCACGCGCAGGGCCCCGGCCATGTCCGCCGCCGCATAGGAACACCATTGGCAACAGAAGCAGACCACGAGAGGCTCGAACCTTCGCGGGGCCCTCTGTTCATCCGAACTTTCTGAAGAGCGTCGCCATGAGCCCAAGGACACCTCCCCCGGAGTTCCATTCACGGACGTCGGCCCGATCGGCGTGGGAATGGAGGGGGCAAGGGGAATCGAACCTCCTCCCGGCTGGTGAGGCCGGGCCGACGGGTTTGCAGCCCGTGGGGCGCCCAGCGCCGTTGCCCCCTCGGACACCCGCCAGGTATCCGGCCGCTGGTTGTGCGACATCCGGTTTGTCGAGAGACTAAAGAAAGGAGGGAAGACGCGCCTTCCAGATCGGCCCACTGCCTACCTGGCACGGGTGTGTGCGGGATCGCCGGGTCAGGTAAAGCCGAAAAGACGCGCCATGGGGAACTCCTGATTCCGAGTGGGAAAACAAGACCTCTATAGCCCAAAGGAAACGATACGTCACATAGGAAATTTGGATGCATCAGGGCCCCCGCCATCGCCCCGGCCTTTCCAGCCGGGAGCCTCGAAGGGCAGCGCCTCCACGAAGGAGGCTCAACGCCCCGTCCGAATCGGCAGGGTACGGTCTTTTTTCCCCCAAGGTGAAGGGAGTTGACGGTGGGGGGACCGGATGGTATCGGCAAAAGTCTAGGCGTGTGGCACCACGCCGGGTTGTACGGGGAACCCTCCGGGTCCGAACCGAAGGCGTTTCAGGGGGCTGGGAAGGCGTTGGCCCGCTTCCGGCGGCCAAGGCAAAAGGAAGGTCATGAATAGACTGGGGTCCCTTGTTCAAAGGCTTCAACAGGCTCTGGAAGTACCCGGCCTCCTGCTGCCGGCCGCGGGTGTCAGGGTCTTCGGGGCGGAGGAGACGGTCGCGGAGGAACTTTTTCGCTTCGAGCCCGACGGGGTCGCCGTCACTTCCTGCCACGCCCTTCGAGCGGCCATGCTTGATGATGCGGTTTTTCTGTCCGCGCGAAGCGTCGGCTGTGTGGCGGCGGCCGTCAGCCTGGGCTTCGAGGACATGAACCGGGAGGATCCCCTGGAGGGTCCACGGGAATACACGGAAATCATGCGCAGGAACAGCGGCGATCCCGAATCCTTCAGGCCGCCATCTCCCCGAGAGTTCAGCGACGGCACCGTCTACGCCTTCCGGGAAGCGGGAAAGAAGGAATACGCCCTTTTCGGCGAAGAAGATTCCGGCCGGTATGCAAGCCGCGCCGTCGCCCTCCGGGCCCTTTCCGGCATGCTTGCCATCCAACCGCCCGCTACCCGGGGGGTATTCTATTTTTCACCCGGTTTTGACGATCTGGAACTGGATCCGGACGTGGTGGTCCTTTCCGTTCGGCCCGTGGAGCTGTGCCGGCTCATCCAGGGCTACCAGTACCTGACCGGCGAGCGCGTGGAGGCGAGCGTGGGAGGACTCAGAGCCGGATGCTCCGACTTGGTGGTGCGGCCTTACCTGACCGGGACCATCAACTTTTCCCCTTTCTGTCTGGGTGCGCGCCTTATTGCTCGATTCGAGGGGGACCGGATGGGGCTGGGGATCCCCGGCCCCCTCTTCGAGACGCTGGTGCGGGGAGTGGAGGCATCCCGAACCGGCTTTCCGTTTCCTCAATACCCGGGAGCCGTGCACTGACCTGCAGGGTCGGCCGAAGGAGGTGGAACACATGGATCATCTCTTTGCCTATGGAACTCTCATGTGTGAGGACATCATGGAAGAGGTGGCCGGGTGTCGGCTCACGTCCGAACCGGGGATTCTGAGAGGGTACCGACGTCGGCGGGTGAAAGGGCAACTCTATCCCGGGATCGCCCCCGAAGCCGGGCAGGCGGTGGAGGGGGTCGTCTATCGCCATGTGCCCGATTCGGCCTGGCTGAGGCTGGATCGGTTCGAAGGGCCGATGTACGTGCGCAGGCTTGTGGAGGTCGAGTCGACGGACGGGCGAAGGGAGCGGGCCTTCACCTACGTGGTGCGCCATTCGTTCCTCGACCGGCTCGGAGAGGAGGACTGGGCCTTTGCCACGTTCCTCAGGGAGGGAAAGATGCGGTTCCGGGAGACCTATGAGGGCTATTCCCGGTGGGCTTGACGAAGGTCCCCCGGGTGACCTCTCATTCCCTGCGCAGAGCCTCGATGGGGTCCAGTCGGGCGGCTTGCTTGGCCGGGAAGAACCCGAAAGCGATTCCCACGGCGGCTGAGAAGAGGAAGGCGGTGCCCACGATACCGGCATTGAAGATGAAGGGAAGGCCGAGGACGGATGCGGCGATGGCGGCGGTGACGAGTCCGAGGGCGATGCCCGTGATGCCTCCGAAGATGGAAAGGACAACGGCTTCCACGAGGAACTGCGTCAGCACGTCGCGTTCCATGGCCCCGATGGCCAGGCGGATCCCGATCTCACGGGTGCGCTCCGTGACGGAGACCAGCATGATATTCATGATCCCGATGCCGCCCACGATGAGGCTGACCGCCGCCACGGCGCCCAGCAGCGCCGTCATGACCTGGGTGGATCCGGTGAGGGCCTTCGTGATCTCCTGCATGTCCATGACATGGAAATCGTCCTCCTTGTCGGCGGAAATGCGCCGCCTTTCCCTCATCAGTTCCGTGATCTGTTCCTTCACCTTTTGGGTGGAGATCCCTTCTTTTACCGAGACGTAGATGGCCTGGACGTCGGTGTTGCCGGCCAGCCGCCGCTGGAAGGTGCGCAAGGGGATGAGGACCACGTCGTCCTGGTCGGCGCCGAAGCTCGACTGTCCCTTGGATTCCAGCACCCCGATCACCCGACAGGATAGCTTGCCCAATCGGATCCAGGCGCCGACGGCTTCCGAGGATCCGAAGAGCTCCTTTCTGACGGTGGTCCCCAGGAGACACACCGCCTTGCCCGACCTCTCTTCCGCCTCGGAAAAGGTGCGACCGTCCGCCAGAGGCCAGTTGCGCACCTGGAGAAACCCCCGGGTGGTTCCGGTGACCGTTGTGGAGCGGTTGCGGCTTCCGTGAATCGCCTGGGCGGACATGGAAGCAACGGGCGCCACCGCTTCCACGCCGCCCACCTCCCGCGCAATGGCCTGGGCGTCTTCCGCCTCCAGCGGATCGGCTTCCGAGCGCACGCCGCCCGGGCCCCGATGGGCCTGTCCGGGCCGCACGTCCAGTCTGTTGCTCCCCAGACTCGAGATCTCCGAAGCCACCTGTGCCGTGGCCCCTTCACCGAGGGTGACCAGGGTGATGACGGCGGCCACTCCGATAACGATCCCCAGGATGGTGAGGGCGGATCGGAGGACGTTGCGCCGGATGGTTCGGATGGCCATGCGGATGTTTTGTCGGATCACGACGGTTTCCTTTCCGGCGTTTGTCCGTCGACGATGAGACCGTCGCGGAAGCGGATGCATCTTCTTGCGAAGGCCGCCGTTTCCACGTCATGGGTGACCATGACGATGGTGAGGCCGCGTTCTCTGTTGAGGGCCGTCAGCAGCTCCATGATCTCGCGGCTCGTGACGGAATCCAGGTTCCCCGTGGGTTCGTCGGCCAGCAACAATTTGGGGTGGGTCACGATGGCGCGCGCAATGGCCACCCGCTGCTGTTGGCCACCGGACAATTCTCCGGGGCTATGGGATTCGCGGCCCTCCAGGCCCACGGATTTCAGGGCCTCCGCCGCCAGGCGCCTTCTTGCGCCGCCAGGCATCGCTCGGTAGATGAGAGGCAGTTCCACGTTTTCCAGGGCCGTGGTTCGGTGCAGGAGGTTGAAACCCTGGAAGACGAAACCCAGAAAGTACCGACGCAGCAGAGCCCTTTGGTCTCTTGTCAGCGTCCCCACATCCACTCCTTGGAGCAGGTAGCTGCCCGACGTGGGTGTGTCCAGGCAGCCCAGGATGTTCATGGTCGTGGATTTTCCGGATCCGCTGGAGCCCATGATGGCCACGAATTCCCCCGCATGGATGGTGAGGTCGATGCCCTTCAAGGCGTGTACGGCCGCCTGGCCGGCGCCGTAAACCTTTCGAACCTTACGCAATTGGACGAGGGGAGGTCCGCTTTGCGATACGTGGGTGTTTCCGCTCATCCGCCAACCCTCACGGCGTCCACCACCACGAGCATCCCCGGTTCCAGTTCGCCTTCTTGGATGACCGTCCTGGTCCCGTCCGTTTCTCCCGGGGTCACCGGGATTCGTCGGAGGCGTCCGTCCTCGAGAACCCACACGGCGGCCTCCCGGCCGTCCGTCGGGACCGCCGGTTTCTTCTTGCTTGTGGGGCGCGGCGGCCTGGGGATCAACCTGGAAATCAGGGACCCCGAGGACTCGTCCTCATGTCCTGCCGTGGTCTCGGGCGTGAAACGCAAGGCCTGATTGGGAACCAACAAGGCATCCCGCACCTCCTTCACCAGGATTTCCGCCGTGGCGGTCATTCCCGGCCGGAGGGACAAGTCCGAGTTGTTCACGATCAAAACCGTCTCATAAGTGACCACCCCGTCTTCCTCGTTGGCCCCGAATCGCACCTGGGCGATGGAGGCCGGAAAACGCCTGTCGGGATAGGCGTCCACCGTGAACTCCGCCCGTTGCCCCTCGCGCACGAGCCCCACATCGGCTTCGTCCACATCCACGATGAGCTTCATCTGGGTCAGGTCCTGGGCCAGCGTGAAGAGAACGGGCGCTTCCAGCGTGGCGGCCACGGTCTGTCCCGGTTCCACGGAACGGTCCAATACGATGCCGTCAATGGGGGAACGGATCACCGCTTTGGCCAGATCCGATTCGATGGTGGCGATGGTCGCCTGCTTTTGGGCCACTTCCGCTTGGTACCTGGAAACGGCCGCCCGGGCTCGGGCCAGATCCGCCTCGGCTGCGTCCAGATCCTGCCGGGAGACCGCCTGTCCGTCGGTCATGGCCCACAGACGCTTCTTGCGAGCCAGTTCGCTTTCGGTTTCCTTCAGGGTCGCCTGGGCATCCGCGAGTTGGGCCTGGACCGCTTGGAGCGCGGCCTGAGATTCCCGCAGTTCCGCTTCCAGTTTGCTGGTGTCCAGTCGGGCCAGGACCTGTCCCTTGCGAACGCGGTCGTTGTAATCCGCTTCCACGGACCGGACGGTTCCCGAAAGCTCGCTTCCGACCTCCACTTCGGTGGTGGGCTCCAGGTTTCCCGTGGCGCTCACCGTAACGGAAAGACTGCCTCGGAGCACTTCACGGGTTTCGTACCGAACGGCGCCGTCGGAGCGGCCTCTCCAATGGAGGGTCGCAAGGAGGATCGCCCCCACCAGAGCTCCTGCCAGCAACAGCAATCGGACATGCCGACCTCGGCCGCGGGCGGCATGGGTTTCCAGCAGTTCCTTCACATGGAGATTCTGGTCTTGTGTCACCGGTCCGTTTACTCCTTTCCCCGAGCCGCGTCGCGGGTGGCGGCCTCCGGATACTCCCAGCCTCCCCCCAGGGCCTTGAAGAGTCTCACCAGATTCGAAGCTTCCTCGCCCTCGCTCGCGGCCAGCTGATCTTGCAGGCTCAGAAGGGCCCGCCCGGCCTCGAGCACGTCGCTGTAGTCGTTTTGCCCCGCCGCATAGCCGGCCCGGGCGAGCTCGGCGGCATGACGTGCGGCGAGGACGCCGTTTTCCAGGAATCGTTTCCGCTTCTTCCCCTGGACATAGGCCGAAAGGGCCTCTTCCACCTCCTTCAACGCATTGAGCACGGTGGCTTCGTAGGTCGAAAGGGCCTGGCGTTGAAGCTCCGTTTGGACCTCCACGGCGGCGCGCAGCTCTCCGGCCCGGAAGACCGGCAGGGAAACGGAAGGACCGAGGCTGAAAATGCGGTTGCCCATATCCAGGAGATCGCCCGCCGTAAGGGATTCCAGGCCCAGGCTTCCTTTCAGTGTGAGTTTCGGATAGAGATCGGCCACCGCCTCACCCACGCGGGCCGTCTGGGCCGCCAGTTCCCGCTCGGCGCGCCGGATGTCCGGCCGACGGCGGAGAAGGTCCGCGGGGATCCCCACGGCAACCTGCGCGGGGGCCCGGGGGATCGCCTCAAGACTCTCCAAGAGGGTGTGCAGGGATCCGGGAGGACGCCCCACGAGCACGGCCAGGCTGTCTTTTGCCGATTCCAGATCCGCCTTCAATTCGGGGATCTGTGCGCGCACCCCTTCCAGGTCGTACAAGCTCTGTTGCACCTCCAGTTCCGTGGCGAGGCCCGCCAGCCGGCGTTGGGTGGTCAATCGGTGGAGCGCCTCGCGCGTTTCCAGATCCCGTTCCAGGATGGCCAGCCTGTTTTGGAGGGTGCGCACTTCCATATAGGCCAGTGCCACCTCGGCGGCCATGGAGACCTGCACGTCACGCAAGTCTTCCTGTGCCGCCTGTTCGTCGGCTTCGGCGGCTTCCACCGACCTGCGGGCTCCCCCGAACAGATCCAGTTCCCATGAGGAATCCAACCCGGCGGTGAAAAGTTCGCTCACCACCCCCGCCCTGGAACGGCTCCTGGCGTAAGATCCCGTGCCGTCCGCGGTGGGGAAGAGCGCCGCGCGGGACATCCTCCGGGCGGCACGGGCCTGGCGAACCTTGGACCGTGCCGTGTGCAAGTCCGGATGGGCCTCCAGGGACCACTTCACCAGCCGGGACAAAACGGGGTCCTGGAAGGCCTCCCACCAGGTGGACAGGAAACGTTCGTCGGTCGTGGCGCACTGGATGCCTTCCTCCAGGGGGGATGTCCATGAATCGGGCACTTTCTTTTCGGGGGCGACATAGGAGGGACCGACGGCGCACCCCGCAAGGCACAAAACGGCCATGGCGCAGGGGATGAAGAAGAGGTAAAAGGATCGTCCGGGATGTGTTGTCATAGGGTATCCGTGTGAGTCTCCCTTCGGTTTCGGAGTCCCTTTCCGTGGACTCGCGGCTTGCGGGCTCCGTTGACGGTGCGGATCATAGCGGCCGAATGTGGAGAAAATATGGAGAAAATCTGTGAAAGATGAGGACGGGTGAACCATGAAACTCACCTTCCGATCCAAGGTGTTTCTGACCCTCCTGTTCAACAGCCTGGTCGTCGTCATCGGCATGCTGTTGATTGCCGGCTTTTACGCGGCCCGAAACTTCGAACGGTATGTGGTGAAGGTGGAAGAGAGAAAGGTGAACGGTTTGCTGGAGTTACTAAGCCGGGAATACGAACTGGCGGGGGACTGGGCCCCCCTTCGGGAATCCGTGGGTCAATGGCTGCTCATTTTGGGCATGCGCCCCGGCCGTCCTCACGAGGAGACCGGCGGGGCGGAGGAGTCCGCCCGAAACGGCGCCGGCGTTTCGGAAACCGAGGGCGGCCGGCGCGCGAGGCCCCGTTATGTTCTCTTCGACCGGAACCGGCATGCTCTGAGTCCCACGGATTCCGTGTCTGCCGACGGCTATGACCTCAAGGCCGTTCGCGCCGGCGGAAAGGTGGTGGGATGGCTTGGGGTCCACGAGCGCCCCCGCCCTTCCCAGCCACTGGACGTGGAGTTTCTGAGGCACCAGGCCAGCACCTTCCGGGCGGTGGGCGGGGTGGCCGTTGTGGTGGCCATCGTCGTCACCTGGGCCCTGTCCAGGCATCTGTTGGCCCCCGTGCAGGAGTTGGTGAAAGGGACCCGGGCGCTCATGTCGCGCCGCTTCGAAACCCGGGTGGAAGTGGGCTCGGACGACGAATTCGGGCGGCTCGCTTCCGATTTCAACGAGATGGCGCGGACCCTGGAGCGTTACGAGCGGATGCGTCGGCAATGGCTGGCGGACATCGCCCATGAATTGAGAACCCCTCTGGCCGTGCTGCGGGGGGAGATCGAGGCCATGTTGGACGGTGTGCGGGATGTGAACCGGGAGGCATTGGAATCGCTCCACGGCGAGGTCCTCCATCTGAGTCGGATCGTGCATGATCTGCACGACTTGTCCCTGATCGAATCGGGTCGGTTCCAGGCGGAGTTGAAGCCGGTGGATCCCTTGGGGGTCTTGGACGAGACGTTGAAGGCCTTTCGGACGCGCTTCGACCAGCGGGGAATGGAGATCCGGGCCCCGGACTTCGCCCGGGAGGCGCCTGTCCACGTCCGGGCGGATCCGGACCGCCTCCGGCAGCTCTTTTCCAACATCTTGGAGAATACGCTTCGCTATGGTGAGGCTCCGGGCTGGATCGAGATCGGGGTCGAGACGGATCCCGGCCGGGTCGTCATCCACCTGGAGGATTCCGGGCCGGGTGTTCCCGAAGAGTGCCTGGATCGCCTCTTCGACAGGCTCTACCGAGTGGATAGGGCCAGGAGTCGGGCGCAAGGGGGAAGCGGCCTCGGCCTTGCCATTTGCAGGAGTATAGTGGAATCTGTCGGGGGTAGGATCGGAGCCGCCCGCGGGACCTCCGGGGGTTTGCGCATCACGGTGGAGTTCCCCCGACTTTGATGCTTTTGGAAAGCCGGGGGCGCGCGCAGCTGGAGAGAAGTCATGGCGGATCGGATCACGGTGCTCGTGGTGGAGGACGAAGCCAAGATCGCCGGCATCCTGAAGGACTATCTGGAAAAGAGCGGCTACCGCGCGGTGGTGGTGGATCGAGGTGATGCGGCACTGGATCATGTTCGGCGAAACCCGCCCGGCCTGATCCTGCTGGACATCATGTTGCCCGGGCTTGACGGGATGAGCGTGTGCCGTGAGATTCGAAGCTTTTCCAGCGTGCCCATCATCATGATCACGGCCAGGGTGGAGGAGCTGGACCGCCTTCTCGGGCTGGAGCTGGGTGCCGACGACTATATCTGCAAGCCCTTCAGCCCGCGGGAAGTGGTGGCCCGGGTCAGGGCCGTTTTGCGAAGATCCGTCGCGTCGTCGGCCGTCGAGACGGGCACGATCTTCCGGGTGGGGCATATCACCTTGAACCCGGAAACCCGTCAGGTGGTGGTGCACGGCCGGGAGGTGCGGCTGACCCCGTCCGAATTCGGCCTGCTGAAGACGCTGATGAGCCGGCCCAACAGGGTCTTTTCCCGGGCGGAGCTCATTGGAGCCGTCCAGGGGTATGATTTCGACGGTTACGATCGCACCATCGATTCCCACGTGAAGAACCTGAGGAAGAAACTGGCACGTCATCTTCCGGATTGCGAAGTCATCAGCACCATCTACGGCGTGGGGTACCGCCTCAACGCCGCCGTTGAGAAATGAGCGTCCGCAGGTGCCGGCATGGTGCGCCTCGGAGATCGGAAGACGGGACTCCGGCAAGCGGGCGGGAAGGATGGAACGGATATGGAACGACGGCCCTGCGGGTCCGACGATTGGAGGAGCCGCTGGAACTCCCCCTGGGGGCCTCCCCTGGTGGGGGCGCACCGCGGGGGGCGGGCTCTGGCTTCGGAAAACACCCTGGCGGCGGCCATGCTCAGTTTCGCCGTGGGGGCCGATTTCTGGGAACTGGACGTGCATCTTTCAGAGGATGGCGTTCCGGTGGTGATCCACGATCCGACGCTGAAGCGCACGTCCAACGCGGCCCGGGTGGACGTGCACAAGGCCCCGTGGCGGGTGAGGGATTACCTGCTGACCGATCTGGAAAAACTGGACGTGGATGTCCATCCGCCGAAGGTGGACGCTCCCGGCGATCCCCTCCAGCGGATCCTCTGGAGCCTGAAGGATTCCGGGGACGAAACGCATCATCGACTGTCCACCCTGCGCCAAGCCCTCCTGTTGACGCGGGCCCTGGGCTGGAGGGTCAACGTGGAGATCAAGGGCGACGGCAAGACCCGGAGCCGCCTCACGGAAGAGACGGTGCGGATCGTCATGGAAACGGGCATGGGTCCATCGGTGCTCATCTCGTCTTTCCACGAAGATGCCCTCGTTCGGGTGAAGGCCCTGGAACCCTCCCTGGCCGCAGGGCTCCTGACCAGGAAGCCCTTCCAGGACCCGGTGGCGGCCGTGCGGCGCCTGGGAGTGGATGCGTACCACCCCAAGGCGAGTCTGGTGACGGAAGAGGACGTCCGAAGATGTGCCGAGGCGGGCATTCCGGTAATCGTCTGGACGGTCAACGAGCCGGAGGAGATGGAACGGTTCGCGGACCTGGGCGTGTTCGGCATCATCACCGACCGGCCCCACGTGCTTGTGCATCTGAAAAAAAGAAGGGGGGCCCGGCAAGACAACCGCCCTTAGGAGGCTGTCCGAGAACTCCGCAAACCGTCACTCCCGCGCAAGCGGGAGTCCATAGGTTCCCGGAAATCCTGGATCCCCGCTCCCCGTTCAAGCCGGGGACAAGCTTCGCGGGGATGACGGATGGAGACAAAACGAGGCAAAGAGCCCATTGCCGGACAGCCTCTTAGGAGGCTGGGCGGAAGCGGATTTCCGTTTCGGGAGCCGGGGATTTTCACCTCTTTTCCTGAAAATCGGTCATCCCCGGCGTTTCGGGACAGCTCCTGCGGGGTTCGCAGGAAAAAGGGGCCGTATCGCCTGGGTGGGGGAGAAACCCGGGGGGTTCCCGAAAACGCCACGCCGCCAAGGATGGCGGAATACAGATTACGGGTCACAGATCACGGACCGCGGATCATGCGGTCTTACCGAAAGAGAGGAGAACCCATCCATGGTGACGGTGCTCGACTACGGCGCGGGAAATGTTCGAAGCGTGGTGAACGCCATTGGGAGCCTGGGCCGGGAGGTTCGGTTCGTGGAGCGCCCGGAGGACATCCTGCAGGCGGAAAGGCTGGTCTTTCCCGGAGTGGGGGCTTTCGGGGAGATGATGCGCGTGCTGAGGCATCGCGGCTACGTGGAACCCCTCCTGGCGTATTTGCGCTCCGACCGGCCGTTTCTGGGGATCTGCCTGGGCCTCCAGGCCCTCTTTGAGGGGAGCGAGGAGGCACCGGGGGAGGACGGCCTGGGGTTCTTTCCGGGGATCGTCCGCCGGTTCCGGGTGGATCTGGCCGTGCCCCATATCGGCTGGAACGGCATCAAGGCGAGGAAACCGTCGGTGCTCTTCCGCGGCGTGGAAGGAAACGAGAAGGTCTACTTCGTCCATTCCTACCACGTGGAGCCTCGGGATCCGTCCGTGGTGCTGACCGCCACCGATTACGGCGTGGAGTTCGTGAGCGCCGTGGAGAAGGGGCGGGTCGCGGCCGTCCAGTTCCACCCGGAAAAGAGCGGCCCGGTGGGCCTGAAGATCCTGAAAAACTTCCTGGAAGGAACGGGCGCCCCGGTGCTGCCGCGGGTGGTGGAACCCAAGACCCAACTGGCCAAGCGCATCATCGCCTGCCTGGACGTGCGGGCCAACGATCGGGGGGACCTGGTGGTCACCAAGGGTGACCAGTACGATGTGCGCGAAAAGGGCCAAGTGCGCAACCTGGGAAAACCCGTGGACCTCGCCCGCCGCTACTACGAAGAAGGCGCGGACGAGATCACCTTTCTCAACATCACCGGCTTTCGTGATTTCCCCCTGAAGGACATGCCCATGCTGGAAGTCCTTCGGAGGACGTCGGAAAAGGTCTTCGTGCCGCTCACCATCGGCGGGGGCATTCGCGACTACACCGACAAGGACGGCACCCGCTACGGGGCTCTCCAGGTGGCTTCCGAATACTTCCGGTCGGGAGCGGACAAGGTGTCCATCGGAAGCGACGCCGTGACCGTCGTGGAGGAGGTGCTGAAGACGGGCGCACCCACGGGACGGAGCGCCATCGAGGAGATTTCCCGGGTCTACGGCAGCCAGGCCGTGGTCATCTCCATCGACCCGCGGCGGGTGTACGTGCCGTCGCCGGACGCGGTGCCGCACCGGGTGATGGAGACGGCCTTTCCCGGTCCCGGCGGAGAACGCTATTGCTGGTACCAGTGCACGGTGAAGGGCGGCCGGGAAGGCCGGCCCGTGGACGCCGTGACCCTGGCCCGGGTGTGCGAGGATCTGGGGGCGGGGGAGATTCTCCTCAACTGCATCGACCGGGACGGCACGAACCTGGGCTTCGATCTGGAACTGATCCACGCCGTGCGGGAAGCGGTCACCATCCCGGTGATCGCCTCCAGCGGCGCGGGCTATGCCGAGCACTTCCTGGAGGTCTTCACCCGGACGCGGGCGGAAGCCGCCCTGGCCGCCGGGATCTTCCACCGCCGGGAGGTGGGCATCGGGGAGGTGAAGGAGCTTCTTCGGGGGAAGGTTCCGGTGCGCCTGCCCCTGGGATGAACTCACCGCAGAGACGCAGAGGGCGCAGAGGTTTACGGGGAGGATGCTTCGGGCCGGGGCGCTGAGACGCCGCCCCGGCCCGAGCCGCCGCCTGGCGGCACGGTCCGGACTCGTACCCGGATCGGGAGTGCTGGGTCCCCGCCTCCGCGGGGATGACGAAGAGACACCCAGAGGACCGAAGAAGAGGAACGCCGGGAGCCTTCAGCCCCGCGGGAATTTTTTCAAACGCCCGGATTTCCCTGGAACCACCGAGACAACCTCAGGCATCCCGACTCTAGGATCCGCAGCCCTGAAGGCGCTCGCTCCCTTCAGGGCTGCGGATTACAGTTCCAGCCGAGGAACACTATGCCTGTGGCTTCTGCCCTTTGCGCCTCTTGGCCCATCCGGCGAGGCCCACCAGGCCCGTTCCCAGAAGCAGCATGCTCGCCGGCTCCGGCGTATGAACTCTTACCGTTTCATAGACCACGTCGTTGGCGCAGTTGACCGTAAAGCCGAGGGTGAGATCCGCGGGGAGCGTCAGCGCGATGGGCGAGGAGCTGAAATCGAAGGTGAGTTGGGTACTTCCCCACCCGCTGAAGTCCACAGTCCCGACAGATGTGAGGCCATCAGTGCTGGCAAGGCCGATGGGGTGGTCATCCCGGATGAGGTAACCGGCCCAGTAGTCCGCGCTGTCACCACCTGATTTTTGGTAATACGCTGGGACAGCACTTGCCGAGCCAAGAGGTAACCCCCCGCTGAGTTTGTAAAGCGACCATTGTGTCGGTGTAGTGTAATTTGTCACCAAGTTGTCGAGCTTGTCGTCGTCGGAATAGACCACATAATCCCAGGATTTGTTGCTGTCCACGTCCAGGAAGAGATCCCCCGGGTGGAGCTTGCCCCACGTGGTACCGCTTTCCCATTCCTTAAAGGAGAAAGTGATCTGTTTCAGAAAGGCCCCTTCCACCGTGATGGTTCCGCCGGTAAAGTCCGGATCGCCGATAGTGTCCTGAGAGTCATCTCTGGAGCCGTTCCCCCAGCCCGGCCAGTAATTCCGGGTATCTTCGAAGGTAAGGGTGAGTGAAAACGCCGGGTACGGAAGGCACAGGGACAACAGTGCAACCGCAAGGGCAGATAACAGCACGTTTCGTTTCATCGATGGCTCTCCTGATCCATGTCCGTTTCAACGGTTCCCCGGTCTTCCGCCGGGGACGCGAATTGCTGCCGCGCATCCTTCCTGACGGCTCCGCGCCGATTTCCGGCGAGTGCCGTGTGGGGCTCGCCGTAACATTGAGCAAAAGGGGTGCCAAGGCGGGGATGGTGGATCCATGGAGCCATAAACACAAGGAATATGAGGAGATGCGGGGGGACCCCACGGGACGGAATTCCCGCCAGGGGGGCTCCCGTGCAGGGAGGTGTGCAAAGCATTACATCAATATAGGCAAGGCGGGTGCATAGGGTGAAGAAAATTGCACATGCCTGGATGCCCTCCGGCCCCGCCCTTAATCCTCTAATCCTCTAATCCTCCAATCCTCTAATCCTTTAATCCTTAATCCTTTAATCCTTAATCCTTTAATCCTTCACCCCTTTTTCTCCCCGGCCAGCTGGGAAACGAGGCGGTGGGCATCGTGGAAGAGTCTTCGAAGGGGCAGGCCCTGGGGGCAGCGTTGTTCGGCGGCCAGGAGGCGATGGACGGGCGGGGTGGGAAGCGGGCCCCGGGCCAGCAGGGTTCGGGCGGCGTCCCGTGCCGCCTCCATGTCTCCGTAGTCCCTGTGGTACATGAGGCATCGCATGAGATCGGCCACGGGGCCTCCGGTAGCCTCTTCGCAAAGCGAAGCGCAGCCGGCGCAGTAGGTGTGGGCCGTGGCCCGGGCGTGGCGGCGAAGCAGGTCCCGTTCCGTTCGGGTGAGGGACACCCGGTCCAGGGCGGCCGCCGTGTTGCTCATGAGAATGGTCATGTTGGGCATCTGGGAGCAGATGCTGGCGATCCGTTCGTCTTCCCAGACGATCTTGAGTTTCGCCTGCTTGTCCGTGAATCCCCTCCGGAGCAGGCGTTCGGCCAGCTCGGCTTCCTCCCCGGATTCCATGCGAAGGGGGCCGCCTCCCTGGGTCTTCATGGCCGTGAGCCCGATGCCCGCCTTCGTGCAGGCATCCAGGGCCCGGTTCAGGTCGGGATCGTTCATGAGGCGGAAGTTGTAGGTGAACATGATGCCGTCCACCCAGCCCAGTCGGGCGGCGTCCGAAAGGCACCGGGCCATGTTAGAATGGGTGCTGAAACCGAAAAGTCGGATCTTTCCCGATGCCTTGGCCGCATCCGCCCAGCGGCGGACGTCGTCGTCCAGTTCGTCCACGCTTCGCAAGGCGTGGAGGAAGTAGAGATCGATCACGTCCGTTTGCATCCGCTCCAGGCTGCGCTCCAAAAGGCGGGTCATGCCCTTGGGATCCCTGGAATCGGACTTGGTCACGAGAAAGATTTCCTTCCGAGCGTCCGGGAATCGGCTGAAAAACCGGCCGATGCCCTCCTCACTGCGCCCGCCGCCGTAGCAGTCCGCCGTATCCCAGTAGGTCACGCCCCAGCGAACGGCCTGGCGAAGCAGGATCTGGTTGGCGCCCGTGTCGAACATGCCCCCCAGGGACAGGATGGGCACCCGGATGCCGCTCTTTCCGAACGGACGGGTGGGCACTTTCCCCTGCGGTTCCGGCGGGGCGCCAGCGGCCGTCTGCGACGTCGCCAGAGGCGCCGCGGCCGTACCCAACCCCAGGCAGGCTGCTTTCACAAAAGTCCGTCGGGTCACTCCGTCCTTTTTCATGGCCGTCTCCGTCGGTCGTCAAGCGTAAGGCGTAAGTCGTAAGGCGTAAGGCGTAAGTCGTAAGGCGTGAACCGCGGGTGTTGCGGACTCCCCTTATCCCATACCCCCTACCCCCTACCCCCTACCCCATACCCCATACCCCTTAATCCTCTAATCCTTGATCCTCACAAGGCCAGTCGTCTGTCGGGATGCCGTGTTTCGTTTTCGGCCGAAACCCGAATGGCAGGAACGCCCCGCACGGGGCATTCGTGCTGGCAGATGCCGCAGCCCACGCACCGCACCGGATCCACGACGGGCCGTTTCAACGCCCGGACCACCCGGATCGGCCCGGTCGGTCCGGGCTCCAAGGCTGCCGCCGTTTCCCCGTCCAGCCGAATCCAGCCGTCTCCCCAGTCGGTGATGGGGTCTCGGCGACCGATCCCATCCACTTCCCATTGAAGGTAAACGTTTTCCGGCACGGCGGCATCCCCCGGAGGCGAAAAACCCGGAAGATCCAGTCGGTCGTCATCGCCGGCCGAAACGCCTTGAGCCATCTCAAAGATCGTCGCCCACCCGTCCCGGGTCCGGATGGCCTTGGGGCTCACGGGACAGTTCTCCTCGCAGACGATGCAGGGGCGGTCCAGGGCCCACGGCAGGCAGCGGTTCCGATCCACGAAGGCGAGGCCGATCCGGATCGGCCCGACACCCTCGAAAGGACCCTTGCCCTGCTTTTCTTCCAGGCTGAGGCGGCGGATGGCCGCCGTGGGGCAGATCCGGCTGCAGGCCGTGCAGTTCCACTGACATCCGCTGGAGCCGGCGCGGAAATCCAGGACGGGGGTCCAGAGCCCCTCCACCCCGGCTTCCCAGAGGGCAGGCTGGATCACGCCGGTGGGACAAATCCGGACGCATTGGCCGCACTTGATGCAGCGCTTGAGAAAGTCCCTTTCCGGGAGGGATCCCGGGGGGCGCACCACCAAGGGCGGAAACCGGCGGTGGGTGAGCCCCTGGAGTCCCAGCACGGGAGCGGCGGCCAGGCCCCCCACGACAGCGGCCACCGCGGCCCTCCGGGAAAGGTCGGGCCCTGCCGCGGATTTTCCCTCTTCCCGTGCGGCCGTGTAGGTAACGGCCTCTTCCGGGCAATGAATGAGGCAGTTGGAACACAAGGTGCAAGCGCTCAGGATGGGGGCCCGGGAAGGGGCACAGGCGCCGTCGCAGACCGCTTCGCACCGGAGGCACTCGGTGCAGCGTTCGGCGATTCTCGAAAAACGCCACAGGGGCTTTCGTCCCAGCAGGCCCAGGAGCGCCCCCAACGGGCACACATACCGGCAGTAGAAACGGGGGGTGTGCCAATTGAGGAAGACCGCGGCGGCGAAGAGGGTTCCCAGGAGCCACGCTCCGTGGGTCCAGCGGGTTCCGGCCGTTCCCGCCGGTTGTCCCAGGCCCAGGACCGGAAGGATCACCAGGTTCAGGGATCGCTGGAAGAAGGGGATGGGGTCCAAGAGGCCCGTCTGCAGGAGTCCACGGGCGGTGGGAAACCGTGCCAGGACCAGGCCCGCGGCGAGGCAGGCCGCCAACAGTCCGGCCGTCTTCACGGGATCCTCTGCTGCTCTTGGACTCGGCCCGTTTCCGTGCGGCAGCGCGCCGACAAGGACCCATGCCAGGGCGGCCAGGAGAACGCCGGACTGGAGGATGGTCGTCGGCGAAGACCATCGTCCGGGGTCGGCCAGGGATCCCGCCGCCATGCCGAGGAAGACCAGCAGAAGGCCGAACTTGATCCCGTGCCTTGGGGACGGTTGGTTCCTTCGGATCTTTTCCTTGAAGGAGAGGTCTCGGTGCCGCACCCAGCCCATGGCCTGGTGGAGGGCGCCGAAGGGACAGACCCAGCCGCAGAAGAAGCGCCCGAACAGGACGGTGAAGGACAGGGTGACCAGGGCCCAGAGAAGGCCTGCAAAGAGGGTTCCGGTGGTGAGCACGGTGGCGAAGGCCGTCAGCGGATCCAGCTGCAGGAACCAGTTGACGGGCCAGCCGCGGATGTCCGTCACGCCCGCGCCCACCCGGGTGACGGCACAAAACCACAAGAAGAGGACGAAAAAGAAGACCTGACTGATTCTGCGAACGGTGACGATGCGCATATCGGTTCTCGCGTGCGGGTTGGCGCTGTGGTTTCGCTCCCACTTCATGCGGCCCGAACCCGGTGCAGGCGCCACCGGTCCGGGTTTCGGGTGCCCGCCCCCGCGGCTTCCGCCAGGGCCAGGTACGGCAGGCGGTCAGGGTCCATTCCCAGCAGCGCGGCGCCCAGCACGTCGGCCGCCACCGGATCCGTGCTCACAATGAGGGTCCGCGTGTCCTTGAGGTCGGCGAGGGATCCGCCGGTGGGACCGTTGGTCACCATGGCGGTCACGCCGTCCAGCACCGCCAGGGTGGGCCGGAAGAGGGCCGCCAGTTCACCAATGACCGTGTGGACGTCCTGGTGGAAGACGTTGCGGGGACCTCCCAGCAGGCCGTACCAGTTCTTGAGGATCATGGAGGCGCCCGCCCGATGGTGGTGTTTGACGGGGGCCACGTTGATGACCTTGGTGGCCGGAGCGAAGGCTTTGGTGAGCATGGGCCAGCTTCTAAGGAGCCGCCCTTCGGGAAGGGATGCGTTCTGGAAGTCCCGCGCGCCCGGTACGAAGAGCTCCGCCCCGGCTTCCCGGACGGCCCCTTCGATACCGCTCAGACGAAAGCAGCTCACCGGGTCGTTGATGGGATTATCGGAGACCAGGATCTTTCGCGCTCCGGCCAGGCGGCATTCCCGGATGAGTCCCTCCACAAGATCCGGGTGGGTGGTGGCCCCCAGCGCGGGAGGCGATGCGAAGGCGGCGTTCACCTTGATGAAGACGCGGTCTTCGTGCCCGACGAATCGTTTCATGCCGCCCAAGGCCGCCAGGGCCGCCGCCAGTGCCGCCCCCCGGTCGGTCCCTTGAGCCACGGCCACCTGGGGCGGATCCTCGTCCGGGGACCAATCGAAGGGGCCGGCGATTTCCTTTTCCACCGGGTCCGTGGCGCCGGGTCCGGAAAAATCCGCAAAGCTCCAGCCCAGCCCCCAGAGGGCGGCGATGCTGGCTCCGTATTTCAGGCCTTCCTTCAGGAAGCGTCGTCTTTCCATGGCGAACTCGCCCTCCTGGGAGAAGTCTAGCCGGGAACGCCATCCCCCTGGGGGGATCGGGGGTCCGCTGTGTAGGGGCGGTTCGCGAACCGCCCCCACATGAAACGGCTACCACCTGCAGGCACCTGCAGGCATCCCCGCTCCCCTTGGTAGGGGCGAAAGATTTTTCGCCCCTACAGCCTTCCGTTTGCCGAGGGTACCCTGCAAAGGGGGCGGGTCCATGCGGCCGAGCGTCAGAAGCAGCCGACAATAAACGCGAATGGACACCAATCTTTTTTGGAAACCTTCGGCCGCTACTTTGCGGAAAGCCTTTCCTTGAGGGCGCGGGCCAGGGCCAATGCCGGATCCCGGGCTTCGGCTTCGTGCACGCCGGCCACGTAAGGCCCGTGGGAAAAGGCCACCTCGGTCCAGCCGAAGAGATCGAGCACCACGATCCCTTGGGCCGCGTCGGGGTCCGGCAGGCGCCGGGCACCGTTTTCTTCCAGGAACCGGATGTAGCCCCGGGCGGCTTCCGCTCCGTCCTTGCCCGCCTCCAGGGCCACGAAGGCGGTCATGGGGTTTCCTCCCGCATCGTAGGGCACGGCGTAGACCTTGGAAAAGCCGTCGTAGCCGAAGGCCCCGCCGATGTAGAGCACCGCCTGGTCGAGACGGGCGCCCTTTTCCGGGAAGAAGGCCAGTTCCGGTAGGGCGATCTCCCGTTCCGAGACCGATTCCCACAAACGCCGAAAGAGGCTTTCCAGGTGCCGGGTCAAGTCGGGATCTTCCGAAGCGGCCACGGCTTCCAGGTAGTAGGAGCCGGCGACGGCGTAGAAGGCATTGGCCGTGGCGTACCCCCGGGAGATCCCCGCCAGGGGCCGGGCCCTGGAACGACGTTGCTGGCTGTAGACCGCAAAGGCGCTCTCGGGATTTTCCATTTGATAGAGGAAGATTTCCGCCCACCGGTCCGGAGCGTCCTTCAGGGCGACCCGCCGGGTGGTGAGGTTCCGGAATCCCGCGGTGAGGTAAAGGTCCGCCTTTCCATTGATCTTGTCCGACAGGGTGGCGCTGTCGAAGGATTCGGGCGGGCTCAGGGGCGTGAAGGGGTCGGTGACGGTCCCATTCAGCGCGGGAGGGGCCGGCGGGGGCGAAGCCTTCGGCCGGGAACGGGGTGCGGGAACGGCGGTTCCCGACAGGAGCGGGTCCGCATGAAACTGCCTCAAGAAGACGCCGGCGGCCGTCAGGGCGATGAGGCCCAGTACGCCCAGGGCCGTGAGGCGCTCCCGCTTGCCGGGTGTTTTCGGGTGGGCACGGGGATTCATGGGCACGGCCCGGTTCAGGGTCCGCCCTGGTGCATCATGGGCGGATGTCCCACCAGGGAAAAGAAGAAGGCCAGGAGAACGGTCTGCACCAGCCAGCCGATGAGGCACACGCCCACGGCCCGCCACGTGCTCCGGTAGTCCAGGGCCTGGCGCACGGCGATGACCATGGCCCAGAGCATCCAGAGGCCGGCCGCCAGAAAGACGATGTTTCGGAGAAAGGGGAGGACTCCCAGGATGCGGATGAGGCCCGGCGCGCTGGAAAAGCCGATGGTCCGGAGAAGTTCTCCCAGATCCGCCCGGGTCTGAGGTTCCGGGAGGAGCTTGGTGCCGATGAGATAGGTGAGGGACGCCCAAACGATCCAGCCTGCAAGGGCGATGAGGGTGAGCAGCACCAGTCCTTGGAGGCCTCCCTGGCTCATGTTGCCCAGGCCGGCGGCCGCGCTGGAAAGAACCACCACGGTCAGGGCCTGGCCCGTGGCCGTCCTGTCCGCTTCCACCTCCTCGTAGAGGCTCACGTCCAATTTCGCCGCTCGAATCATCCGTTGGATCAACCCGTCCATGGCACCTCCTCCGCCCCCATCTCCTCGTCGGGCTCCGCCACCCATCACCCATCACTCTTCACTCATCACTCGTCACCCATCACTTAATGTAGCCGGCCCGCTCCAGGAAGAGAAGCACCTCCTGGGCCGCCTCGTCGGGAGTCAGTTCCGTGGTGTCGATGGTCACCTCCGGGGCTTCCGGGGGTTCGTAGGGGTCGTCGATGCCGGTGAAGCCCTTGATGAGTCCCGCGCGGGCCTTGGCGTAGAGCCCCTTGCGGTCCCGGCTTTCGCACACTTCCAGGGGGGTGGCCACATGGACTTCCACGAAGCCGCCGTAATTTTCGATGAGCTGGCGGATTTGTCGTCGGGTGGCCGCGTAGGGGGCGATGGGGGCGCAGATGGCGATTCCGCGGTTCTTGGTGATTTCACTGGCCACAAAGCCGATCCGCCGCACGTTGATGTCCCTGTGTTCCTTGGAAAAGCCCAGTTCGTTGGAGAGGTTGCGCCGCACGATGTCCCCGTCCAGGAGGGTGACGGGCCGCCCTCCCATTTCCAGAAACCGGGCGTAGAGGATCCGGGCGATGGTGGACTTTCCGGCTCCGGAAAGGCCGGTGCAGAAGATGGTGAACCCCTGCTTGTGCCGGGGGGGATAGCCCCGCTGGAGCTCTTCGATCACTTCCGGAAAGGTGAACCATTCCGGGACCCGTTTTCCTTCGCGCAGCCGCCTGTGGAAGTCGTCCAGGGCCAGCGAGCGCACGGTGGACTCGGGCGGCACCTCGCCGGCCGGCATGTAGGCGTCTTCTTCCATGACGTACACCATTTCTTCGAAGGGAATGATCCCGATGCCCAGTTCCTCCTGAAAGGCCGTGGCCAGTTCCATGGCGGCTTCCGGGGGGTAGAACGGCGTTCCGTCGGGCCGTCGGCCCGGGCTCGCGTGGTCCCGGCCCACGATGAAGTGGGTGCATCCGTAGTTCTTCCGGATGATGGCATGGAGCAGGGCCTCCCTGGGGCCCGCCATGCGCATGGCCAGGGGCAGGAGGCTCAGGAGCATCATGTTGGGCGGGTAGTAGCGGCTCACGGCCTGGTAACATCGGATACGGGTGTAGTAGTCGATGTCTCCCGGCCGGGCGCGCCGCGCCACGGGGTGGAGCAGCAGGTTGGCCTTGGCCTGATCCATGGCCCGGAGGGTCATTTCGAACTGGGCCCGGTGGAGCGGGTTTCGGGTCTGAAAACCCACGATCCGGCGCCATCCCAGCTTCCTGAAGAGCGCCCGCATTTCGGGGGGGGTGTGGCGCAGGCGCTTGAAGGCGAAGTGCAGGGGCAGTTGCACCCCTTCCAGGGTGCCTCCCACGTAATGGGTTCCCGCGTGGTGAAAGAGGGTGTCCACGCCGGGATGGGCCGTGTCCGTGGTGCCGTAGACGCATTGCGCTTCGCGGGCCTTGTCCATGGGCCAGATGTCTTCCACGTGCAAAACGGCCACCATGAACCCTTCCGCGTCCCGAAGCGCCACGGATTGACCCGGTTCCAGTCCGCGGGCGTCGGCTTCCGTCACGTCCAGGCAGACCGGCAGGGGCCAGAGGGTGCCGTCCTGGAGGCGCATGCGGTCCAGGACCGATTCGTAGTCCGCGCTGGTCATGAAGCCGCGGAGCGGTGAGAAAGCCCCGTTGAGGATGAGCTCCAGATCCGCCAGATGCCGCCCGTTCAGGGTCAGGCTGGGAATGCCCCGGCTCAGGTCCTTGAGAACCTGGGCCCTGTCTTCATCCACCACCAGATCGACGAGTGAACCGCCGTGTGCGTCCCAGCTGAAATCGGTCATGGGGTCCCTTCTCCCTTTTCTTGTGCTCAGATCAGGACGAGATGCCGGTATTCCGAATCCTTGGGGGAAGCCGTTGCGGCACGATGTGCATCCTACAATAGAGAAACGGCCGGCGGGTTGCAAGGCCGGGCGGCGGATTGGTCCATCACAGCGCGCAGCGTCTCGGCCAGTTCTCCCATGGTGGTGGGCTTGGCGAGCCAGGCGATGCCGCCTCGGCGCAGCATCTCGCGGGCCTGCCGATCCAGGGGATAACCGGTGACCACCACGATGGGAAAGGCGGGGTCCTGCGCCCGCACGGCTTCGATGAGTTCCCGTCCCCCCATGTCGGGCATGACCATGTCGGTGACCAGGGCGTCCACGCGGGCTCCACCGCTGCGGAGAACCTCCAGGGCTTCCCGTCCGTTGGCGGCGGTGAGGACCGTGTAACCCAGGGCTTCCAGGATCTCCCGGGTGATGAGAAGCACCTGGGGCTCGTCTTCCACCAAAAGAACCACTTCGCCCACCGCGCCGTGGTCTTCCACGGAATCGGCCGGTGAAGTCGTGGTTTCCTCCGACGGTCTCCTCAGGGCCGGCAGGTACACGGTAAAGAGCGTACCCTGCCCCTGGGAGCTTTCCACGGTCACATGGCCGCCGTGCTGCTTCACGATGCCGTAGACCTGGGACAGGCCGAGGCCCGTACCCTTGCCCACTTCCTTCGTGGTGAAGAAGGGCTCGAAGACGTGGGGCAGGTGCTCCTTGGCGATCCCCGTTCCCGTGTCCTGGAAAGAAATCCGGATCCAGCGGCCCGGCATCATGCCTTCCAAAGGCGCTTGTCCCGGTGCGCTCACTTCGATCCGCTCCAGGCCGACCCGGAACGTGCCGCCTTGCGGCATGGCGTCCCGGGCGTTCAGGGCCATGTTGGTCACGATCTGCTGGATCTGCGTGGGATCCGCCTCCACCATGTATTCGCTCCCGTCGTCCTGGAAGCGGATCGAAACGTTCTCTTCGATGGTGCGCTCCAGGATCTTCAGGGTTTCCTTGACGAGGGGCTTCAGGTCCAGGGGGCCTTTCCGGCTGATGGATTCGCGGCTGAAGTCGAGGATCTGCTGGATCAGGTGGGCGGCCCGCTGCCCCTGGTTCACGATGGTGTCCAGGCCATGGGCCACCTGGGGGGGGACGCCCTTCAGCTGGAGGACCTGGGCCTGCATCATGATCCCCATGAGCAGGTTGTTGAAGTCGTGGGCGATACCCGCGGCCAGCTGGCCCACGGCCGCCAGCCGATCCTGCTGGCGGATCTGGTTTTCCACGCGCCGCTCCTCGGTCACATCCTGGATGGTCAGGACATGCAGGGGCTGTTTGCGGCTGAAGAGATGGCGCACGTGGATTTCGTAAACGGCTCCCGTGGAGGAAGAGATTTCCAGCGGCAGCCTCTCGTCGCACCGGTCCAGGAGGGCCTGGAGGGCCAGGGGGCCCGTGTCGGGAAGGGCCGAATCCGCGACTCCCATGTCTTCCAGGTAGGCCAGGCCGGTCTTGTTGGACAATCGGACCGATCCCGCCCCGTCGAAAAGAACCACTCCCTGGGGAAGGTTTTCCAGAAGATCCTGCAGGCGCTCTTCCTCGGCGTGCAGGAGGGAGTAGAGCCGGTGGAGGGACTCCCCGATCTGCCGGCCCATGAGGGAGACAAAATGCCACTCCTCCCGGCTGAACGGCTGGGTGTTGCGCCTTCCCACCGCCAGATGGCCCAGCACCTGCCGGTCGGCCATGAGCGGAACGCGGCAGACGCTGTGGAGGGCGCAGATGGCTCCCTGCCGGTCCGGGTCCGCGGGGGCGGCCAGTTCCACGACGGATGTTTCCTGGCTTTCCTCAGGGTGCAGGCCGGGGAAGATCTGTTCCAGGACCTCGGATCGAAATTCCGGCGCAAGGGGCTGTGTGTTCAGCAGATAAAGACAGCGGGTTCCGTTCTTTTCCAAGCTCAGGCCCGCCACGTCCACCTGCAGCACGCGGCGAAGCATGGAAAAAACCAGGGAGGCGAAGGTTTCTTCGTCGGTCACGAAACCCATCTCCTTGGAGAAGGTGTAGAGGGTTTCCAGTTCCCGGGTGCGCTTTTGCACCTTCTTGTCCAAGGTTTCCGCCAGATTATGAAGCTCCCTGGTCCTGGCGTGCAGGTCCGCCTGGATGAGCGACCGGGTGAAAAGCTCCCCCGCCTGGGCGGCGAACACCATCTCATCCGGTTCCCACTTTCTTTCCGCGCGGCCGTCTTCCAGCATCAGGTAGCCGAAAAGGCCGCCGTCCTGGCGGATGGGTACCAGCACCAGGGTTTTGACGCCCCGGGGATGCATGTAGGCCTCCGGAAACGAACCGGGATCGGACGGGGCGGAAGCGTCCCCGAAATGGAAGATCCTGGAAAGAACCCGCCCTTCCCGGCGGATCAGGTCGGGTTGGGAGGAAAGATCCAGCGGGGCCTCTTCCGCGCACGCTTCCGTTTCACCGGATCCGCAAAGACACACCAGCCGGGAACCTTCCAGGCGCCAGACGAGGGCCCTGCTGACCTCCAAGGTCTTCGCCGTGACCCTGCAGATGAATTCCTGGGCCTCCAGGATGCGCCCTTCGATCAGGGCCGGATGGGTGGACATCTCGTAGATGGCCTGCTGGAACGCCTGGGATCTGTGGATCTGGCGGATCCGCCTTCGGCTCGTGGCCTTCTGCAAGGCCCGCATCTTGGTGTAGTAACGGACCAGATCGGCCAGTTCCTTGAAAGTGACGGCGGGCCCCGGCGATTCCCGCCCGCCTTCGCCATCCCGGGCGGCGCTGCGCATTTCCCCGATCAGGTACTCCAAGGGCTCGGCGATCCTGCGACGGATGCGCCCCAGGAGGGAGGAGCTCATGAGCGCCAGGAACAAGACGGCCACGAGGGTCACGGCCGAGATCACAACCACGGGATAGTAGAGTTCGCGGACGGGACCGTAGACCATGACCTTCCAGCGGAAGGGGGGGACTTCCGCCAGAGCCCCCTGCATCAGGATCCCCTTGTCCTCGTAAATGCAGGTGGTCTTGTCTCGGGCGTCTCGGAGCAGGGGCTTCAGGAACAGGAGGTTTGCCTGGTTGCGGCTCACCTTGGGATCCGGGTGGGCCAGGGGATTTCCCAATCGGTCCACCACGAAGGCCTTTTGCGAGGATGCCCGGTTGTTGAGAGCCGCCAGCGATTCTTCCAGCCCCTTGAGATCCAGATCCCCGGCCACGTATCCGCCCGCGGGGATCGGCCGAAGAAGCCGTACGGTCAAATGGCCGCTCCGGGGCGACAGAAAGGGCAGAGACACTTGCACTCCCTGGGATTTTTCGGAGCTGTCCCGGCCGGGAAAGGATTGGGCCTCAAGGAACGGAACATAATGGGGCGTTGAAAAGACCAATCGGCCGGCGGGATCCAGGATGTAGAGGGCCTCAAAGCCGCCGAAATCCTTCCAGGACGTTTCCACATGGGGGATGACCTGTTCCCAGGGGGACTGGGAAAGGATTTTCGACAGGCCCACGAGGCGGCGGGCGGCGGCATCCAGATAAGTGGCCGTGTCGGATGCCAGCGATTGAGCCAGGAGCCTCTGGTTTTCTTCGATCTGGTGCTTTTGAAAGACGGCCAGGCCGCCGCCGGCCACCAGCACCAGGAGGGCCGCCGGGAGAAAGAAGGCTCCGAAGAGAAGACGCCGAAAGAGCGCCCGAAGGGATGGAACGGATCGGGACGGCATGATGGGCGAATGGACCTCCTCTTACGCAAACAAAAAGCCGATCCGCGGTCTTGTCGCCGACTGGGATCAGCCTCTTGGTTCTTCCCGAATCCCTACGGGGATCCGGGCGGACAAAAAAGTCTACCGCAACACTATAGTTCGGTCGATGGGGCTTCGGACTTGAACGTTTTTTGGGCTTTCCTGAATTGGGCCCGGGCCGTCTGGGCCAGCCGCTTGAGATCCTGGAGGTCTTCCAGGGTGAAGTCCGGGCGGCGGCAGGCGAAAAAGGTGTTGTTGTGAGTCAGGGGTTCCGTTTCGATGGGGAAAGGGCTTTGCCGGACCGCCTGGTTCCAGGCCGCCGTTCCGGGAATGGGGGAATACTCGGCCAGGTAGGGCAGAGCTCCCGCCCGGCGCACCGTCTCGACGGCTTCGGCCACCTCCTCCACCGTCTGATCCGGCAGACCACACAGAAGGTAGGCTCCGATCTGTTCACTTGCAAAGCCCGCCTGCAGGAGATTTTCCACCGCCAGCTGGAACATCTCCACTTCCAGCTTGCCTCCCCAGGCCTTCTGCTTGTCCGGCCGGGTGGTTTCCAGGCCCAGCCGCAGGGTGGTGAAGCCGCTCTCGTACAGGAAGCGGCAGAGGTCCGGGTCGGTGAGAGCGCGGATGTGCAGGGCGTTGGGGGTGTGGAAGCGGAAGGTGCGGCCTTCCCCTCGGAGCCGCTCCAGCGCCGGGCGGAGTCCCGGGTTTCCCAGCAGCAGCGCGTCGTCGTAGAAGGCGAAGTCCCGGACGCCGGTTCGCTCATGAACCTGCAGGATCTGGCCTGCCACGGTCTCGGCCGGAAACGCAATCCGTTGGGGTTGGAGGCGCGACGAGGCGCAGTAGGGGCAACGGTAGGGACAGCCGAGGCTTGCGATCACCGGTCCGTAGGTAAGCCGGGGGAGCAGGTCCAGGGCGGGAAGAGGAAAGTCCGCCGGGGAATCCCACCGGTGACGGTTGGATAGGCGGAAGTTGAGCACGGTTTCCGCCCGGGCGAGGGTCTCGGCCAAGGGTTCCGTGCACACACGATCGGCCCCGCTGGTCCTTCGGGCATGTTCCGGGCACAATCGGGCGTAGATGCCCCCAAGCCACACGGGACTTTTCGGGAAGACGTCGTTCAAATGGGCGATGGTTTCCGCCACCCCCGGGTACCAGTAGGTCATGGCACTGGTGACGCAGATGAGATCGGGGCGGGGAAGGGGCTGGAGCTTCTTCCGGAAGCTTTCCGGATGGATCCCGTAGCGGTAGAAGGTGCGCGAAAGGCCTTGGAGCGGTTCCGGCGTGGGGATGGGCATCTTGGGATATTTCCCGGTTCCGTACTTCCGGTCGCCGCCGGGCAGCACGTCGGGGCGCTCCGCCGTTTCCGGGTCGTGCCGGTCCAGGCAGTCCACCAGGGCCACCCGGCAGCCGCCTTCCCGAAAGAGGGCGGCCAGGAAGAGAAGCCCCAGGGGCTTGGCCCACAGATCGTAGGCGGCAAAGTCCGTGATCCACGGATTGACGAAGAGCAGGAAGGGCGGTTCAAAACGGCGCGACATGAAGGGGGTGATCCTCCTCTCCAGGATCCTGTCCGGAAACGTTCCGGATGACCGCTTTTCCCGTAGCGCAGCCCTTCAGGGCTGCGGAAGAACCTCCGGGCGCTGGATGGATCCTCGCGTATTTTCTGTCGCTTCATGGGTTTACGACGGCCCTTTTCCGCGGGGCTAAAGCCCCGCGGCCACGAGGAGGACCCAAATCCCTCGGCCTTGTAAGTCGGAGAGCCATTGTGGGACAAGCCTTTAGGAGCTTGCCAACGGGCCGTAGGGGCGAATGATCATTCGCCCCTACAGGCCGCACGCGAACGCAACGAGGTCGCGTTTCACCGTAACGCTCATGGCGAGGCGCCCCACCCCGCACGGATGAGAGAGCCTGCAACGGTGGAGTGTCCGTCCTGTGGGAGCGCCGCAAGGCGCGATGGGCTCATGGCCGCACCGGCCATGGGCCGGCCATGCGTTTCGCGGCTTTCGCTCCTCCCACGTCTTGCTTATTTCCCTTGGCGTTCATTCGCATTCCTTGGCGGTTTTCTTTCCTATTCACGATCTTGGCCGTCCCTTTTCCGGTCCCTATCCTGCTGACTCCCATTGGCTGGGGTTCATTCGCCCCGACGGGCTGGGCTACGATGTCAGCGGGCCCACGGCGCTTGGCAGCGCCTTTGCCGCCCCCTCGCACCGTAGCCGTTGGAAATTTTCCGGCAAAAGGAATTGCCAACCGAACCGTCGCTTCTATATCCTGACCGGCGATTCAGGTCAAAGCGGGCGCGGATGGAAGGAGGAAAAATGCGGGCGGTGGTGCAACGGGTCTCCCGGGCATCGGTGGAAGTGGACGGAGAAACCGTGGGGGCGATCCATGGGGGGCTTCTGGTGCTGGTGGGCGTGGGACGGGAAGACACCCATCAGGATGCCCTCTATCTGGCCGACAAGATCGTGAACCTTCGCATCTTTCCGGATGATGAGGGGAAACTCAACCGGTCCGTGCTGGATATCAGCGGCGGCGTTCTGGCCGTCTCCCAGTTCACCCTCTGGGGCGACTGCCGCAAGGGTCGGCGCCCGTCCTTCGTGGAGGCCGCACCTCCCGATCGGGCCCGGGAGCTGTTCGAAGCCTTCGTGGCGCGCCTGCGGACCCATCCCATCCCGGTGGCCACGGGCCGCTTCCAGGAAACCATGGCCGTGCACCTCACCAACGACGGCCCGGTGACCCTTCTTGTGGACAGCGCCAAGAGGTTCTGACGAACGGGAGAAAACCATGAACGCCGAAACCTTCGAGATTCCCCCCGAAGACGTGGGTATCCACGTGGATGCGGAAGGCGACTGGTACTACGGAAATCGGCTCATCTTTCGCAAAGAGATCCTGCAGACCTTCTACGAGCATCTGGGCCGCGGAGACGACGGCGGCTATTTCCTGGAGTGGCAGGGGAAGCTCCATCCGATCCGGGTGGACGATACGCCGTTTGTGATCACCCGCGTGGACATGGTGAACGATGACGCGGGAACCCAACGGATCCGCCTCACCCTGAAACACCTGGATGAGCCGGAATGGCTGGATCCGGAGACGGTGTGGGTCGGCCGGGACAACGTGCTCTACTGCCGGGTTCGGGACGGGGCCTTCCCGGCCCGGTTTTCCCGGCCCGCCTATTATCAGATCGCCCAGTGGATCGAGCCGGACGAGGCGGGCGAGGGGTTTTCCCTGCGCGTGGGGGATCGGACCTACCCCGTCCCCATGAAGGGTCCCGCCTGACGATCATGGCGAGGCCCGCCACCACGCACGGATGAAGGATTCTCGTCAACGGAAAAGAATCATTTGCGTCTATTCGCGTTCATTCGCGGTTTTGTTTCGCGTTAAGCCCCCATCACGGACGGCCCGTGACAACGAAGGATGAATCGCATCTTTGGTAAGCAGGCCCCTGTAGGGGCGAATGATTATTCGCCCCTACAGGCCGTGCGCACGAGCGGAACGAGGCCGCGTTTCATACAAAACGTAAATCCCGGCGGGTGCGGCGCCCCGAGCCGCCGCCCCACCGAAAGAAATGGCCTGGTGATGCTGCGAGTTCTCACCGTTTCCGATGTGATCGACCCGGACCTTTATCCCGTGGTGGATACGGACCGGTTCGGCCGGGTGGATCTCATCTTTTCCTGCGGGGATCTGCCGCCGGAGTATTTGTTGCACCTTTCCCGATCCTTCGGCATCCCGGTCCACTACGTGCGCGGCAACCACGACATCCGCCCCACGGCCATGCTCCAGCCCGGCCTGGTGGACCTGCACGAACGGGTTCGGATCGTGGAGGGGCTCCGCGTTCTGGGCCTCGAGGGGTCCATGTGGTACAACGGGGGTCCGGTGCAGTACACGGAAAAGCAGATGCAACGCATTGTGCGCGGGCTCCGGGCGAGCCTGTGGTGGCACGGCGGGGTGGACGTGGTGATCACCCATGCGCCGCCCCGGGGCGTGGGCGACGAAGAGGACCTGTGCCACCGGGGCTTCGAGTGCTTCCTGGGGCTGATTCAACGGTACCAGCCGGCCTATTTCATCCACGGACACATCCATCGACTCTTTGCCGATCCGTCCGAGCGCATCACCGTCCTGGGACGGACCATCGTAGTCAACACTTTCGGATCCCACCTGATGGAAATCGACCATGACATCCTGGCTCCGCAAACTGACCTTCTGGAAAAGAAAGGTGTCGGGCGACTCTGGCACCGTCTCCTTCGAAGACCTTCAGCGCGCCGACGAGGCCTTTGAATGCCGGGACCGGGGGCTCCGGACCGTCCCCCTTTCCAGGATCGTCGGGAGCGTGGGGCGCTACCAGGACTTCGACGACAAGTTCCGGCTGAAAAACCAGGCTCCTTCCGAACGGCTCGAGGCGATCAAAAACGCCATGCGCCGCGGCAAGGTGCTCCCGCCCGTGCGCCTCTGGCAGATCCGGGACGCCTACTACGTGGAGGACGGCAACCATCGGGTGGCGGCGGCCAAGGCGCTGGGGCACGACGAGATCCTGGCCCATATCGTGGAGTTCGTCCCTTCCGGAGACGACCTGGAAGATGTGCTCTACCGCCAGCGGGCCGACTTCCTGGACGCCACCCGGCTCCATGCCGACATCACCCTGTCCGAGCCCGGTCAGTACGAACATCTGCTGGAACAGATACGCCGCCATCAGGCCTTCCTGAAACAGTCCCGCAGCGCCCCCGTTTCCTTCCAGGAAGCCGCCGCCGACTGGTACCAGTACATCTATCGGCCCTTGTGCGCCATCATCAAGAAGGAACGGCTGGTGGACCAGTTCCCCGGAAGGACTGTGGCGGACCTCTATGCCTACATCTCCGTGCGGCTGTGGGAAAAGGGGGAGCGGCGCCACTACGGCATCGGCATCAACGAAATCCTGCCGGACGACATGGAGGCGTTTCGAGAGAAGATGGCGGAAGGCGACGGCATTCGGTATCCGGAAATGCAGCGCACCATCACGGCCTTCGTGCTCATGAGCGTGCAGGCCAAAAAGGAGCACAAGATCGTGGAGCGGCTCTACGAGCTGGAGCCGGTGCGCGAGATCCACAGCGTCCACGGCGACGTGGACCTCCTGGTCAAAATTCAACTCACCCGGGATCTTCTGAGCTCCGACGCGGAGGTCATCTCCGACTTCGTGCACGAGAACATCCGTCAGCTTCCCGGCGTGCACTTCACCAAGACCCTCATCCCCGGCATGTCCAGGATCAAGGACTGACGGCGGATTGGGGAAAGGACACATGCACCACGCCTCGGAAGTCCCCCACGCCGTAATTGCGGGCCTTGTCCTCGGGGTAGAGGGTGTCCAGGGTGGACCGCACGGTATCCGCCATCCGCTCTTCGGGGCCGTGGCACATGAGGCACAGCCCGGAAACCTTGATGGGCTGGTAGTAATGGTAAAAGCCGTCTTCCAGAACCAGCAGGGGCTCCAGCGGGTCTTTCCGGGCCGCCGTCTGCTCGTAGCGGCGTAAAACCTTTTCCTCCCGGTCGTCCGGCCGATTCCGCTCGTTTCTCCATCGCAAGGTGGTCCTCTTCAGTTCCATCCCGGGCACCTGCATCCGGTGCGGAATCTCCTGGGTGAGTAGAAGGGCGCGTTGGGAGCAGACCCGGATCGCCCGGCCGGGCCCTCCCGACTTCATGGCGGCTCCCAGTTCCTTTTTGAGCGTGCTCATGAGCTCATCGGCGGCGCGGTTGCCCAATTGGCGCGCCTGCTCTTCCGCCGGGGGCTGCTGCGCCCAAAGGGAAGAAGCAAACAAGATCGCCGCAATGACCCCTCCCAGGCTCCTGCATCTTCGTCTTCCGCGTGCCATGGATCCTCTCCTTTTGTAGTATTTATGAGCATTTATGCCGCCGGTGGCCTGCACAAAACGATTGACAAAAGTTCGCGGGTTGTCGACCATCAATTGGTCTGTTTCCGGGAAAGATACCATGAAAGGAAGGGATGAAGGAGGGAGTCATGAAACGACGCATGGTGATGTTCCTGTCGGCGGTTTTGGTGGTCTGCTTTGCGGTGGCGGCCGTGGCCTCGGATCCTCCTTCCGACGAAAGGAAGCGGACGAGCCTCGGCAAGTATGTCACGGCTCTGGAAGCCTATGAGATGTGGAAGGCCAACCAGGATGCCGTGAAGGTCCTGGACGTGCGGACGCCCCAGGAGTACGTTTTTGTGGGCCATGCGCCCATGGCGGTGAACATACCGTCCAAGGTGTGGTCGGGCAAGTGGAATGCGGAGAAGAAGAGTTTCGGCCTGGAGGACAATCCGGATTTCGAAGCCCAGGTCAAGGCCAAGTTCAAGACGGACGACGTGATCCTGGTCATGTGCCGTTCGGGGCACCGCAGTGCCGCGGCCATTGAGCGGCTCGCCAAGGCTGGTTTCACCAATGTTTACAACATCGTGGACGGCTTTGAGGGCGACATGGTGAAGGATCCGGAAAGCTATTACGACGGAAAGAGGATGAAGAACGGCTGGAAGAATTCCGGAGCTCCTTGGACCTACGCTCTGGATCCCCAGCTGGTTTTTGCTCCGGCCCAGTAATCCGAACGCATCTCCTTTGACGTGATAGGGCCTTTCCCGGAGGCAGTTCCTATCATGTGCGGCGGGAGCCCTCGGGGCCCCCGCCGTGTTTCCTCATCCGATCCGGAAGAAGGCCTCGTCGAATCCTTCCACTCCCGCGTATTTTTTCAGGAACCGGCCGGGAAAGAGGGCCCAGGCTTCCAGGATGGACGCATCCACGGGGATGCCCGCTTCCCGGAAGGCCTCGGCGATCCGCGTCGGCCTGGGCGGACAGCCCGGCACCGGGATGGCATGGGCGATGCGCGGATCGTCCTTGTGCGCCCGGCTCATGCACTTTCCCAGAAGGATCGTGTGTTTCTTGCCCGGGGTGGGCTCCATGGCCTTTCCCGTGAGAACCTCCACGTCGTCCCAGGGGGACCCCGACCAGGCGCGGGCCACGGCCGTGAGGATCAGGCCGTTCAGCATGGAACAATAGGTGCACAGGGTGTCGTCGTACTTGCGGTAGCTCAGGCCCCGGATGCCCATCTTTTCCATGACGGCGGGAAGCGAGCCGTCTTGGGTGTAGGGAAAGGTGTGGGCGTGGGGGCGGGCCAGGTTTTCGAGGTCCTCCCCCACGATGCGGATGTCCGACAGATCCAGGGGCCGGCCGGCGGCCCGGGCGGCGTGCACCAGGTGGGGGACCTGGTCGGGGCGGTAGCCCAAGAGGCGGGCTCCCACCAGGTCCGCCGAAAGCAGGTCGCGGGACGCCGCCAGCACGTTCATCCGGTGGAGCGTCCCGTCGAAGGCCGGGCCCCTTTCGTTGCTGAAAATGCCGTCGATCACGGTGAAGACGGGCGGAAGCCCGGACGGCAGGGCCGCTACCATCCGGTGCAGGTCCCAGCGGGGATCGGGGCTGTGGCATCGCTTTCGGGACGCCATGTCGATGAGTCCCTTCAGGTTCTTGATGCCCAGGCTCACCACCGTCTGGGCGTGGGTCTTGAGGACCGGAAGATCCACGATGAGGTCGGATTCCAGGGCGTCCCGGTTGAATTGGAGCGAGATTCCGTCGGCCACGGGCACTTCCCGGAAGGGCCGCTGAAAGACGTCCACCACCCGGACTCCGTACCGTTCGGCCAGGGTGAAGTAGCCAAGGGCGGAAAAGGCCGCCTCCGCCAGCCCCTTCTCCCGGGGATCCACCGTCACCAGGCCCTCCCCGATGGTGATCCGCCTCGCCCCGGCGTCGCAGAGCGCCCGCACCACGTCCTCCACCACCCGGCTCGTGGTGATCACGCCCCACTTGGGAAAGTCGGTCGCCCGGGTCCAGGTGACCACGTTGGGCTTGATGAAGACCCGGGTGTCCGGCCCCAGGGGCGGAAAGCCTCCGGCCGCCTCGACGACCGCCGCCACGGACTCCACCGGCTTTTCATAGGTTCGCAGAGCCACCGTGAAAGAGGGTGTCGTGCTCATCCGTTTTTCCTCGCCTGGTCGATCTCCCGGTACATCTCCTCGATGAGGTGGCCGTAGCGCTCCAGGATGACCTTTCGCTTGAGCTTCAGCGTGGGGGTCATCTCGCCGTCTTCCAGGGAAAACTCCTTGGCGATGAGGGCAAACCGGACGATCTTTTCATGGGGGGCGAGATCCCGGGTGAGGTCGTCGATCTTTTGCCGGAAGAATCCGGTCACGACCGGGTGTTGCACCAGTTCCTCGCGGGAAAGCCCCTGGAGGCCCTTTTCCGCCACGAACCCTTCCAGGTTTTCGAAGCTGGGGACAATGAGCGCCGTCACGCACTTTCGGCCTTCGCCCACCACGGCGATCTGCTCCACGGCCGGGTCGGCCCCCACCAGGGTTTCGATCATCTGGGGCGCGATGTATTTTCCGCCCGAGGTCTTGAAAAGGTCCTTGATGCGGTCGGTGATCAGGAGTTCCCCGTAGGCGTCGAAGGCCCCCGCATCCCCGGTGCGGAAGAAGCCGTCGTCGGTGAAGACGGCGGCCGTCTCCTGCGGTTTGTTGTAGTAGCCCTTCATCACGTTGGGGCCTCGGACGAGGATCTCCTGGGTGCGCGGGTCGATTCGCACTTCCACGCCCGGCAGCGGCTTTCCCACCGTGCCGAAGGAAAAGCCTTGGGGTTCGTGGCAGGTGACAGTGGCCGTGGTTTCCGTCAGGCCGTAGCCGCACACGATGGGCACGCCCACGCCGCAGAAGAACCGCTCGATTTCCGCCGAAAGGGGCGCTCCGGCGCAGGGCATGAACCGGATCCGGCCCCCGAAAAGCCCCTTAAGCTTGGAAAGGACCATGGCATCGGCCACCCGATGCCGCAGGCCCAGGCCCATGGGGACGCCCAGGCCGTCCTTGCGGCGCCGGAAGACCTCGTCTCCTACGGCGAGAGCCCATTGGAAGAGGCGCCGGCGGGTCCCCGGGGCCGACTGCACCTTCTCCCGGATGGCCCCGTAGATCTTTTCCAGCAGCCGGGGGACCGTGCACATGACCGTGGGGCGCACCTGCTGCATGGCGTCCAGCACCTGCTTGGGATCGTCCAGGTAGGCGTTGGTCATGCCCCGGTGGAAGACGTAGTAGGTCCAGGTGCGTTCGAAGACGTGGGAAAGCGGAAGGAAGCACAGAGACAGGTCCGACTCGTCGCACGGGAGGATCCGCCCGTCGTGGGAGGTCATCTGGAAGAGCACGTTGGACTGGGTGAGCATGACCCCCTTGGGTTCCCCGGTGGTCCCGGACGTGTAGATGAGGGTGAGAAGATCGTCCGGGTTGGCTTCTTCCAGGCGCCGGGACACCTGGTCGTCGTGGGACGCCTGGCCCAGGGCCAGAAAGGCGTCGAAGGTCAGGACCTTTTCCGAAGCCGCATCGGCGGCCGAATCGTCCAGACTCACCACGGCCTGGACGTGGGGAAGATCGCCCACCACTTCCAGGGCGCGGGAAAGCTGGTCGCCGGAACCCACGAAGACCACCTTGGCCTCCGAATCCTTCAGGATGTAGGCCGCCTGCTGGGCCGTGTTGGTGGGGTAGATGGGAACGGAGACCGCTCGAACCAGCTGGCAGCCCACGTCCGCCACCGTCCAGCGGGGCTGATTGTGGCTCCAGACGGCCACCCGGTCCTGGGCTTCCACGCCCAGGGCGATGAGGGCTCGGGCCGTTCGGCGGACGGCATCGTAGAAGGCGGGCCAGGTCATCTCCCGCCATTGGCCGTTGTCTCGGTACAGAAGGGCCCTCTTGTCGCCGCTCTTTTGCGCTCGCTGGATGAAAAGGTGGGAATAGGCTTTCATGGCTGTGCTGCCTCTCCTTTGAAGGGTTGGGGGGTGTCCTGCGTGAAAAGGCCTCCAGTGGGACGATTCTTCTTCATGGTGCGTTCCCGGCGGGCGGTCCTGAAGGCCGCCCCGACCGGATCCACATCCCGGGTGGGGGCGGGGTTTATCCCCGCCCGCTGAACGCGCGCACTTAAAGAAACCCGGCGGTCAATCGCTCCGTTGGGGGAAGGCAAAATCACCCCTTGGGGCGAACTCCCGGCCGTGCCACGGGGGAAGGTGGATTGCACACAAACCAATTTAGGGGAAAGTGCTCCGGGGCGCAAGGCAAAGAAGAGCGGCTGTGCATCAGGGTTCCAGGCGCCACTCCCGGTAGAAGGTGCGGGGGTGGAGTTCCCCGTAGGGGGCGTTCACTTCCAGGGCCAGGTGGCGGCGGATGTCCAGGCACAGGTCGCACTTGTTGAGAAAATCCCGGGCGGGCCGGTAGTCGTACCGTTCCGAAGCCAGCCGGAAAAGTCCCCGGATGCCTTCGCGGAAAAGGAGGGAAAGAAGCGGGTATTTGTCTTGATCCAGGGGGCGGCCCAGGTCGCGAAGGTCCACGGCCAGGCCGCTGCAAAGGCCGGGGATGTAGCGGCCGTAAAGGTCCACATGGAAGTGGCTGGTGTCGGCCGGTTCCGGACAGGGCCAATCGTTGGCGGCCAGGACGTCCCGGGCGGGCTTTCTTCCGAAGACCTCCCCGAAAAAGAGGGCCGCCCGTCCGCCGTAGTGGATCCAATACCGGCGGGGGATCCGGCGCAGGTAGTCTTTTCCGAAGGCTTCCGTAAACTCTTGCAGGTCGTGGGGTTTTTCGACGCCCAGGGCTTCCAGGTCCGGCCGAAACCCGTCCACCCACGGAAAGATCTGCAGCCCCGTCTCCCGGCAGGCCTCCATGAGGTTTCGGACCCTCCGGAAGGGGATGAATTCGTTGTGAAACGGACTGATGGAGATGAGCAGGGTCCGGAGCCCCGCCCTTAGGCATCGCTCAAGAAGGGCCGTCCCTTTTTGATCGTACACGAACCATGACCCGTTGGTTTCCACGTAGTCCACGGCCATGCCCGTTTCCCGGGCCGTGTCCAGGACGGCCAGCAGTCCTTCCGGGTTCAGGAAGGGCTCGCCCCCTCCGATGTGCACCGAACCGCATCCCAGTCGGAGGATGGTTTCCATGGCCTTTCGGGCCGTGTCCCGGTCCATGAAGTCCTTGGGCCAACGGGGGCCGGAGCAGTAGAGGCAATGGCGGCACCGGGACGTGCAGTGGTAGTTGGTGATGAGGCCTCCGGACTGGAGGGAACGGATGGTGAGGTTTCGGGAAAAGAGGGGCACGGGAGCCTCCGGGAGTCAAAGTCTGCGAGGCTGACAAAACCGCGAATGAACGCGGATGAACGCCAATAGGCGTTGCCCTGTGGGAGCGGTCTTGGTCGTGATCCGGTCCGCCAGGTCCTACGGGAAGGCCCTGGACCGGCGGCAACCGCAGACGGGTCCGCCTTGGCGGCCGCCTGTAGGGGCGAAAGATTTTTCGCCCCTGTCTCCCAGGGGTCTTTTACCGGGACGACGCGATTTTTTCATCCGGTTTTTTTGCAGGACTGCGCACCCAACGGGTGGGGATGCCCCCCCTTCTCAGGATGTCCCTCGGCATCTGTACGGGCGGGCTTTACGCCCGCCCGTCCGAAAAGGCCCATGGGAAAAACGTCCGACCTGGATGTGAAAGAGAACCGCGAATGAACGCAAATGGACGCAAATGGAAAGAACGGGTCTGTGGGAGCGGCCCCGCCGGGCCGTCCCCGGAAGCACCTTGGTCAGCCCTTGGCGTGGGCAGGCTTGGACGCCGGGGCATAGGCCTTGCCGCCCGCAGGGCCCTTGGGCACCGCACCCGCCGGCACACCGGCCACCAGGGCGAAATCGGGATAGGCGCTTTCGCCGTGTTCTCCCAGATCCAGCCCGTCCATCTCCTCTTCGGGGCTCACCCGGAGGCCCACCGTGGCGTGGATGATGCGGAAGGTGAGGTAGGCCGTGGGAAAGGTCCACAGGAAGGCGGCCGCGGCTCCCAGGGCCTGCACGCCCAGCTGCCCGAGGGTGAACCCTTCGATGTTGAAGATGGCGGCGGCCAGGGTGCCCCACACGCCGCACACGCCGTGGACCGAGATGGCGCCCACCGGGTCGTCCACCCGGATCCGATCGAAGAAGAGGACGGACAGCACCACCAGGACGCCCGCCACGAGGCCGATCATGACGGCGCTGGCGGGACTCACGTTGTTGCACGGGGCCGTGATCCCCACCAGGCCCGCCAGGGCCCCGTTCAGGGTCATGGTGAGATCGGGCTTCTTGGCGATGGACCAGATGGTGACGAGGGCGCCCACCACGCCGGCGGCGGCGGCCAGGTTAGTGTTGACGAAGATCCAGGCGATGTCCTTGATCCCCGCGGTGGTGGAGCCGGGGTTGAAGCCGAACCAGCCGATCCATAGGATGAAGACCCCCAGGGCGGCCAGGGGAAGGTTGTGGCCGGGGATGGCCCGGGGGCGTCCCTGGGCGTCGTACTTCCCGATGCGGGGTCCCAGGACCAGGGTGCCGGCCAGGGCCGCCCACCCGCCCACGGAATGGACCACGGTGGAGCCGGCAAAGTCGATGAACCCCAGCTTTTCCAGCCAGCCACTACCGTTGAAGAGGCTCCCCCACGCCCAGCTTCCGAAGATGGGGTAGATGAAGGCGCTGATGACGAAGGAATAGCAGAGATAGGCCACGAACTTGGTCCGTTCCGCCATGGCCCCGGAAACGATGGTGGCCGCCGTGGCGCAAAAGACCACCTGGAACATCCAGAAGGCCAGCACCCAGGGATCTCCGCCCGGCGAGTAGTCGGAAAGGAAGAAGCCGCTCGTGCCGATCCAGCCTCCCAGGCTCGCTCCGAACATGAGGCCGAAGCCGATGGCCCAGAAGCCCAGGGTGCCGATGGAAAAGTCCATGAGGTTCTTCATCATGATGTTCACGGCGTTCTTGGCCCGCGTAAAGCCCGCTTCCACCAGGGCGAAGCCCGCCTGCATGAAGAAGACCAGGGCCGCGGCGATGAGGGTCCACACGTAGTCCAGGTGGGTCTGGACGTCCGCGGCCGTGGGATCGTCGGCCAGGGCCGGTCCGACCGAAAAGAGGATCCCGATCCATAGGGCGAGGAACAAGGCTTTGACAAACATGGGGTTCTCCTTCTTTGGTGATGGGAAAGGTTCAAAAATGTAAAAGGACGCTGGAGACCCGGGGATCAAAGGGCCTGGATGCCGTTTTCCCCCGTGCGGATGCGGATGGCATCGTTGATGGTACTGACGAAGATCTTGCCGTCTCCGATCTTTCCCGTGTACCCCGCTTCCCGGATGGCCTCCACCACGGACGGGGCCAGGTCGTCGGCGACCACCACGGTGAGGAGCAGCTTGGGGACGAAGTCCACGTGGTATTCGGCGCCCCGGTAGAGCTCCACGTGGCCCTTCTGGCGCCCGAATCCCTTGACTTCCATGAGGGTCATGCCCTGGACGCCCAGGCCCACCAGGGCCTCCTGCACGTCGCCCAGCTTGAACGGCTTGATGATGGCTTCAATCTTGATCATGGCGGCAACCTCCTTTTCTGGATGAATGTTGCCCACCAGAGGGGCAAAACCCTTGCCAGGATCGCCACACCTGCCATAAACTATTGTCTTTAAAGAACAAAAATTCCAGAAGCCCGATTTGGATCTCTATAGATCGACAAAAAACGAAACAAAATTGTTCCTTTTTCCGGACCGGGGCACCTTTTTGTGCAGGTGCGCCGGCGAGGGATCTTCCGGGTGTCAAACAGGGGATCCTCGCGGCGAACGCGTCGTTGTGGCCGCCGCCCAGGGGAGAGCCTCGGGGCACCGGGGTCGCAGGGGGCATCCCCACGCCCGGCAAGTGACGTCAGCTCACTTGCAATGCAGCGTCCGATTTGTCATAAGTCAAGAAAAGCCGAAAGCATCCGCTCCATCGTGAAAAGGATAGAACCCCATCGGCGGGGGTTCCTATGCTCTCTATACCTGCAAGCATGGACAGCCCGGCGGTGCAGGTCCTTGTGGGTTCCTGTCGCCCAAGGATGGCAGCCGAAGGGAGATTTTCCGGAATGGCGATTAGGCAACACTAATATTGGGGAGACAGTTATGAAATATCGAGTTATTATTGAACGAGATGAAGATGGAATGTTTGTAGCAGAGGTTCCTGCCCTACCCGGCTGTATTTCTCAAGGTGAGACACGTGCGGAGGCTTTAAGAAATATTCAAGAAGCCATTGAAGTTTATATTGAAAGCCTGAAGGCTCACAATGAACCGATTCCACCATCCATAGACGAGGAATTTGTCGAGGTGGCAATGTGAGCGTCCTACCGCGGATATCAGGGCGTGAAGTAGTAGCAGCTCTGTTGAAGATAGGTTATGCAAAAGATAGACAGAAAGGCAGTCACATAGTTTTGAGGCAGATCGCTTATCCTCACAGACGCATTGTTGTTCCAGACCATAGTGAAGTGGCAACAGGTACATTGCGAAAGATTATAAGACAAGCGGGATTGACCGTTAGAGAATTCAATAATCTTTTATCAAATTGAAGTACGACCTGCCTAAAAATCGCTCCTCTTGACCGCTAATCTCCTGCGCTCCGCAGCAATCTCACAACAACCCAAAAACTTCAGGTTGATGTCCATGCGTGGTAAATGGGTGTCGGTTATCAATGCCATCGCCGTCGTGTTTGCCGGGGACGCAGCGTGAAGGGGACTCCGCCCCCGCGGACGGCATCTGATCTGGGGAGATGACGGGATGGCACCGGCGAGCCCCGCCGGAATCGCCGGTGGAAAAGAAAACCGGGAAGCATGGGGAGAAAGCGTTGGTGGAAAAGGCGGGTTCCAAAGGCGCCTTCGGCCGGGACGGCGGGCGCCGCCTGGGCTTTTTGCACCAGGGGGCGCTGGGCGATTTCATCCTTTTTTTGCCGGTTCTGGATGCCCTGTACCGGCGGGAGGGCGTGTCGGTCTTCCATCTTTGGACCCGGCCGGCTTATGGCGGCCTTCTGGAAGGAAAACCCTACGAGGTCCGCGTTCATGCGCTGTCGTCCCCGTTTTGGGGCGCCCTCTATCATGAGGAGGCCTGGAAGACGGTCCGGGTCCCGGAGGAACTGGCGGGGTTGGATGCCTTCTTTTGGGTGGGCCAGTCGGGGGCGCGAGATCTGGTGGCCCGGCTGGGGAAACGGCTTGCCATCCCCGTCCGTTGGATCCGCTCGTTTCCGGCCCAAGGGGACGGCGCCCTGCCCGTGACGGCCTTCCTCGCCAAGCAACTTTCCGCCGCCCTGGGCCGGCCCGTGGAACCGGGGCTGCCGGAAGTGACGCCGTCCCGAAAGGCGCGGGAAGCCGTGTGCCGCCTGCTGGCTTCCCAGGGGCTGGAGCCGAAGGGATACGGGGTCGTGCACGTGGGAAGCGGGGGGCGGGCCAAGGTGTGGCCCTTTCCCCGCTGGGAGCGGCTGCTCTACCGGCTTCGGGAGGCGGCGGGAAGGCCTTTGGTCTTCACCACCGGGCCCGCCGACGAGCCCTATGAACCCTTCGTGGATCGGATGGCCGCGAGGTTCAACGGACGGCGCCTGTCGGGCCTGGGTCTGGACGAACTGGCCGCCCTGCTGGCTTGGGCGCGCTTTTATGCCGGCTGCGATTCCGGGGTGAGCCATCTGGCGGCGGCCGTGGGAACGCCGTCTTTGGTCATCTTCGGCCCCACCGATCCCCGGGTGTGGGCCCCGCAAGGCCCGCACGTCCAGATCCTCCGGGACCATTGGGATCCCGAAGACGTGATGGAGTGGGATGCCCGTGACGAGTCACCGGCCCCCGCCGCCCTGCCCCAAGAGTGCCGTCGATTCCTCCGCAAGATCGCCTCCGCCCCGCACCGGCCTTCTGCGTTTTTACCTTAGACGGCATGTTCACAGGTGACCTCATCCACGCCCCCGGCGGCCTGGCCGCCGGGTCTCTACCCATTTCCGACCCCACGCGCTGCTCCCGACCCGTTTTCAAGCGTCAGGGCCTCGCTCTTGAACCCTCCTATCCGGCATCCAAGGTTTCCCGATGAGAATCCCCAAATCCTTCCTTTTTTTGGGAGTTTCCAAAAGCAGTTTGAAGACGCTTGCAATACAGTGTGAAATTTGGCATGAACCGGGAAAAAGAAGCGACCCCGCCCCATCGGGAAACAGACGCTCGACTCCACCGGCTGTTGGAAAAATGCGAACGACGACTCCTCGGCCAAGCGAATCACTGATTATCTCCAATCTCCATAACAGGGGGATGGGTAGCCAAGGGTAATCGGATGGCTCCGGGTGCTGGTGCCCTCAGCACCCATGTTCTCAAAACCTCTAGGCATGAACAGCCCGGCGGTGCACGATCCGGGTGGTTTTCTCCCAAACAGAAATCGCGGCCTCATGGAGATTGTGTAGAATAACAAGTTCGTGGGACGCTACGCGTCCCACGAACGGGCGCCGAGGTATGGCATCCACGTGTTCGGGGACCGCTATGCGCGCCGTCGAACACGCGGCTGCAGCGGGCGGACGCTGCGGCGAAAAAACTCGCCTCCGCGTCCGCCGCTGATCCGCGGCGCCCGTTATGCTCTGAGAAATAGGCCGTATGATTCGGGAGAACAGCGTTTGAGTGACTTTGCCGAGAAAGTCCGCGATTTGGTAAGCGCCGGAGAAATCAGGATATCCGAGCATGGATATGATGAGTTGGCCGAAGATGGTTTGACCGCGAGAGAAGTACTCCAAGGAATTGAAAGTGCCGTGGTTGTCGAAGAATACCCGAACTACCCGAAGGGCCCTTGTATTCTAATGCTGCAGAAGGATAAACTCGGGTCGCCGATCCATGTTGTCTGGGGTATCCCAAAAGGGCATAATAAACCTGCAGTTCTGGTTACGGCCTATCGGCCGGATCCGGATCAATGGGATGAATCGTTCACCAGAAGGCGATAACGATGAAAAAGAAGAAAAAAATTAAGTACGTACATGAAGGGCATTACGTGGCCGAGGTGCAGGTTGAACTATTGGAGGACGATACAGGTTGGTCGCCTTACCTAAGTATTGAAGATGCCAATAAGCTGGATGATGTAAGGGATGCTATTCGACAGGGAGATCTGAAGTCGGCAGGGAAGTACGGGCGTCTATATGAACTGCGTCCGGTAGCCCAGGAATGATGGCAGAATGCGGCCAATGAGCTTTGTGGTTGGGCGGCACTCCCTCTGCGGAGAAAGTTATCCAAAGGGAACGGGCCCACGGCGGTGTGTGCCGGTGGGCCCGTTCCCTTTCGTGGACGGTGGCCGAAAGAGGATCAGCGGGCGCCGCTGTCCACGCGCTCCTTGAGCTCCTTGCCCACCTTGAAGAAGGGCAGGCGCTTGGGCTTCACTTCGATGAGCTCCCCCGTCTTGGGGTTTCGGCCCTTGTAGCCCTCGTAGTCCTTCACCTTGAAGCTTCCGAAGCCGCGGATTTCCACCCGATCCCCCTGGATCAGGGCCTTTTCCATGCTTTCAAACGCCACGTTCACGGCGAGTTCCGCCGCCTTGAGGGTGATGCCTTCCGCCTTGGCCAAGGCTTCGATGAGCTGGCTTTTGGTCATCGCGTTTGCTCCTTGTCTTCCGTTGAACGGTCTTTACGACGTGCGGGGAACGATCCTGTCCATCCCGCGCATGTACGGTCTCAGCACCGGGGGAATGATCACGCTGCCGTCCGCCTGCTGGTAGTTTTCCAGGATGGCCACCAGGGTCCGGCCCACGGCCAGCCCGGAACCGTTGAGGGTGTGGACCAGTTCCGTCTTCGTCCTGCCCTTTCGCCGGAAGCGGATGTTGGCCCGCCGCGCCTGGAAGTCCTCGAAGTTGCTGCAGGACGAGATCTCCCGGTACGCGTTCTGGCCCGGCAGCCACACCTCGATGTCGTAGGTCTTGGCAGACGAAAAGCCCAGGTCCCCCGTACAGAGGGTGACCACGCGGTAGTGAAGCCCCAGTTCCTGCAGGATCGTTTCGGCGTTCCCGAGCAGGGTCTCCAGTTCGTCGTAGGACGTTTCCGGTTTGACGAACTTGACCAGTTCCACCTTGTTGAACTGGTGCTGGCGGATGAGGCCCCGGGTGTCCTTGCCGTAGGATCCGGCTTCCGAGCGGAAGCAGGGTGTGTAGGCGGTGTAGTAGCGGGGCAGGTCGTCTTCTTCCAGGACCTCGTCCATGTGGATGTTGGTCACGGGAACCTCGGCTGTGGGCACCAGGAAGTAGTCCCAGCCCTCCAGCTTGAAAAGATCCTGCTCGAACTTGGGCAGCTGGCCCGTTCCGGTCATGGCAGCCCGGTTCACCATGAAGGGCGGAAGCACTTCCGTGTAGCCGTGCCGGGTCGTGTGCACGTCCAGCATGAAGGAGATGAGGGCCCGTTCCAGGGCCGCTCCCGCCCCCCAGTAGAGGGCGAAGCGGGCGCCGGTGATCTTGGCGGCCCGTTCGAAGTCCAGGATGCCCAGCTGTTCGCCGATGTCCCAGTGGGCCTTGGGTTCGAAGTCGAAGGAAGGGGCCTCCCCCCAGGTCTTCACCACGGGATTGGCGCTTTCGTCGGCTCCCACCGGAACCGATTCGTGGGGCATGTTGGGGATGAGCATCAAGAACTCACGGAAGCGCTCTTCGATGGCCCCCAGTTCCTGGTCCAGGTCCTTGATGCGCTGGGAAACCTCGCGCATCTCCTCGATGAGGGCCCCGGCGTCCTTCTTTTCCCGCTTCAGGCGGGCGATCTCCTCGGACGCCTGGTTCCTGCGGTGTTTGAGCTCCTCCACTTCCGCCAGGATCTTCCGGCGCTTGGCATCCAGCTCCACGAAGGGCTGCATGTCCATGGCGATCTGGCGGTCTTTGAGCATCCGGGCGACGCGATCCACGTTGTCGCGCACGAACTTGAGATCCAGCATGACGGTCTTCCTTTAGCGCTTTTCAGAACCTGTTTGCATGGGGTCGGATCGGTTTTCCATAAATGTATCAAGGTGTTGATTAATGCCTGGTTTACTCCCGGGCGGGCGGCTTGTCAAATCCTTTAGGAACCTCGGTCGGTTGGCGTCTGCGGGCCGCCTCATTGGTCCACCTGGGCGCTCACCACCTCCACGCTGTAGTCCTTGAGCAGGTCCAGGTCGGGAAGGTTGTGGAACACGATCATGAAGGGCACCTTGCCCATGGAGGGGATGTGCACGTTGGTCAGGTCCTTGCCTTCCCGGTTCATCATGGCGTTCTGGACGTCGGCCATGTCCATCTGCATCAGTTCTTCCTTGGAAAGGACGTTGCCGCAGTAGGCCCGCTGCACGAGAGCCGGCTGGCTGTCCCCGGTGTAGAGCTTTCCTTCCAGGAGCACGAAGCTCACGGGGCGGCTCTCCTCGTTGACCACCTTGCCTTCCACCACGAAGATCTGGCCCACGGTGGCGTTTTCCAGGAAATAGGCCTGGAGGTTCTCTTCGATGCTCACCTGGGGCACGGCCGCAGGGGCCGGGGCAGGCGGGGCGGCTTCTTCCGGCGGGGCCGCCTTCCAAGAGCCGGTGGATTGGAGGTAATGGGCTGCGGCGGCCAGGACGATAGCGAGCAACAGGAGCCCCAGCAGCAGGCGGCCGGCGCCTCTCTTCCTGGGGGTCGCCTGGGGGCGGAGCGGCTTCGGCGCGGGCTGTTGGTACGCGACGGTCTCCTCCTGGTCCACTTCCCGCCCCGATGGGGCCGCATCAGCGGGCACAGGCGCCTCGGACAAGTCGTCTTTTTTGACAACGAAGGTGTGACCGCACCGGGAGCAACGAACCTTGGCGCTGTCCTTGTGGATACGACTCGGATCCAACCGATACTTGGTTCCGCACAACTCGCAACTGACGATCATGGCCGACCCCGTCGCTTTCAGGAGGTGGAAGCCTCCTGGTCCACGAATTCCACTTCATAGATGCCCTGGAGTTCCCTGTAGCGTTCGGCGAAATCCAGGCCATAGCCCACCACGAAGCCGCCCGGAATCCGGATGCCCGCATAATGGACCGGGACTTCCACCTCGCGGCGTTCGTATTTGTCGATCAGGGTGCACACCTTGAGCGACCGGGGCTTTCGCTCCTGAAGATGCCGGAGGAGCCAGGAAAGGGTGATGCCGGAGTCCACGATGTCTTCCACCACGATCACGTCCTTTCCTTCGATGCAGCACTCCACGTCCTTTTTCAACACCACGCGGCCGCTGCTTTGGGTGGCGTTGCCGTAACTGGCAACCCGGATAAAGTCCACTTCCGCGGGGATGCTGAGATGGCGAACCAGGTCCGCCATGAAGATGAAGGCCCCCTTCAGTACGCCCACCAGGACCACTTCCCGGCCCTGGTACTCGTCGCTGATCTGCTGTGCCAGCTCCCGGACCTTCTGCTGGATCTCGTCGTAGGAGATTTTGGGTACCAGCCTGTGTGGTTTCATCCGCTTCCTTTCTCACGGGGCCGCTCGGCGGCTTATTTCGGAGCAAAAACGGAATCAACTTAACGGAAACGGGTGCAAAGGTCAATCGACTCCTTCGGTTAACTCTTCAAAACCATTCACAATAAGCAAAGCCCCCCGGGACGGGGGGCCGCTTTGGTCTTTGCATCGGCGTCCGATCGGGATTATATGAACTGGGCAGGGCCCAAAAGAAAAAAGGAGAAGAACGATGAGAGATCAGGTGGAAAAGGCGCTGGCGAAGATTCGCCCCATGTTGGAACGGGACGGCGGGAGCGTGGAACTGGTGGATATCGAGGGGTCCGTGGTGAAGGTGCGCCTGACCGGGGCGTGCCACGGGTGTCCCATGAGCCAGATGACGCTGAAGGCGGGCATCGAGCGGATCATCCGCCAGGAAGTGCCGTCGGTGACCGAAGTGGTGGCGGTGTAGATTCCTTTTGAGATTCAATTACTTGTGATACGGCTGGCCTCGGAGGATGGTGAAGGCCCGGTAGAGCTGTTCCGCCACCACGAGGCGGGCCAGATCATGGGGCAGGGTCATCTTGGATAGGGCCAGGACGTGGGTCGCCTGCTGACGAACCTCTTCGGAAAGTCCCAGGGGGCCTCCCACGACCATCCACAGTTCCCGCGCCGATTCCTGGATCCGGCCCAGGAGGGCCGCAAAGGACGGGGAATCCAGTGGGCGGCCCCGCTCGTCCCAGGCGATGAGCACGTCCTGCGGGGCCGGGAGCTTGAGGATCCGTTGGCCCTCCCTGGTCTTCACGTCTTCCTCGTCCGCTCTTTTTCCTATCTTTTCGGGCTTCACCACGTGCACCTCCACCGATGCGTAATGCCGCAGCCGGTCCAGGTACCGCTGGATGCCCGCGTCCATTTCCGGAAAGACGGTCTTTCCCACGAAGATCAGGTGAATTTTCATGCTCTTGGCGTTTCTTCGGGAGTCTTTTTAAAAATGTTTCTGTGTCCGAATCGAGGCCAAGGCCGCACCTACCGTTGAAAAGGCTTATTAGCGTCTATTCGCGTTCATTCGCGGTTCTCTGGCAGGTCCTGAAGGGCGGGCGTAAAGCCCTCCCCTACAAAAAGGCACGGACCCCTTGGGTAGGGGCGGGATTTATCCCCGCCCGCTGATCACTGCCGCCTCATCGGGCTACGATGGCCTGTTCCCGCGGGGCTGAGGCCCGCGGCTACGAAGAAGCCCTCACCGCGGAAGGTTGCGACGCCGGAGGAGAGAACGCGCCGTCCGGAGCACGCAATCGTAGGGGCGAATGATCATTCGCCCCTACATCCCGTGTTTCTTGAACCCCTTCAATCCTGCGACGAATCGGGGCCGCGGTGGCGGGCGGCCAGGAGAAACTCCCGGTTTCCCTTGGGACCCAGGATGGGCGACGGGACGACCCCCAGCACCTCCAGCCCCAGGCCTTGGGCCGTCTCCACCACCGCCCGGCACACGGCCCGGTGCACGGCGGGGTCCTTCACCACGCCGCCCTTTCCCACCTTGTCCCGGCCCGCCTCGAACTGGGGCTTGATGAGGGCCACCAGCCGGGCCTCCGGGGCCAGGAAGTCCACCACGCGGGGAAGGACCAGCCTGAGGGAGATGAAGGAGGTGTCCACGGTGGCGAACTGAATGGGGTCGGGGATCTTGCTTCGCTCCAGGTAGCGGATGTTTTGGCGCTCCAGGACCACGACCCGCGGGTCCTGGCGGAGCGTCCAGGCCAGCTGCCCGTAGCCCACGTCCACGGCGTACACCTTGGCCGCGCCCCGCTGGAGCAGGCAGTCGGTGAAGCCTCCCGTGGAGGCGCCCACGTCCATGGCGGTGAGCCCCCTCACATCCAGGGCGAAATGGTCCAGGGCGTGTTCCAGCTTGAGGCCCCCCCGGCTCACGTAGGGGATGTCCTGACCCCGCAGTTCCAGGTGCGCGTCGGCGGCCACCTTGTGGCCGGCCTTGGTGACGGGGCGGCCGTCCACCAGGACCCGGCCTGCCATGATGAGGGCCTGGGCCCGGTCGCGGCTTGCCGCCAGGCCCCGATCCACCAGCAGCTTATCCAATCGCACGGATGTGGGCGCCATGGGGGTTGGAAAGGGCGGTCCGGACGGTTCGGGCGATGCTTTCCGCATCCAGCCCCACGTCTTTTCGGAGGATGTCCGGTTTGCCGTGCTGAACGAAGGCGTCCGGGATTCCGATCCTCACCGTCCGGCGCGGCAGTCGGCCTTCATCGGCCAGGCATTCCAGAACGGCGCTTCCGAAGCCTCCCTGCAGGGCGTTTTCCTCGATGGTGACCAGAAGACCGGTGCGCTGCACCCAGTCCAGGAGAAGGTCCTTGTCCAGCGGCTTGACGAAGCGGGCATTGATGACCGCCGCGTGGATCCCCTCTTCTTCCAGCAGCTCGGCGGCGCGGCAGGCGGCGGCCACGGGATGGCCGATGGCCACCAGGACGGCGTCTCTTCCTTCCCGCAGGAGTTCCCCTTGGCCCACGGGCAGGGTGCGGAGCGGCTCGTCCAGGGGCACGCCCAGTCCCCGGCCCCTGGGGTAGCGGACGGCGATGGGGCCCTTGTGGTGCAGGGCCGTTTTCAGCATGTGGCGCAGTTCGTTTTCGTCCTTGGGGGCCATGACCGTCATGTTGGGGATGTGCCTCAGGTAGGACAGATCGAACACCCCGTGGTGGGTGGGGCCGTCTTCACCCACCAGGCCGCCCCGGTCCATGGCGAAGACCACGGGAAGATTCTGGAGGCACACGTCGTGGACGATCTGGTCGTAGGCCCGCTGCAGGAAGGTGGAATAGACCGCCACCACGGGCCGGTAGCCTTCGGCGGCCAGGCCCGCCGCAAAGGTGACGGCGTGCTGTTCGGCGATGCCCACGTCGAAGAACCGCGTGGGGTAGAGCTGCGAAAAGCGGACGAGCCCCGTCCCCTGGGGCATGGCGGCCGTGATGGCCACGACCCTGGGATCCTTTTCCGCCAGTTCCACCAGGCATCGGCCGAAGACGGACGTGTAGGACGGGGGAGCCTCCGTTTTTTCGGGGCTCTTGCCCGTTTGCACATCGAAGCAGCCCACGCCGTGGAAGCTGGCCGGATCGCATTCCGCCGGCTCATAGCCCTTGCCCTTCACGGTTCCCACGTGGATGAGCACCGGGCCGCGGATGTTCTTGGCCGTTTCGAAGGTCTCGATCAGCCGGTCCAGGCGGTGGCCCTTGATGGGGCCGATGTAGTGGAACCGCAGGGCCTGGAAGAGCATGCCGGGGGTGAAGAAGGCCAGGAAGGAATCCTCGCTCTTCTTGAGAAGCTGCAGGATGTTGTTGCCCACGCCCGGGATGGCCCGAAGGGTGCCCTCCAGCTCCTTCTTGAGGCTCATGACGGCCCGGCTGGAAAGCTTTCGGCTCAGGAGCGACGAGAAGGCCCCCACGTTGGGGGAGATGGACATCTCGTTGTCGTTCAGGACCACGATCAGGTCCTTTCCCAGGTCCCCGGCATGGTTCAGGGCCTCGAAGGCCATGCCGCCCGTGAGGCTGCCGTCGCCGATGACCGCCACGATCCGGCTGGAGCAGCCCTTCAGGTGCTTGGCGGCGCTCATGCCCAGGGCGGCGGAGATGGACGTGCTGGCGTGTCCCGCCCCGAACGCGTCGTGGCGGCTCTCTTCGCGCTTGGGAAACCCGCTGATCCCGCCGTACTGGCGCAGGGTGGGGAACCGGTCGCGCCGTCCCGTGACCAGCTTGTGGGTGTAGCACTGATGGCCCACGTCCCAGATGATGCGGTCGTTGGGGCTGTCGAAGGCGTAGTGCAGGGCCAGGGTGAGTTCCACCACGCCCAGGTTGGGAGCCAGGTGGCCGCCGGTGCAGGCCACCGTTTCGATGATGGTCCTTCGGATTTCCGCCGCCAGGCGTTCCAGTTCCCTCAGGGAAAGCCGTTTCAGGTCCTGAGGCGAATCGATGGTGGAAAGGAGCGAGGGGGCCGGCTCCTTTCCTTCGATCTTCTTTTCTTCCTGCCGGGTCAACGGTTGCCTTCTTTCCTTGCGATCCATGGGTTCTTGGATGGAGCCGTTCCAATCAAGCCTTGCGTTCCAGAAGGTAGCGGGCGATGGCCCTCAGCGGATCCGCCTTCCCATCGAAGGCGCCGAGAGCCTCCACCGCCTGTTCCACGTGGTTCCGGGCCATCTCGCGGGATCGGGCCAGGCCCAGCAACGCCGGGTAGGTCTTCTTGTTCTTCGCCTGGTCCGATCCGGCGGGCTTTCCCATGACCTGGGGGTCCCCTTCGATGTCCAGAAGGTCGTCGGTGATCTGGAAGGCCAGTCCCAGGTGGCGTCCGTAGCGGATGAGATCCTGGATCTGGCCGTCCGTTCCGCCGCCCAGGACCGCTCCCATTTCCAGCGATGCGCTGATGAGGGCTCCCGTCTTGTGGATGTGCATGTATTCCACGGTGGCCAGGTCCACCTCCCGGGTTTCCGATTCCAGGTCGATGACCTGACCGGCGATCATGCCCCGGCCTCCGGAAGCCCGTGCCAGGATGGCCAGGGCCCGAAGGCGCCGTTCGGGGGGGACGGCGGCGTTGGGTTCCAGTGCGTCGTCGGCCAGCACCCCGAAGGCCTCCGTGAGGAGCAAATCTCCCGCCAGGATGGCCACAGCCTCTCCGTAGACCTTGTGGTTGGTGGGCCGCCCCCGCCTCAGGTCGTCGTCGTCCATGGCCGGAAGATCGTCGTGGATGAGCGAATAGGTGTGGACCATCTCCAGGGCGCAGGCCGCCGTGAGGGCTTCCTCGCCGGATCCCCCCACCACGTGAGCGGCCGTGAGACACAGGATGGGCCGGAGCCTTTTCCCGCCCGCAAAGAGGCTGTAGCGGGCGGCTTCCACCACCGTCTTTTCCAGCCCGTCGGATGCCGGGAAGAAGCGTTCCAGGGCGGCGTCCACCCGTTGACGCTGCTGGGCCAGAAACGCCTTGAGATCCAGTGATGTGTGACGAGTGATGGGTGACGAGTGATGATTCATGACGGCCTTCGAATATCTGTAGATTTCAGGGGCCGGCGGCCCCGAGTGCGTGGGTTTGTATCACGATTGGTTGCCGGCTTTCCAGTGGGAAATCGAACAAAAGGGGAGCCGCTGCCGACCGTTTCTCCTGTTGTGGGTTGCCGCCCGTCAGTCATCCTGGGTATCGAAAGGTTTCGTGTGCCAGCTGCCGTCTTCCGCCTGAACCAGGGCCTGCACCTTCTTTTCCGCCTCCTCCAGCTTTTCGTGGCAGAACCGGACCAGCTCCACCCCCTCCCCGAAGGCCGTCATGGCATCTTCCAGGGGAAGGTCCGCCTTCTCAAGCTTTTCCACGATCTCTTCCAGCCGCTTCATGGCCTCTTCGAACTTTTCGATTTTCTTCTTTCGTGCCGTCAACCGTGTCACCTCCCTGTCCGTCTTTTCGCAGGCTTCATCGGGGGACCCACTCCGGACCTTCAAGTGTTTGGCGCGAAACAGGACCCCCCACCGCCCATTCACGTGGGCCGTAGGGGCGAATAATCATTCGCCCCTACAGGTACATGCGTCTGAAAGGCGCGTTCCATCCTCCGTTGTCACGGGCCGTCGGCCCCAACATCGTCCATGTACCAGCCCTTTTATTCTGCCCCTTCTCCCCCTTACCCCATATCCCCTACCCCTTAATCCTCTAATCCTCTAATCCTTCAATCCTTACCCCTCCTACCCCCTATCCCCTATCCCTTAACCCTCTAATCCTTAATCCTTCAATCCTTCCCCCTCGTCTCCACCACCTGGGCGGTCAGCTCGCCCCGGGCCAGCAGGATCCGGAGCGTATCGCCCGGGTGAACCCGGGACGCGTCGGTGACCACCGTCTGTTCCGGCAGCTTGTAGGTGACGGAGTAACCTCGCTGGAGGATGGAAAGGGGGCTCAGGGATTCCAGTTGCGCGGCGGCCTTGGCCAGGTGGAGGCGCCTTTCCCGAAGGCCGCGTTGGTGGAACTGGATCATTTGCCCGGCCAGGCCGTCCAGGCGGAGGCGCAGTTCGGCGATCCGCCTGGCCGGATGGAGACGCTCTAGCCCTTGTCGGGCGTGGTTCATGCGGATTCGGCAGAGATGCAGCCGGTTTTCCATGGCCCGGGTGAGTCGCTCCAGCCGGTCGTCCACGGCCAGGCGCCAGTCGATGAGTCGCCTTCGGGGGTCTCTCAGGCGTGCTTCCAGCCGGCGCACCTGGTTCCGGCGGTTTTCCACCAGGGAAAGGAGCGCGGCGCGCATGCGCTGGATGCGGTCGGCGAGGTGCCGTTCCAGATCCTCCAGGCGGCTCACCACCCACTGGGCGCCGGCGGTGGGGGTGGGAGCGCGCCAGTCGGCCACCAAGTCGGAAATGGTGAGATCGATTTCGTGGCCCACGGCGGAGATGACCGGGACGGCGCAGTCGGCGATGGCCCGGGCCACCACTTCCTCGTTGAACGGCCAGAGGTCCTCCAGGCTTCCGCCTCCCCGGCCCACGATCACCACGTCCCAGGCGAAGTCGTGCCGAAGGTCGTTCACCGTCCGGAGAGCCCGGGCGATCTCGGGGGCGGCCTCGGCTCCCTGGACCCGGACCGGAAGCAGGGTGACGGTGAGCGGGTAGGGGCAGCGCTGAAACACCTTGAGGATATCCCGGATGGCCGCGCCGGTGGCGGAGGTGATCACGGCCACCCGCTGGGGCCGGACGGGCAGGGGGAGCTTTCGCTCGGCGTCGAAGAGGCCTTCCTTGTGGAGTTTTTCCTTGAGCTGCTCGAAGGCCTTTTGGAGGGCGCCCAGGCCTTCCGGTTCCAGGATGTCCGCGATGATCTGGTAGTCGCCCCGAGGTTCGTAGACGGTGAGGCGCCCCTGGCAGAGCACCGCCATGCCGTCTTCCGGGCGGAATTTCAGGCGGCCGAACTGGCCGCGGAACATGACCGCCCGGATCTGGCTCCGTTCGTCCTTCAGGGTGAAGTAGGCGTGGCCGGACGCCGGGATCCGGAGGTTGGAGATTTCCCCCCGGACCCACACGTAGGGAAAGTGGGCTTCCAGGAGGCCCTTGATGCGGGCGTTCAGCTGACTCACCGTCAGCACGGCCGGGGACTGGAGGGGGTCAAACGGTGCGGTGACGGGCATGGTCATGGCGTCCTGATCTCAGGTGAAAAAACAGTTCCTGCGTGTCCTTGTAGGGGCGGTTCGCGAACCGCCCCTACCCTTATAGCAGACATCCTGCCGTTGGAACATTGGGGTGCCCGGATCACCCTTCGGGGAGCGTGCACGGCGGTTTCCGGCAATCCCCCCGCCCCCCCTTTGGAAAAGGGGGGAGAAGGACCCTGCGGCCCGCATTCGTCCGGCAGCACCGCTTCCAGCCACGTCCCCAACCCCCAACCCCTAACCCCTAACTCCTAACTCCTTACTCCTTACTCCTCCCGCCTAACGCCTAACGCCTAACGCCTGACGCCTAACGCCTGACGCCTAACGCCTGACGCCTAACGCCTGACGCCTAACGCCTGACGCCTAACGCCTGACGCCTGACGCCTCACGGATTACGGATTACGGATTACGGATCACGGATCACGGATCACGATCTACTCGAACAACTTGGGATCCATGGCGTCCCGGAGCCCTTCGCCCACCAGGTTGTAGGCCGTGATGCTCAGGAAGATGGCCAGGCCGGGAAAGGTGGTGAGCCACCACGCAAATTCGATGTAGTCGCGGCTCTGGCTCAGGATGTCCCCCCAGCTGGGCGTTGGGGGCGGCACGCCGAAGCCGAGAAAGCTCAGGCCCGATTCCGTGAGGATGGCGCCCGCGATCCCGAAGACGGCGGAAACCAGCACCGGGGCCATGGCGTTGGGGAGCATGTGCAGGAAGATGATCCGCAGGTGTCCGGCTCCCAGCGCCGCCGTGGCCTGGATGAAGTCCAGGTTCTTCAGCTTGAAGAATTCCGCCCGAACGAACCGGGCCACCCCGGTCCAGCCCGTGAGCCCGATCACCACCATGATGTTGTAGATGCTGGGCGGCAGAAAGGCGATGATGGCGATGATGAGAAAGAAGGTGGGTATGGTGAGCAGGATCTCGATAAGCCGGCTGATCACCGCGTCCACCCAGCCTCCGAAGTATCCGGCCAGGCCTCCCAGGAAGATCCCGATGGCCACGGCGATGCCCACGGCCACGAACCCCACGGAAAGGGAGATGCGGGCTCCGTGGATCATGCGGCTCAGCACGTCCCGGCCCCGGTCGTCCGTTCCGAACCAGTGGGAGCGGCTGGGGGGGGAGAGGTTTTGCAGCAGGTCGTATTCCGTGGGGGAATAGGGAACGGGCGGCCAGAGGGCCCAGGTGCCGGGCCCGGCCGGGTTCCGCTGCCAGAGGAAAACGTTCGGGTCCCGAAGGTCTTTCCACGTCCCTTGCGGGGGTTTGGCCGAAGGGTCCAAGACGGGGAAGACCAGGGATCCTCCCACGGACGCGGCGATGGGCCGGTCGTTGGCCAAAAGGGGCGCCAGCACGGCCACGGCGATGAGAAAGGCCGTGACCCACAGACCCGCCACGGCCAGGCGCTTCTTCCGGAAATGGCGCCAGACGGTCTTCCAGTAGGTGGAAGACGCCGTTTCCTGGAAGGCGTCGTTCATGGGCTGATCGTGGGGATGGGCGGATGTCATGGTGCGGGTCACTCCACGGTCTACGGCGTCTATTCCAGCTGGATCCGGGGATCCAGAACGGCGTACAGGATGTCCGACAGCAGCAGGCCCACCAGGGTGAGCAGGGCCGAGAGGGTCGTGATGGCCATGATCACCGGGTAGTCCCGGGAAAGCACCGCTTCGAAGCCCAGCTGGCCCATGCCGGGGATGGAAAAGATGCTTTCGATGATGATGCTTCCGCCGAACATGGCCGGCAGCAGAAAGGCGAGCAGCGTGACGATGGGCAGCAGGGCGTTTCGGAAGGCGTGCTTGAAGATCACCACCCGTTCGCTCAGTCCCTTGGCCCGGGCCGTGCGCACGTAGTCCTCCCGGATCACTTCCAGCAGTTCCGCGCGGGTGAGCCGGGAAAGGTAGGCGAGGCCCCCGTAGGTGAGGCACGTCACCGGAAGCGCCAGGTGCCAGAGCCGGTCCAGGAGCTGCTGCCACCACGGCCAGGTTTCGGCTCCCACGGAAGCGATCCCGTAGACCGGGAAGACGTCCCAGAACTCCCCGCCGCCCAGGAGCATGATCAAGAGCACCGCCACCCAGAAGTTGGGCAGGGAATAGAGGAAGAAAAAAAAGAGGGTCAGGGCCTTGTCGGTGAGCGTTTCCGGGTGGGTGGCCGAATAGATCCCGAAGGGGATGGCGATGAGATAGACGAGGAAGATGGAGATCACGTTGATCTGGATGGTGACGGGAAGGCGCTCGGCGATCTTGTCCCACACCCTGCGGTGATCCTTGAAGGAGGTTCCGAAGTCGAAGGTGAAGACCCGTTTCACCCACAGCAGGTATTGGACCGGAAGTGGCTTGTCCAGGCCGTAGAGCTTCTTGGTCTGTTCGATCACCTGCTTGGCGTAGGCCGTGTCGGCCATTTCGCCCTGGGACGCCATCTGGAGCTTCAACACCGCGGGATTTCCCGGCGCCAGCTGGATGATGCAAAAGGTGATGAAGGTGATGCCCAGCAGCGTGGGAACGATCTGAAGGAGTCTCTTCAAGAGATAGGCGCGCATGGGGCCCTCCGCTCTCCCTGTTGCCTATTGCCGGGCGGTTCCGTACCTTTGCCGCTCGAGCGGAACCCACCATTCCCGGGGTTCCAGGCCCATGGGATAGACCTTCACGTTTTCGAAGCGGCGATCCACGGCCACCAGGGCCTCGGTGGTGAAAAGGAAGGTGTAGGGCTGTTCCTCGTGGATGATCTCGTGGAAGCGGTGGTAGAGGGCCCGGCGCTTTTCCGGGTCGAACTCGCGGCGCGCCTCTTTGATGATCCGGTCCGCCTCTTGGTTTCGGAACCCCACGAAGTTGGATCCCTTGTCCGCCTGGGACGAATGCCAGATCTGGTAGGGATCCGATTCCCAGCTGAGGCTCCAGCCCAGCGTGCAGGCGTCGAAGTCGTGGGACTGGATCTTCTGGATGAAGACGGCCCATTCCAGCTTGCGGATGTCCATGCGGATTCCCACTTCCTTCAGGTTCTGCTGCAGGATGGTGGCCAGCTGTTCGGCGAACATGGACCCGGCGGAGATGAGGAATTCGAAGGCGAAGGGAGTGCCGTCCTTGTCCAGGAGGCCGTCCCCGTCGTGATCCTCCCAGCCGGCCTCTCGCAGGAGCGCCACGGCTCGGGCGGGGTCGTAGGGGTACGGTTGGACGGCCTTGTTGTAGTCGGGGCTGTTGACGTAGAAGTTGCCGGTCACCACCGTTCCCAGCCCGAAGAGGAGGCGCTCCAGGATGGTTTGGCGATCCAGGAGCAGGGTCATGGCCTGGCGGACCCGGCGGTCGCTGAAGAGGGGTTTCCGCAGGTTCCAGCCGATGTAGCTGTAGCTCGGCAGGTAGTATTTGAGCTTTCGAAACCGCTCCCGGAACCGCTTGCTGTTGGTCTGCTTCACCCACTGGATGGGGCGGAGGCCCATGAGATCCAGGCCGCCCTTCTTGAGCACCTGCAGGGCCACGGTGTTGTCCGTGATGATCTTGAAGACGATGCGATCCAGGTGCGGCTTCTTTCCCCAGTACGATTCGTTCCGCTCCAGCACGATCTCCTTTCCCGTCTCCCAGCGCACGAAGCGGTAGGGACCCGTTCCCACCGGATGCCGGCCGATGGGGTGCTGGTTGAAGTCCGCATCGTCCGCGAAGAGGTGGGCCGGAACGATGGGGATGCCGCCGCAGAATTCCAGGGCGCGAAAGTAGGGGATGCGGTAGTGGTAGCGGACGGTGTAGTCGTCCAGGACTTCCAGCTTTTCGATGTCCCGGTAGTAGTTTCGAAGGTGGGCGGCGTCCACCTTGGGGTCGTTGATGCGCTGGAAGGAAAAGAGCACGTCCCGGGCGGTGAAGGGCGTGCCGTCCTGCCAGCGGATGTTTTTCTTGAGGCGGAAGGTGTAGGTGAGGTGATCGTCGGAGATCTCCCAGGATTCGGCCAGCACCGGCACCAGTTCCAGGGTTTCGGGGTCGCGCCGGAGGAGCGATTCGTAGATGTAGTCGTTGATGCGCGACGCGTAGGCGTCCGTGGCGGTGATGGGATTCAGGGTGGCCGGCTCGGCGCTCAGGTGCACGATGAGCCAGTCTCCGTCCACAGGCCGGGCGGTTCCGGAAGCGGGCACGGAGGCGGGCGTCTGGGACCAGGCCCGGGGGGCGGCTCCGAGGAGAACCGCCGCCAGGAGCACCGCCGCCGTCAGAACGGCCCGGTGTCCGGCAAGATGCCCGTTCGTGCGCCTTCCGTTGCTCTTTTCCGTTCTCATCCGCATGCCGCCTCCACCGGATCCATGGGCGTCCATCCCCGGTTCTTTTGAGCAAAGCATGAAATGCCCCCTTGAACGCCGCCCAGGGTAGGGGCGAATGATCATTCGCCCCTACAGTCCAGGTGCCTGGACGGTGCGAGGTCACGTCCCCGCTCCCCGTTCCTGGAGCGCAGCCCTTCAGGGCTCATGGGAAAGATCTCGGTCTTTCAAGACCTTCCGAATAGACGGCCGTGGCAGGTCCTGTCAAGGCTCCGCCTTGCGGGCGGCGGTCTCCCGGCGGGCTTCGCGGCCCTGGCGTCGGCTCCACCCGTGCATGACGGCGAAGCCTCCCACCAGGAGGACGGCGAAAAGGACGGATAGGAGGTTCAGGTATTTCTTGACGAAACCGCCGATGGGTTCGCCGAAGAAGAAAAAGAGCCCCGCCACCAGGAAGAAGCGGCCGCCCCGACCCAAGGCGGACGCCAGGAGGAAGCGCTTGAAGTCGAGGAGAAAGGTTCCGGCGCTGACGGTAAAGACCTTGTAGGGGATGGGCGTGAAGCCCGCGATCCCCACGGCCCACACATCGTAGCGCTTGTAGTAGCGTTCCACGGCCCGGATCTTTTCCCCGCTCACAAAGCGCTCCAGAAGGGGCCTTCCGCCGTAGCGACCGATCCCGTACCCGAAGGCGCCGCCCAGCACCGAGGCTGCGGTGCACACCGCGGCGTACCAGGCCGATTGAGCCGGGTTGATGAGACACAGGGTGATGAGGAGCACATCCGGGGGGATGGGAAAGAAGCTGGATTCGGCGAAGGCCAGGACCGCCAGGGCGGTTGTGGCGTGGGGCGTCTGGGCCCAGGCGATCACCCAGGCCGCCAGGCTGTGGAGTGCATGGGTCATGAGCGGCGTCCGCCTCCGTCGTCATAGTCGCGGGAACAGGATAGCCCCGAAGGGCGCGTCTCATGCCGGGGCGGCGTCTCAGCGCCCCGGCATGAAAAGGTTCGCCTCTGCGTTCTCTGCGTCTCTGCGGTGAATTTTCCTTGGATGTACGTTTACGTCAACCACGCCCGCACAAGGCACAACACCCCGAGCGCCCAGCAGTACGGTGCAAACACGTAAAACCGGCCCTGCTTCACCACCTTCAGCAGCATACGAAGGGCCCCGTAGCCCGTGACGGCGGCGACGAAGGTCCCCGCGGCGATGGGACCGATTTCCGACGCCGGAAGGACCTTGAGATCCAAGACTTCCAACAGGATGGCGCCCACCACGGCGGGGACGAAAAGGAGAAAGGAAAAACGCCCGGCCCATTGGCGTTGGAACCCGAGAAAGAGGGCCACGGCGATGGTGGTCCCGGACCGGGAAATGCCCGGGGCCACGGCGAAGCCCTGGGCGATGCCCACCAGCACGGCTTCCCACCAGCGGATGTGCAGGGCGTCTCGCTCCGGACCCCGGCCCAGCCGGCGGGTGAGGTACAGTAGGGATCCCGTGAGGATGAGGTTCCAGCCCACGGCGCTCAGGGACCCGAAGAGGTGTTCCACCAGGTCCTTGAAGGCGAAGCCGATCACGGCGGTGGGGACGGTTCCCAGGGCGACGAGCCAGAAGATCCGAACCGACGGGTCCGGTGACGGATGGAGGGCCTTTCGAGGGGACCGGATCCACAAGAAGCCGCCGCGCACCAGCTGGACCAGGTCGTTTCGGAAGACGACGGCCACGGCCAGAAAGGTTCCCAGGTGAAGGCAGACGTCGAAAAAAAGGTGGGGCTCCCGCCAGCCCAACAAATGTTGGCCGATGGCCAGGTGCCCCGAACTGCTCACCGGAAGGAATTCGGTGATCCCCTGCAGCGCCCCGAGCGCCACGGCGGAAAGCGTGTCCATCCACAATCCTTCGACTGTTCATCTATTCAGCGTGAAGGGAAAAGGCGATGCGGCCTTTACCGCTCCGGGCTTCTACCACAAGGGCTTGGTTTCAACAAGCGCGCACGCGCGGCCGGCACGCAAAAGGCCCCTCGCGCCGGTGGCGGGCGGAGGGGCCGGGCTCGCTCGGGTCGGACTAGGATTACAAGCGGTTGATATCGATGTTCCGGATGAATTCCTTGACGGCGTCCATGCTCCGATTGATCTTCTCCTGGAGCTTTCGGTCGTGCACATCGTTTTCCGCATGGGCCGTAGTGTCCTTTTCCACGGGAGTCGTGTTCGGCGCTGCGGGATCCAGAACGTCATGGCCGTGGAGCCCCTCCTTGCCGATATCGCTTCCCTTCAGGAAATCGAGCTGCAGTTCCAAAACCTTATTCTTATCCATGGCAACCTCCTTGGGGAATCATCGTTCGTTCCATGGGTATGTTAAGCACGGCGGGGGGCGTCGTAAAGATGGGAGGCAAAGGAGATGCCGAATCCCCCGCTCGCTCCTCTCTTCTTGCTTTTCCAATCGGCCGAAACGTGCGGTCTCTTGAGGGCCTTTTCAAGGCCGATTCGCTGGCACGCTGTAAACCGATCTTCGTCTCCAATTGACCTGTTGAGGGGGTTCGGGTTAACGAATAGGAGCCTCAGGTCGGCCGTATTTTTTGAAAGGCGGGGCTGTCAAGGCTTACTTGTGGGAGCGCCGAAAGGCGCCAGGTGGGTCATCGCGACTTTCGCAGCTCCCGAGGGAACCGAAAGGAAAGCTTTTCCGTGCGGCAAGGAGCCCGGAATGAAGACCGTGAAAATCGTCTACTGGCAGGAACCCGACGGGATGTGGCTGGGACATTTGGAATCCTTCCCGGATTATCTGACCCAGGGGGAGACGCTTGAGGAGCTGAAGGAAAACCTCAAGAGCCTCCTTGCCGACCTCGAAGAAGGCGGTATCCCGGTCGTTCGATATCACGAGGAAATCGAAGTTGCATGAAGCGGGCGGCGCCTTTCGACGTGGTGCAAGCCCTTTGGAATAAAAGAAAACCGCGAATGAACGCGAATAAACGCTAATGGCAATGAGCGGAATGTGGGAGCGGCGAAAGCCGCGAAGAGGATGGGCGGCCGTTCCGTGGTGGTGCGGCTGTCCCAGCTCATCGCGCCCTGCGGCGCTCCCACAGAAAGACCTACTCCGATACAGGTTCTTTTATCCATGCAAGGTGGCGCAAGGGTGACCATGATCGTCAGTGCTCCGGAATCAAGGGCCATGGAAATGCGTTACGGGGCCGGATCCCCGTTTCCCGCCCTTTACCCCACCCGGACCACCCGCACCTTTTGTCCCGCACAGGCCTTGTAGAAATCCGCGGCGCTTCCCTGATTGATGGCGATTTCCAGGTGATCGGAGCTTCCCAGGAGGGCCAGTGGGCGCCCGGGCGGCAGCTCCCCGTAGGTGGACGCAAAGACGGGAATTCGTTGATCTTCCAGGAAAACCTGAAAGGCGTCCTTCCCTGCAAATTCCGCCAGGTGCCCATGCTGGATGTTGGTGACGATGTTTCCGAAGCGGTCGCATCCCAGGACTTCTCCCCGGATGGCGTCGGGGGTGACCGTGGGGCGCGCCCATTCGGCCGTCATGGGTTGCACGGGCGGGCCCAGGGACTCGAAGGCCGCGCCGGACGCCAGGCGGGCGGCGGTGGGTGCGAAGATGTCCCGGCCGTGAAAGGTGGAGCTGATCTTCGGGCGGAAGAAGGCGGGGTTTTCCAGAAGGCGGGCTTCCGCCGTTTTCTCCATCTCCAGGACGAAGGAAAAAAGGCCGTTGTCCGGCCCCATGAAGAGGTGGCCGCCGGCGCGCAGGGCGACGGCCCGCCGGTCCGTTCCCACGCCGGGGTCCACCACCGCCACGTGAACGGTGCCGGGCGGAAAGTGCGCGTAGCAGCTTCTGAGCACGTAAGCGCCCCAGCGGATGTCCTGGGGGGGGATGAGATGGCTCATGTCCACGATCCGCGCCCGGGGGGCGATCCCCAGAACGACGCCCTTCATGGCGGCCGCGTAGCCGTCCTGCAGGCCGAAATCCGTCAAGAGCGTGATGATGGGTTCCATATCGTTCCGACCTATCCTTCTTAGCGCCTTGGCGTCTTTGCGTGAGATCTATTGGATGTCCAAATAGGACGAATTTCCTCATCGTACAATTTGAGCGGGCGAGCGTAGTGCCGCCTCCCGCGAAGGGCGAGGAACCCACCAGGTAGGGGCGGGGTTTATCCCCGCCCGCTGATCCCATGGGGAAAGAATCGCTCGATCCGGGGCATCATGGGAGCCCGGGGTCCTTTTGCGCGGGAGTCCATAACTCGCCGGAAATCTTGGATCCCCGCTTTTGAGGGCATGACGAATGGGCGTTACAAGGCGCAAATGTGCCGTTGTCGGGCATCCACCTCAGGATGCCTGCTGCTGCCGTGTCCGCAGAAGTTCCGGCGTGGCGTCGTCAAATTCCCGACGGATCTGCAGCAAAATGACGGCCCCGATCACCAGCAATCCCCCGGCCATCTGCAGTCCTTCCAGGGTTTCCCCCAGGAACAGATAGGAAACGAACCCGGCCGTGATGGGTTCCAGGGTGGCGGTAATGCTCGCCCGGGTGGATCGGATCAGGTTGATCCCATGGAAGTACAGGCCGAAGGGGATGAGCGTTCCCAGGACGGCGATGTAGAGGATCCAGACCCATTCCAGGGGGGCGTAGTCGTGGCGGAAGGATTCCAGGGGCGGATGGGCGATGTTCCAGAAGAGGGCGGCGAAGAAGAAGGCGTAAAAGAGCACGGTCCAGGGGCTGTAGCGGCGCATGCCGTGTTCGCCGTGCACCGAGTACCAGGCGAAGCTCACCGCCGAGGCCAGCCCGCTCAAAAGCCCCGCCTTGTTCATATTGAAAAGGTCCAGGTTGTATCCGCCCACCACCAGGTAGCAGCCCAGGGTGGCGGCGGTCACGGCCACGGCGGTGGGCCAGGTGAGTCTTTCCCGGGCGATGGTCACCGAATAGATGGCGATGAGCACCGGGGCCAGATATTCCAAGAGGATGGCGGCGGCCACCTTGATCTTGCTGATGGTGTAAAAGTAGGTAAACTGCACCATGGCAAGGCCCGTCACGCCCAGGATCAGGAAGTAGAGGATGTCCCGGGGGGCGATCCGGAGCTTGCGGCGGTCCCGGACGGCCAGCCACAAAAAGAGGAGCCCGGCCGCCAGGGTGACCCGCATCTGCACCACCTGGTAGGGGGTGACCCCGTGGTTGAAGAGATACTTTCCGGCCGATCCGGAAACGGCCCACAGCACGGCGGCCGAGATGACGAAGAGGTAGCCTTTGCGCGGAATGGGCGTGGAAGCGGGTGGCCCGTTCATGGGGAAGCTCCGTTCTTTTGCATATCAGCACCTGGGGGCTCCGTACGCCCACTGACTAGCACACGCCCCTGGGCGAGTCAAAAGAAAGGAATCTGCTCCCAAAGGGCGGGCCGAAAATGGGCAGGCGGCCTTCCCTGCTCCGATGCCGTCAGCCCCCGAGGCGGGGATCCGGTGGGGGCGGGGTTTATCCCCGCCCGGTCATCGCACGGTGGAAAGGCACCCGGCGAAAAAAGCGTTCCGTTTGGGTTTGAGAAAGAAGACAGCCGAACGATCACGGCGAAGCTCGCCATCCCCCATGGATGGAAGAGCGGGCCCGCCGACGCCCCCATGGTGGCCCATCTATTGCTTGCCTTGTGAGCACGCAGGGGACACATAAAGGGGGAAGGAGAACACTCAATGCAAAGAGGTGCGGATGTATCGGTCGTCATCCCGGCCTACCAGGAAGAGGGGGCCATCGCCGGGACCGTTTCCAGGGTGCTTCAGGTCCTTCCCGAAGCGGAGGTGATCGTGGTGGACGACGGGTCTCGCGATCGCACGGCCGAGGAAGCCAAGGGGGCGGGGGCCTACGTGTGGTCCCATCCCTACAACATCGGAAACGGAGCGGCCGTGAAGACGGGCATCCGCATGGCGTCCCGGGACAAGGTGGTGCTCATGGACGGGGACGGCCAGCACGATCCGGCGGATTTGCCGCGCCTCCTGGAAGCGGCTCAAAAGTACGACATGGTGGTGGGGGCCCGGGATCCCGGGAGTCACGCCAACGCCTTCCGCCGACTGGCCAACGCGGGCTACAACATGCTGGCGCGCTACGCCACCAAGTTTCCCGTCAAGGATCTGACATCCGGCTACCGCGTGGTGGACCGCGAAACGGCGCTTCGCTACCTGTATCTCCTTCCCAACACCTTTTCCTACCCCACCACGCTCACCCTGGCGTTCTTAAGGAGCGGCCGTTCGGTATGTTATGTGCCCATCCAGGCCAAAAAGAGGAAAGGCAAGAGCAAGATCAAGCCCCTGAGGGATGGCGTTCGGTTCTTTCTCATCATCTTGAAGATCACGACGCTCTTTTCGCCCCTTCGTATCTTTCTTCCCGTGAGTGGCTCCTTTTTCCTGATGGGCCTGACCAACTATGCCTACACCTATTTCACGGCCCATCGCTTCACCAACATGTCGGCGCTTCTTTTCATCACGTCGGTGCTCCTTTTCATGCTGGGCCTCATCAGCGAACAGATCACCCAGCTGCGCTACGACCGCGTCGAAAACGGCGGCTAAAAAGGCAGAGACTTTGGTTGACTTTCAAGATTATAGCATTGCACGCCCAGAGGGCCGGGAACTTCCATGGGGTGCCTTATGAGAAGAAAGCCCCACGCCGTCCTGGATTTGGATTCTCGCAGAAAGAAGGCACTAAAGATAGAACGCTTACTCAATTTGTCCGAAAGGCCTCAACCGCTGAGGTTGCTGGAAATCGGGACCGGCTCCGGGGGCATCGCCCACTATTTCGCTACCCACCCGAAGCTTCAGTGCATTGTGACGGCCGTGGATGTGGTCGACCAACGCACGGTCAAGGACGGCTTCGAATTTAGACTGGTTCGAGACACGAACCTTCCGTTTCGGGATGGAGTCTTCCATGTGGTCCTATCGAACCACGTGATCGAACATGTCGGTGAGTTGGAAGCGCAAAAAAATCACCTCAGGGAAATGCGTCGTGTCATGAGGACTGACGGCGTGGGGTATCTGGCCACTCCGAATCGATGGATGGTGGTGGAACCCCATTATCGGCTGCCTTTCTTGAGTTGGCTGCCTCGGCCCATGCGGCATCGTTACGTGCGGAGCACGAAGAAGGGTGAATATTATGACTGTGAACCGCTTTCATTCCGACTTCTGGAGCGCTATTTGGAAGAAACTGGTTTCCTCTACCAGAATCTTACTGAGGCCGCAGTGCGCGAAACGCTAAGGCTGGAAAGTGGTCGTGAAGTTCTTGCAACATGGATAAGTAAGATTCCCGCGAGCCTTACTCAGAAGTTGAATTTTCTTGCCCCTACCATTATCTATCGTCTCAGACAAAGGGGCTAAGTGGTGGCTAACCATGAATCGCGTGGTAAATAGTATCACTATATTAATGTTTGTTTGAAATTCTACTGTTAGTGTAAGGCTGATAATAGCCGAGACAATCGAGGTAATCTTGCCAACGAAGTAGAGTACGACCAAGAGTTACTATCGTGCGCCTGCTTATTTTTATTTATTCTCTCCACTGCGGCGGGGCCGAGCGTGTCGCTGCAAACATGGCCAACCATTGGGCCACCAAGGGGTGGGACGTTACCTTGGTGACAGTAGCGAGCCCGGAGAGCGATTTCTACCCTTTGCATTCTCTTGTTCGACGGTTTGCCTTGAAAGAAATACGCGGTGGGGGCTTATTAGGGTCCACAAAAACTTTCGTCCATCGTCTTTTTTCGTTGAGGCGTGTTTTGCGCCACGTTCGCCCGGATGTGGCCGTGGCAATGATGCCTACCGGGAATATATTGCTGGCGTTGGCACGTTTGGGTTTGTCTATTCCATCTGTCGGAAGTGTTCGCTGTCACCCCCCAATGTACTCGCTGCGGATGGTTGATGATTGGTTGCAGCGACTTAGCTATGGCCTGCTGGATGGAGTGGTGGTACTGACGGAGGAGACCGCCCAATTATTGCGCCAGCATAAACGGGCTAGGAATATCTGGGTGATTCCTAACGCCGTGTCTTGGCCCCTGCCGCCGTTGGAACCGAGGTTCTCACCTGCGAGGGTTGTTGCTCCGGGCAACAAGGTCATGGTTGCAGTCGGTAGATTAGAAGTTCAAAAAGGTTTTGATTTGTTAATAGAAGCTTTTGCGCCGTTGGTCACTAAGCATAGCGATTGGATTTTGGTTGTGATTGGAGAAGGCAGTGAACGACCGGCGCTTGAAGCGCTCATAGAACGCCATAGACTCCACGGCCGGGTTTTCCTCCCAGGAAGGGTGGGCAATGTGGGCGAATGGTACGAAACCGCCAGTCTTTTTGTGCTGAGTTCGCGTTTTGAGGGATTTCCGAATTCATTACTGGAAGCGCTAGCCAGCGGCGTACCCGCAATAACCTTTGATTGTGAGACAGGACCTCAAGATATCATACAGCACGGCGTCAATGGGCTCATGATTCCCTCAGGTGATGTTGTCCGCCTGACTGAGGCCATGGATCGTCTAATGGGCGATGCGGTGCTGCGGAAGCGTCTAGGCTTGAGGGCCGCGAAGATAAGGGAGGAATTTTCCTTTGAACGTATCGGAGCAATGTGGGAAAAAATATTTTTAAGGCTAATACAGACATGATATCCAAAGCCTGAAAACTAATTCTGGAAGGGGAAAAATGCGATTTGATTTTGGCAAGAATTGGGCATCGTATGCAAAGAAAATCAACGAAGTTCGAATTGAAGAAGCAGTGAAAAATTTGTGTCGTCTTCTGGGCAAGACAACTCTCGAAGGAGAGAGTTTTTTCGATATCGGTAGTGGGTCCGGTTTGCACAGTTTGGCTGCCCTCCGGTTGGGTGCGGCAAGGGTGGAAGCGATTGATATAGATGCAGATTCAGTTAGAACCACAGAAGCCCTTTTGGAAAAGTACGTACCAAAATCCTGAATCCGTGAATGGGAAAGCGACAGAGTGACGGTAGAGCATTCGAAATCCATTTCGCGGCTGGTTGACGCCCGGTTTCCGTTCTTCAGACACCCTCCGGGCCTTCACAAGCCGCAAAAAGCACTTGTGAGGGTGATGTTCTACGGGTCTCCAAACATAAGTGTCCCTTCAAAGGTCCCTAGTCAGCCAGCTTGCGTGCTCTTGGGCCAGCCCTGGCTATGCCGGACAGAACCTGAGATACAGGCTGCGAAAAGCATGAAAGGCCGGACAGTGCCTTCCGAACTGCAGCTTCAACCGGCGGCCTGTTCGGATCACCCGGGCCGCCAGGTACATCAGCTCCTGGATCACCGTCCGTACTCGTCTGCGCT